>NZ_JADKSL010000011.1:96424-135535 GCF_015351275.1 Pseudoclavibacter sp. VKM Ac-2867
CCGCGAATCCCACAAACTGAAGACCCGCACTCTCCCGAACCACGAAGTCGACCGTAACCTCGTCCCCGGCACCAACCATCGACCGCGACGTCACAACGGCAGAAATCAACTCCGGCCCCGTCACATCGGGGTCGACGGGGATCGGTGCCGCGTGCGCTGCTGTAGCGACGGCCCCTCCGAAGAGGAGTGCGACGATGAGCGCGCTGATGAGCGCGTAGAGCTTTTTCACTTGTTCTCCGGCGGTGGAGCGGACTGGGGATCTCCCGACGTTATCGGCTAACGCTCAGGTTGACGAGGGTTTGCGGTCGCGTCGAATCCCCGGGTAAGACCCGAGAGAGCAGTCCTTCTCCCGTCTCCGCATAGGGAGGCCAGCGGGCACTCTGCTCGACTGGATCGGAGTGAGCCATGGGCAGCGTCTACGGCACGGCCGGCGGGAGCCTCGAGCACGCCTCGACGGCGTCGTGGGCCGCGAACGAGCGGGTCGCGCAGATCGGCGCAGCGGGTGAACGATCCCTCGCGCGTGTCCTGGAAGCATGGGCGGTGCGCCCGGACGGTCCTGACGTGTTCCATGACGTGACGATCCCGAACGGGCACGGCGCGAACATCGATCACGTCGTCGTCGGCTCGAGCGAAGTGCTCCTGATCGACGCGAAGGCGTGGCGGCCGGCGTTCTACTGGACGTACGGCGGGGTCACTCGTCGCGGGTTCGAGGCGTTCCCGTTCGGCGACAAGCGCACCCTCCCGAACGCGCTCGCCGCGTTCACCCGCCACCTGGAGCGACGCGGCGCGCTGATGCCGTTCGCGGTCCCGCTGGTGGTGACGGTGCCGGCGAACACACATCCGAAATCAGCTCCGGTGTTCGCGTACCGCCCGATCGACGCCCGAGCTCGCACCCTCGAGACGCTCGCGCGCTTCCCGCAGCTGGTGCTCCCGAACGGGCGGGCACCGCATCCGACGGCCGCCGCGTTCGCAGCTCTCACCCGCTGACGCCACCCAGCTTCCCTTCCTGCTCGTCGTCCTCGAAAGGACTCCACTGCCTCATGCCTCCTGCCGCCAAGCGCCCGCAGCAGTCGCCGCTCGCTGTCCCGTTCGCCGTCGCGGCCGTCCCCGTCGGGATCGGTCTGTCCTGGTTCGAGTACCCCGGCTTCTTCGCCGCGTGGATCGTCGTGCTCATTGCGACGTTCAACGCCGTCTCGCCGATGTTCACCGGTCCGAAGAAGAACGGCGTGGAGACGCCGGCGAGCGAGTATGAGAAACAGCTCGCTCGCCGGTTCCGGGCGTGGCAGTCGCTGCGCGGACACCTGTTCCTCTCCCCCGCGCTGTGGCCGGGCAAGCGCGTCGCGCTCCTCCCGATCGCAGCTCTCGCCCTGGCGGTCGCTGTCTGGTTCCTGCCGGTGCTCGGCTCCGGCCACGCGTTCGACCTCGGCGCTGGAGGTGCACCCCTCGTCGTGCCGGTCATCTCCTCGTCGTGGGAGGCGGGCCTGCGCGCGGTGAACGCGTACGCGGCGATGGCGCTCGTCGTCGCGGGACTGGACACCTTGAATCGTGCCGCGGCGGAGCGCGAGCCTCGCCCGTACGCTGGCGTGCTCGACCTCATCGACCGGGTGAAGACCTCCGTCCCCGCGCGAGTCGCCCTGATCGCGTGCCTGATCGTTCCAGCGTCGCTCGTGACCGTCGACGTTCTCCAGCTCGAGGACGTGCCCGAGATCGCGCCGTGGCTTCCCTCGCCGACGATCCAGGCGGTCGCGCTGGGCATTGCCGCGAGTCTCGCGGTCGTCATCGGCGTCTTCTCGAAGCCGCTCATCGAAGCGTGGCGCGAACGGTGCGAGGCGGCCGAGCGGTGGGCGGCAGTGTGGCCGGAGCTGAAAGAGTTCAAGCAGGCCGAACCTCGCCTCGTCGACCATGCCGCGTACCCCGACATCGACCTGCAGGTGGACACCTTCGACGCGCCATCCGCATACGGCACCGCGGGCATGTTCAAACTCGGCGACGCCATCGGCCTGCAGCTCGCAGGCCAGGGCCACTCCCGCGACCTCGCGATTCTCTCCACCCCGGAGATCGACCAGCAGGGGCAGCCGAAGCCCGGCACCCGTCACCCGCTGCGGTTCCGTGTCGCGTCGTGGCCGAAGGACCAGAAGCCGGACCTCGCCCGCCCCGACACGTCCGCGGAGATCGCAGAGCTCGCCATCGACTCGATCCTCTACTGGGCCGCGACCGCGAACAAGGCGATGCCAGACTCGTGGCCGCTCCTGTCCGGATTCGAGCTCATCTCGACCGCCCCCGAAGGCGCCAAGCCCGTTGACGCCGACGCGAAGCCGGACCTGCTCATGGAGACCCCCGAAGCCGAGGAAGCACCGGAGTACACCGTCGCCTACGCGTGCACGATCGCCGACGCGTCAGGTCTCGGGCACGCGGGCGCCGCCGCGAACCACGTCTACAGCTCTGGGTTCGGCGAGCTCGTCGAGGCCCGCGCGGTCCCGGACCCGTATGGGGCGACGACCCTCTACGTCGGCGCGCTCACCGCGGGCTCGACGACGCTGCAGAACCCGGGACTGCTCGACGACTTCGCTCGCATCGACGAGGAGGACCTGTGGGGCCGCCGCTGGAGCGACACCGTGCTCAGCGCCGGCATCGTCGGCGGCCAGAAGCCGCACACGGCGCTGGTGCGCAACAAGAAGGTGCACGAGTTCGTCAACCACAACCCGCACGCCGGCTCCATGCGCCCGCCGAAGCCCATGTCGATCGAGGTGATGCCGTTCCAGGTGCTCCAGGGCGTCGACGTCGGCACGTTCCTCCGCTCGAAGGTCGAGACGACGCTCACGACGGCACTCGACTCCGCCCCGTTCGTGTACCTCATGGCGTGGAAGGCCGCCGGCTCCTCCCGGCAGGGCGAGCGCAACTCCGGCGCGTTCGCGGTCGCCTGGTCCAAGGACCCGATCGAGATGAACCCCGCCCGGCTCTACGCGAACCTCTCGGCCAGCAAGAAGATGGCAACCGCGAGGGCGGAGACCAACCAGGTCGCAACGATCGTCCTCGGCGCGGGCCTCGCGAAAGCGTTCGAGGCGTCGAAGCTCGCCCGCCCCGAAGTAGTTCAGGTAGAAAACCTCACCGGGCCCGACACCGACTCCAGCATCTGGCGCGTGACGCTCCGCCTCTACGGAGGCGTCACCACCGACCAGGTGCGCAAGTCGCTGGGCAGCATGAAGAGCCTCATCGGCTGCGACTGGATGCAGGTCACCGGCGCGCAGGACGGCTGCGTCATCGTCTACGGCGCCCGCCCGAACGCCCCCGACGTGCAGTTCTCCGGCCCCCGCGCCCGCGCGAACGAGGACTACTGCACCGCCATCGAGTGGGAGGCGGCGTTCGAGGCGACGAACCTCATCGGCACCGACGGGCTCGCCCCGAAGCTCCTGTCGCTGGAGCCGCTGCCCGGCAACGAGAAGGTGCAGCAGGCGACGTTCAAGATCCCGCTCGGCCGATCCATCGACGACTTCCGCGAACCGAAACGGCTCGGCACGCTCCGCTCCACCACCAGCAACAAGTTCATCGACGTCCAGCCGGCAGACACCCCCAGCGAGGTGCTGCTGCGCATCAGCCGCGAAGACCCGGTCCCCTTCCCCGCCCCCATCGACTGGGACGCGATGAACGACGGCGGGCTGGCTGTGCCCGTCGCATCCGGCGTCGACGGGGCGCCCGTCCGGTTCGATCTGGACCTGGACCCGCACCTGCTCGTGCTCGGTGGCACCGGTACCGGCAAGTCGATCACGCTCGGCGTGCTCCTCACGGGGTTCCTGCTGCGCGGCTTCGACTGCTACCTCGCCGACCCGGTGAAGTTCGGCGCCGACTTCCAGTTCGCCAAGTCCTGGATGAAAGCGGTCACCGGCGAGGTCCTCGAGACCAGCCGAATGCTCGACGAGCTCTACGCGGAAGTGCAGCGCCGGAAGCGGTTCAACGCGTCCCGCGGTGTCGGCTCCATCACGGACCTGCCGGCAGCCGAGCGGCCGCGCCGCATCGTCATCTTCATCGACGAGTTCACGTCCCTCATGATGGCCGACCGCGTCCCGAAAGCAACGGACGGGATGACGCCGGAGATGCTGCAGGAGATCGCGGAACAGCAGGCGATCGCCAACGCGAAGCAGAACATCGGCGCCAAGGTCGGCCGCATCGCCCGTGAGGCCCGAAGCGCCGGCGTCCACCTGGTGCTCGCGACCCAGGAACTCAAGAAGGACACCATGGACCAGATCCCGGGCGGGCGGGACCTCAAGGGCAACCTCGCCCGGCTCGTGCTCGGCAAGCTCTCCTTCGGCAGCCTCATGTCTGCACTCAAGGACGCGACCGCCGCTCCCGACCTCGGGCAAGCCGCCGGCATGAAGGGCCGCGGCATGCTCGAGTCGAACCAGCAGGGGCCCACCAAGATCCTGCAGTCCTGGTACGGCACCGAAGGCTCCCACCTCTCCCACAACGCCGGCATGGTCGAGCAGCTCCGCGCGCACGTCGACGAGATGACCGAGCAGATGGACCTCGCCGGGATGGTTGCGGCCGACGCCGCGACGACGAACACCGCCGGCGTCTTCGGGCAGCTCCTCGACGACACCCCCGCCGACGTCATCGAGCTCGTGGCTCCCGTGGAAGAGGTCACATTCGCCGGCCCCGACCTCGCGTTCGACTTCGACGACGACAACGAGGACGAGGTGGCTCCGGTGGACCCGCTGGCGCAGCAGGCTCCGGTCCTCACTCCTCCTGTCGGGTTCAACCCGTTCGACGTGCCCGAGGGGGATGCGGAGGACGACGCTCTGCCGGAAGCAGTGCAGTCGGAACCCGTGCAGGTGGCGCCGGTCCAGCGTCCGTTCGACCTGTTCTCGTCCGCCATCGACGCCATCGACGCGATCGACGACGACGAGCCGGATCACACCGACTCGTACGATGCCGTCGTGCCCACCGCAGACGCCGCCTTCGAGGTGCACGCGCCGACGCTGTTCCTCGACGTCGAAAACACCATCAGCCCGCTGTCGATCCCCGTGGGGCTCTGGGACGACGCGGAGATCCTGCCGGACACACCACACGGGGCCGTCTGGATCTCGCGGACGATGCTGCGCCGGCTTGGGCAGCTGCGGTGCGAGATCGTCTGGCTCACGGATTGGGACACCGACGCCGCGCCGACGTTCGACGCGCTCTTGGGCCGGGAGACGCGCACGCTCACCCAGCCCACCTCCGTCGACGGCTGGCGCAAGGCAGAAGCGCTGCTCTCCGTCGAGATGACCGCGCAGGTTCCGATCGCGTGGGCGGACGACCACCAGGAGCGTCACGAGGACGACGTGCAGCGCGTTCGGGACCGTCTCCCAGGCATCCACCTCGTCAGCCCATCCCCGTGCCTCACTCCGGCCGATCTGGATGGACTGGAGGCGCTGTTCGGGACGGACGCACCGGCAGCTGCTCCGACCCCGGTGGCAGTGCCCTCCGCAGCGGCCTCATCGCCTGCGGCGGACCTGTTCGCACCCCCGGTGTACTCGAACGCGCCTGCGCCCGGTCACAACCCCCTGGCGACTGGCCTGTTCGACTGACCGGCGGTGATCGTCCGCTCGCGTCGTTCAGCGGCGCGAGCGGCGACGTCCGGGTATTCGGCCATGGCATCCGGGTCCAGGAGCAGGCGGTCGATCTGTTGGTGGTGGCGGCCGATGCGCCAGCCGTGCGCGGTGAGCCATTCGAGCTTGGCTGGACACATGTCGGGATTCGCGCGCTCATAGTCGAGCAGTGCCCGCGCCTTCGGTGACAGCATCCCCGCAGATTAGACGATCGCCGAATCGAACGTTGTTGGGTTCGGCGCCACCACGTGGACCTCGACACCGAGAGCCAGCAGGTGCGCCTCGCGGTGTCGCGCAAGCACTGTTGACGCGTGCGCGCCGGTGATGGTCACTCGTGGCGGTCGGAGTTGCTCCGGGAGCTCGTCGGTGCGGGTCGCGTGTCCGGCTTCGAGGAGGATCGCTCGCGCGTCGAGCATGTCCCCGATCGCGGCGGCCGCGTCGGCGTCGTCGCAGACAAGCACGATCGGTTCAGGTGGCTCGAGCATGGTGGTTCCGGGTTCTGCTGGGCATGGTGAAGCCCCACCCGGCGAGCAGAGCGTGCCTGCGGAGGCCTCGTCGGGTGGGGCGGTCTGGGTGGACGGCGGTGCGGCGGGTTACGCCGGCTGCACCTGCTGAACCATGTGGGCGGGGACGCCGTTGTTGGGGAGATTCGCGAGCTGCGCCGCGTCGATGTCGGGCGCGTACCCGTGCGGGTTGTGCAGTGGCGTGTTGCGCAGCTGCGCCCAGTTGCGGAGATCGAACTGCTGCCCCTTGTGCTCGGGCTTCACCTGGTACTCGGGGTTGCCGACGTTGTACGCCGGATCGACGCCGCGGTCTTCGAGGCCCGCGAGGACGCGGTACTTCGTGTCACCTTCCTTACCGGCGACCATGTTGACGGTGACGGCGACCTTGTGGCCGACGAGGCCGAGCGTCTGCTTCATGAGCTCGCTCACGGCCTCGCTCTTCGGCCCGTCGAGACGGTCGCTGCGCACCAGGTCCTGGCCGAGCTTGTTGTACTTCGCGACCGCAGTCTTGAGGATGACGATGCCGCGCTGCGACTTGAGGTCGCGGTCGACGTGGATGACCGTGCCGACGAACGTCTTCGTCTCGACGACCTTCGCCGCCTCGAAGTCGAGCGCGCGGACGATCCGGTCGATGTTCGAGCCGGGCATGGTCGACTCGAGGATGCGCTGGGTCGCGTCCCCCACGTGCTGGTCGCTGTAGTCGGCACCGTGACCCATCGCCGCGATGAGGTGGGCGATGGGAAGCAGCTGCATCTTCTGCTGCTCGTAGAGTTCGATGATGGGTCCGGATTCGGGCTTGGACATGGGCTGGCCTCCAGGGGCAGTGCAGTGGATCAGGGGTGGTGGGTGGCTATGCGGGCATCGGTGCCCGCTGGGTCACAGCTCGGGCGTGCTCACGCGAACGGTCCACCCTTCTGCGCGGTCGCGGCGACGGCGAGCGACTCCATGAGCAGCTCCTCGCTGATGGCTTCGTCTTCCCAGACGGTCATCGCGGTCTTCGCGAGCGTCATCAGGTACGGGCCGTTGGTCTGGTACCAGGCGGTCCACGCCTCGGGGCCTGCGCCGACGGGCAGGGCGCGCTGTTCGAGGACGCTGCGCAGCAGGCCGCGGATGCGCGTGTTCGCGCCCGACGACCAGCCGGTGCCCCCGGTGATGCCGGCCTCGGCTCGCTGGACCATTCGCGCGAACACTCGGGCGAGGGCGAGCGTCTGCTCCTGAGTGGGAGCGGCAACGCCGGCCTTGGTCAGTGACTCCGCGGCGAGTCCCACAAGGCCGAACACTCCGGTCGCGGCGTACGAGTTGAGGTTCAGCAGAGGCGCGCCTCCGGGGCCGTTCACGATCTCGTCGAACGGACGACCTTCGGGACGCGGCGTCATCTGCTGCTGGGGTGCCTGCTGGGGTGCCTGTGCCGGCATCTGCTGGGCGGCCTGCTGCGGGGCTGCGGTCATAGTCATGGCGTGGATCTCCTGGATCAGCGGTGCTGGTGGTGGTGGTGAGGTCTCTATGCGGGGGCGTGCGTCGGGCTCGCACCCGGGGGCCTCGTCCGCTTCGAGAGCAGCGAGGATCAGCGGTGGGACGACGGGGTTGGGCTTGAACGCGCGGGAGCCTTCGATGCCGAGCTGGTTGGGGCTGAACTGCCCGTCGGCGGCGGCACCTGCCTTGCGCAGCGATACGGCGTCTTTGAGCATCCAGGCGCGGCGCTTCTCCGTCAGCGCGACTCCGTTGCTGAGCTCGAGGGCGAACTTGTCGGCGTTCGTCCACTTCTTCGGCGAGCCGATCTGGCCGACCGGGCAGGCGTTCACGAGCGGGCACCACGCGCACAGCGGGCCCGGGTTCGTGGTGAACTCCCGAGCTTCGACCGCGCGCTGCTGGGCCTGGTACTGCTCGGTGAGCCACTGCACGGAGTCGTCGGTGGCTTCCACGCTCATGTCGACCTCGGTGCGCGCCCGAGCGCCTGTGTAGAGCAGCTGCCCGCGTGTGGGGCGGATGCCGGTCTGTTTCTCGTAGCCGCGGCCGTAGATGCGGATCTGGTCGGCCTTCTCGTCGCGGTTCCCGTAGTCGGGGTTGAACTTCTCGTACTTGCCGGTCTTGTAGTCGGTGATCTCCACCTCTTCGCCCTTGCCGGTGAAGAGCCGCTCGACGCGGTCGATGAAGCCGTTCAGGTTCAGGAACGTGTTCAGCGGGACGGCCTTGAACCGCCGCTCGACCTCGATGACGTTGACCTGCGTCGGGTCTTCCAGCTCCAGCACACCGAGGGCGAAGTCCATGACTTTCAGCTCCTGCGTGATGCGCCCGTCCGGGTCGAGCTTTTCCTGGTCCGCTCGGAAGTCGGGGCTGAGGAACACCTGGCGCACGTGCTCCTGGAGGCGTTCCCTGGTGCGCTCGGGTGCGGGCACGTCCCGGTAGAAGGACTCGAGTGCGGCGTGCGCGTGCACGCCCAGCGGGGCCGCCTGGAGGGGGTCGTCCTCGCGCGGCACGACCTGGGAAGCGAGCCACTTGGACTGGCACTGCGCGATCGCCTGGCCTGCCGACACGGAGAACGCTCGACGGTTGAGCGACGCGGCAGTCTCGTCGGAGGTGACGAGGAGACGCCCGTCATTGGTCCACCGCAGCCCCGTCAGCGGGAGGGTCTTCTCTCGGTACGAGGAGGGGGCGGGCGGGGGCGTCTGGGCGAGTACTTGGGTGGTCACCCCAGGTCTATGCGGGTACCTCCGTCAGAGGGTCGATGGGGGCGCGGCAGGGTTGTTTTGAGGCCAGATTCAGGCTTGAGGTGGGCAACTCACACGGAATGGCGACACGCCCGGGAGAGGTCCAATAAAGAACCGCTTGGGCGTGTCGCCTGCTGAGCTTTTCCTGTGAATCCAGCCACCGGTGGAAAACCCAGGAATCGGCGAAACATAGTTGGAACTAAGTCGCCAACTCGAGACCTAGTGAGCGGATTCCATTTTTGACCAGGAGTTTCTTGGCCAAGCCTTGCCCTCCCAGCCCAACTAGCGATCCCAGAAATGCCTATATAGAGAGATCAATAAGAGAAAAGATGAAAAGGAGTCGAATTACCCATATATAGATATATCTATATATATAGACCTTTTCCTTTTCCTAGTAGTAGTAGTAGTAAGGGGTTTCCCCTACTGCCGACTGGGAACTCGACCTAGGCGAGGTTCTAGGAGCGCCTAGGAATCCGGCCTCGCAACTATGTTTCGCCCAAAATCGGGCCTCGAAACCGGTATTTCGGCACCCGCCGCTGACCCCGCCAGACCGACCCGACGATCACCCAAAACCGCCTCCGATGCCCGGAACGGCGCGGATCTGTGGTCTCGGTCGGTCCCGTCCGCCGACGACCGCCGGGTTGCGCCGTCGGCCGGTCCGGGGTAACTTTTCGACAGCTGGGACCAGCCCACCGGTCTGTCGAGCCAGAGCCATGTCTCTGCCCGAACTCCGCCCACGGACCCCAAGCCCGCACGCACCACCCACGCCCGCCGCGAGACACTCTCGCCGCGGGCGTTCGTCGTTTCCGGGGTCGTCGCGCATAGAGTCCCCATGAGCTCCTGCCCCGCACCCTCCGCACTCTCCCCGGCCCGTCGTGCCGTCTCCCGTTCGGGAGGTGGTGCCCGATGACCGACACCTCGTTCGGCTACAGCCCCGACGTCGCGTTCGGCGCTCCCGCTCCGGCCCCGGTTCAGCCGCTCCCACCTCGGGAGCCAGAGACCGCAGCCGAGCCCGTCCCGCTGCCCGCTGCTCTGCCGACACCGGCCGCCGGCGACGAAGCACCAACTCGTCGGTCCCGTCGCGCGTCCGCGCCTGCCGCGAAGGCAACCCGCCCGGCGCCCGCGAAGCTGACGCGTGCGGTCGTCGGGAAGATCCTGAGCATCCACGCGCGGGTGTCCACCCTCGACGACGGTGACCGGGAGCTCCTCGCGGGCCTCCTCGGCGGCACCCGCACCATCTCGAACGACGTTGCCTCCCTCACCACGCAGCTGGCAGTGGAAGGCGGCGGGTCGAAGTCGACCGCGAAGATCGTCGAGACACTGCAGGAGCTGCGCGGTATCGAGAGCGAGCTCGACCGGATCGAGCGACTGTTCGGCCTGGACGACGCCCACCGGCGTCTGCTGTGGCGCGTGCTCGCCTCCCTCGGCCGCCTCGATGGGTCCCCCGCCGCGGGAGATGCGTTCGGGACGGCGCGCAAAATCGCGACCGCCGTCGCCGAGCTGTCCGACTGGGACCTCGAGCGCATCGAGCGGCTCCGTCAGGCGACGAGCGCGAAGTAGCCCCGGCCATGCCCACCTGCACCCTCTGGCGGTACGTGCCCGGCAAGCCGGGAGCGTCGACTCTGCCCGGGAAGAGCGCCGAGTCATGGCGCCCGTGCCGCGAGACCGTGCCCGCCGGTGTCGCCGGATGCTCGGACTGCTTCGAGGCGATCATCCAGCACCCGGACCCGCAGGTGCGCATCGCAGCGGCCGCCCATCCCGACGTCCCCGCTGACGTGCTCGCTGTCCTCGCGCTCGACGGGGACCAGCGCGTCGCGATCGCCGCAGCCGACGTCATCCACCAACGCACCGCCACCTCCGACTCCACCTCCGCACCGCTAGGAGCACCCCGCCCATGAGCCCGAAGCCCAAGGTCAAGCCGACCGCAGCGCCGACGCCGTTCGACGACGACTTCCCGATGGCCACGAACCGGCAGGCACCTGCGGCGAAGAAGCGCGAGATGAGCCGGAGAGCGGCACGACGCTGGCTCATCGCCATCGGCGTCGGCGTCGTCGGGATCGCCGTCGTCGCCGGAGGGTCGCTGCTCCTGCAGCAGCGCGAGGAGCCCGCCCCAGTACTCTCAACCGACCTCGTCGACTCCGACGGCAAAGCCCTGGCAATGGCAAGCATCACGACGTGGCTCGGCCAGAACCCAGCTCCCGTGCCCGGGGGCGTGCTGCTGTCGTGGGACGGCGTCGACACCACACCCGCACCGACCGCGGCTCCGGGCATGAGCGACCGCGACGTGTCCGCGCTGCCCGGGTACGCGGTCGAGCTGCACCACTTCACGATTCGCGACGGGCAGGGGTACCTGTACGAGGCGAGCGTGCAGGTGGAGTCGAACGAGCTCCTCGGTTCCCGCGTCGCCGACCACCCGAGCCTGCTGCGCATCGCCCCGGATGCCCCGACCGGGCAAGCCTGGGGCCAGAAGGTCGTCTGGTCCGGCTGGGAGACAGCCTCCGCTCCCGCGCCCGTCGAAGAGGCAGTGCAGGCGTGGGCGGCCGCGTTCACCTCCGGCGACCCGAAGGCGCTGCGCCTCGTCGTCGGCGACCCCGACACCACCCACTCGTACATGCCCGTCGGCATCGCCCTCGGCGCCAGCGTCGAAGTCGCCGAGTCCGCGCTCCCGATCCCAGCCGACGGCGAGGACGCACCCGCCGACACGATGCTCGTCCGCGTCAACCTCAACGCCCTCCTCGGCGCGCAGCCAGCCCCGACCGCCGGGGAGACGAAGAAGACCTCGCTCATGACCTATGACCTGCTCGTCACGGGAGCGGACACCGGCAGCCCCCGAGTCGTGTCCTGGGGCGGCGCTGGCACCGGCACCTCACTGGAGCCGTACTCGGTCGCCGTGACCGGCCGCGACGTCGGCCCCGCCCAAGACGCGACGATCAGCGGCGAAACGCCCGCCCCGACTGCCGCTCCCGAAGAGACACCCGCACCGGACGCCTCACCAGCCCCGGCCCCCACGCCGTAATCGCGTCCGACGCCGCCGCACCCCGCACTCTCGACAGACAGGACCCTTCCCGTGGCTTCCACCATCACCGGCAAAGACCCTCACGACACCCCGACCGCGCCTCCCCTGAGCACCCGCCACGGCAAGCCGCTCCCCGACGGACGCGTGCCCGGCGTCGACGGGTCCGTGTGGCTGTGGCGGAAGGTGCCCCTCGGCGCGATGCGGGACGTGCGCAGCGACGAGGAGAAAGCTCGCCTCGGCGGACGCATCGACGCCGCCATCCACGGACTCACGGGACTCGCTCGTCAGCGGGCCGTGAATCGGCAGATGGCGAAGTCCAGCTACCGCCGGTTCAAGCTCCTCAGCCTCAACGTGCCTGCCTGGTTCGAAGCTCCCACGGGGCTCGCGACGAAGGCGCAGCTGGACGAGCAGTTCGAGAACGAGCTCGTCCCCCAGCGGCTCGTCATGTTCGGTGTGAAGCTCCTCGCCGACTCCGGTTTCCACGGCATCGGGTCCATCGTCGAAGACGTCACCTCGTTCTTCACCACCATGGACGGCGCCCCGATGGAGGACTTCGAGCGGGACTCGAAGCGCGTCGCCGCGGAACTTGCCCGCGCCGAGCTCGCTATCCCGGACGCGGAGGACTTCCTGTTCGCCGGCAACTGGTGGAACCACTCCATGGACCGAGCGTCCGCCCGCGCTGTTCCGACCCTCGCCCACGTCGATCACCAGCACTTCCTCCGCTCGCCGTCGCTGCGTCGGTCCATCGACCGCCGCCTCGTCGAGACGCAGGAGCGCGATTGCAACGAGTGGCCACCGGAGCTCGTCAACCACCCCGACATGGCCACGATCACGTTCGGGTCCATCGAAGGGTTCGACTACGACTTCGACGACTCGAACTCCATCTCGGCAGCGTGGGGCGTGGACCTGCTGGATGCCGGCATGCGCGCCATCTCCGTGGAAGGCATCGTGGAGCCGGCGAAGATCACCAAGCAGGAGATTCGCCGTCAGCGCCGGCAGATGTCCGGCGACCGGAAAGAGTTCGCGCACGCCGGCAAGGAGACCGGCGTCGAGATGCAGGACAAGGAGCAGGTCACCGACGACCTCTACACGCATTACAGCCGCGTTGGAGCGCCGCCCACGCTGGTCGACACGAGCATCCTCGTCGCGCTCGACGGCAAGGTGGATGACATCGACCTGCTCGTACCCGCGGCCGTACGCGTCGACCCGATGACGAACCTGCAGGGCGCCGCCTGGCAGGAGATGATGATCTGCTCCTCCGTCCACGCGAACCCGCACCTGCTCGACCTGCCCTCCTCGACGATCGCCTACGCCGGCACCTCCTCGATCCAGGCCGTCAGCGACTCTCCGCTCACCTCCGACGGGCGCAGCGTCGGCGCACTCGCCGGGTTCACCGAAGACGACCACCAGCCCGCGTACCTCTCCAGCGACCCGCAGACCTCCGGCGACAACCTCCCCATCCGCCTCTTCGCCGCATCCCCCGGCTCCGGGAAGCTCCTCACCCTCGACACGCTCCTGCCCACCCCCAACGGCGGCCGCATCGCGCTCCGGGACGTGCGTGTCGGCACCCGCCTCATCGGCCGCGACGGCAACCCCTGCACGGTCACAGCGCTCTCGGAGATCGAAGCCGAGCCAGAGCTGTTCCGCGTCACCCTGGGAGATGGCCAGCACTTCGACGCGTGCGCCGAACACCAGTGGATCGTCTCCGCTCCCGCGGAGGTCCTCCCCCGCTTCGCCGACCTCGAGTACGCCGTCGAGACGATCCGCGGCCTCTACGACTCGATCCCGACGACCTCCCCAATGACCCCGGAGGCGACGTTCTCGCTCTTCCAGCGCGTGTTCGGCGAGCGATGCCCGTGGCCGACGCTCCAGATGATGCACCGCAGCGCGGCCCTCCTGAACCGAGACCTCGACCAGCTTCACGACCGAGCCATCCTCGCTGTGCTCGCCACCCGCCTCCAGCACCTCCAGGACGCGATGATGACGATCGAGCCGGGCGCGCTCGTGCTCACCACCGGCGAGATGCTCGAACTCGCACCGGCCGCCGACTGGCGCATCCGCGCATCCGCGGCAACCCCCGACGCGATCGCACGTCTGGATGCACTCACGGGTCTGCACGTCTCCGCGCTCGACTCCGACAACGAAGCCAGCATCACCGTGCCCGCCGGAGCCGCCCCCGCACTCCTCGACGCCGCGCGCCGAGCGGGCCACGTTGCCGAGCTCTCATCCTCCGCGATGACGTCGACCGTGTCGTGGACCGCCGGCGCCACGCACCACAGCATCGCCTCGATCACCCCCATCGACTCACGTCCCGGCCGGTGCATCAGCGTCGACTCCCCAGACTCGAGCTACCTCATCGGCGACTACGTGCCGACCCACAACACGATGCTGCTGCTGTGGCTCGCGCAGCAGTGGCACCGCCAGGGATCCCCGCAGCTGATCCTCGACCCGAAGCCCGAGAGCGACCACTCGGCGTTCATCCGCCGCGAGGGCGGCCGCAGCATCTCGTTCTCCGACCTGGAAGGCGCGGACGGGATCCTCGACCCGCTGCGGTTCTCCACGAACCTCGGCTCCGGCATCACGCTCGCTGCCGACATGATCACCCGCATGGCCCCATGGGGCGTGGGACGCGGCGAGGAGTTCCAGACGGACGTCCTCGACGCCATCCGCCACGGTGTCGCCCAGGGTGCCCGCGCGACCGGGCAGGCCCTCCGCATCGCCGAACGCGACGGCATCATCGACGCGTCCATCACCGCCCCCATCCACAAGCTCGCCGCCTCCTCCCCCATGTTCCGCACCACGTTCGGGTACGGCTCCACGGAGGAGACGATCGACTTCGGCGCCGGGATGACGTACTTCTACGTCGGTAACGGCGCGTTCGAGCTGCCCGCGATGGCCGACACCGAACCCGCCGAACGTCACGCATCCCAGTCGGTGCGGGCGTCCGCGAACGCCATCCGCATGATCTCCCGCGCCGGCACCGTCGGCCTTGCCCGCAAGGGCGCGGTCCTGCACTTCGACGAGGGATGGGTCCTCGACAAACTCGCCCCCGGGGAGCTGGAAGCGCAGGGGCGTCTCGCGCGCGAGCTCGGCGTGCTCATCCAGGTGTACACGCAGACCCCGTCGGGCCCGGTGGAGAACAAGACCGCGAAGTACGTCGGCTCGGGAGCTATGGGCTACGTCGAAGACCCGGACGAGGCGGTCGCCGCGATGAAGATGATGAAGTTCCGGGAGCCCCTCGACCAGCGCATCCTGGACCGTCTCGTCGCACCCCGCAACGATGCCGGCCAGGCGGACGGCATCAACCGGCAGTCGCTCCAGACGCTGTTCAAGAAGGATTCCCGCGAGGTCGTGCGCGGCAGCGTCTTCTACATCTCCGACGCGACCAGGCGCCTCGCCCCCGTTGAGGTGAAGCTCCCCGCCGCGTTCCTCAAGCAGGTGTCCACCAACTCGAACGACCGCCGAGCCAGGGACGCTGCAGAAGCGGCCGCACGGAATCCCGTTGTGGTGCCCGCATAGCAGTTGCGCCTCACCGAATGGTGTGCGCTAATTGGGTGCGGGCAAGGCATTCCCTGCCCGCACCACCGCCACCCTCGAAGGACGTCATGACTGCCACCTCCACCGCTTCTTCTTTGTCCGCACCTGAGAACCCTACTCGCGACACAGCTGTCGCCACCTTGCCCGCACCTGAGCAGAGCACCGCTTCGGCTGGTGTCCAGTCTTTGCCCGCACCCGTGCCGGCGCCCACGATCGTGCACGCCTCCCCCGCGGTGCAGGAGTTCGCTGGCGAGCGTCTCGCCGAGTTCCACGCCAACCCAGCCACCTTCGGTCGGATCGCGGCATCCGGCTGCCCAGAAGCGGCGACGTTCGCCCGTGCTGACCTCATCGCCTCCGGCATCCCTCCCCTCGCGGATGCGGTGCTGCGCTCCACGTTCCAGCGGAAGCTCCCCGTGACGTGCGCGCGGATCCTCGCCGACCCGCAAGCGTTCACCGCAGGCCACCTCGTCGCCGCTCTCCTGGACGCCTGGCACGAAGTCGCCGTCGAGATGCTGCTGCGCTACGTGGTGCAGGACAGCGTGGAGACCCGACACATCGACGCGGTCTGCCGGAACCTCGCCACCCACGCCCTCGACCAGTCCGGAGGCGTCGGCTCCGGCTATGTCCCCGGGGAGCGCGAGACCGGCGACCTGGAGGCGGTCGACCTGCCCTCGCACCCCTCGAGGTTCCACTCGACGCTGCGCGTGCGCCGCTACCTGGCGGAGATCCTCGCGAACCCGAAGCTCGGCATCCCGCACCGCATGACCGAGCTGGGCTTCCGGGACTACGCGGTCGCGTACCCATCCATCGAGCACCTGTCCCACGACGAGGTGTTCATGGAGACGAGCGTGGACCTGCGCCGCAAGGTGTTCTCCGACGCCGTGCATGAGGGCGCTCGCCCCTCCGGCAAGCACCTGAGTTCCTACCTGCAGCTGCCGAAGATCGCCAAAGGCGCGAGCGCAGTCGGCTGGTTCCGCCAGACCGGTCGGGCCGTCGGGAAGTCGAAGACGCGAGACGCGATCAACCGGCACGCGAAGCTGGTCTCCGCTGACTTTGCCCGCGACCTCGCAGCGAGCGAGGAGCGCATCGGCGGCGTCTCCCGCGAGATTCTGCAGGACGAGTTCCTGCGCGAGCAGGCGATCGCGGACCGGGACGGCCTCGACACCGACTTCGAGCTCGACAGCCGGGACCCTGTCGGCGTGCTCGTCGACGCGCTCGAATCCGCGCGCGAGCTTGCTGGCGGCAACCGCCAGCGCAACAGCGCCATACTCGTCCTGGCCGGCGCGAACGTCTTCCGCAGTTCGTTCACTCTCCCCGAGCTGACGCTACCTGCCGACCCGGAGGAGCTCGAGCGCGTCCGCGTTGCGATCGAGAGCACCCCGGGAGAGGTGCACCGCTCCCTCAAAGCCTGGCACGACGCCCTCAAGGGAGCGAGCACCCGCGACCAGCGCGACATCGATCCGGCCCTCGTGGAGCTGTGGCAGCACTACTCGGCGCTCGAAGCGGACGCACTCCTGGGACGCGGCCCGCAGGTCGCGCTCATCCTCGCCCGCGCAGCCGTTGCAGTACTCCCGACCCCGAAGACGGACTCCCGGCTCGCGTTCATCGCCAGCATCACCGCCGCCTCCACCGACCCGGCCTGGGCCAAAGTCGCGGCGCGCATCTCGTCGGGGTTCGCCGCCCGGTTCTGCAAGCGTGCCCCCGACCCCGCCTCTCAGGCTTGGTCCAACGCGCTGCGCCTCGCTCTCGACGCCGAAGACGCACCCCTCGGCCTCACGAGCGCGGACGTGGAGCGCAACCTGCGCGAGCTCTACCTCCTCAGCCACCTGCCCGCGCAGGCAGAGACGCAGCTACTTCACGACCTGCTTGCCCGCACCTAAGCTACGTTCACGCCAACTCGAGAGCAGTCACCGCCACCCATGACCATGCAGCGCATGCCGATTCCCGTCGGCCAGAAGTTCGACCCCACCAACCCGAAGCACGTCGACAAGGTCCTCACCGCGATCGACCCTGCCCTGTACGGCACGGGGTGGAAGATCGAGCACTACGACCAGGCCGACGGGAAGCTCTACGTCACCCGCCAGGACGCCGTCTCCTCCGTCGAGGCCGGCGCCAACGAAGACCACAAGACTGTCCGGCTCGGCCCGGAGTACGGGCCGGGGGACGGTGAAAAGGTCGCGAAACGCTTCGAGTCGATCCCCGATTTCGAGGGGTACGTGATGACGCACTACGACTCGTACCGCGCCATCGCACGCCTCGCGAAGCTCAGCCCGGACGAAGTGCGATGCCGGGACGCGATCGCGATCGTGGTCGGCGCAAAGCCGTGGGAGGTGCGCGTCTCGAAGCGGCGCGGCGGCGGATTCCACGTTGGCCTCCCGAAGACGTACACCCCCTCCAAGCACGACGCGAAGCTCGACGAGGTCATCACCACCGCGGTCGGCGCGCCCGGCTGGTACTCGAGGATCGACGTGCCGAAGCTGACGATGGACGTCATCCCTTCGACCCAGCCGACATTCCCGGGCGGCATCGCGTTCCCGCTGGACTTGGCAGCGAAGGTGAACACCCAGGATCACCTCATCTTCGGGCAGACCCTCGGGCCGAACGGCGACGAGGACGGGAAGCCATTGGCCCTCACCCTGACGGCCGGCCCCCATAGTACAATCAATGGTACAACCGGGTCAGGAAAGAGCTCTGTCATCAACGGGCTCATCTACGGGGCCCTGCAGACGGGCATGGAACTCGTCATCGTTGACGTGCCACACAAGGCCGTCGATTACCTCTGGTGCAAGCCGTACGTGCGAACTGGTGGCTGGGGCTGCGAGTCTCTCGAGCAGGCAGTCGCATCCCTCAAGCTCACCTACGAGGAGGGTGAGCGGCGAGCACGAGTCCTCAAGCAGTATGGCGTGCAGCGCATGGATCAGCTCCCCCAGTCCGAGATCGATCGCATGCCCACCATCTTCATCGTCGTCGACGAGCTTTCAGGCCTCCTGCAGCTCACCGACAAGATGGCCATGCTCCCAAGGGACCACCCGGAGCGAGTTGAGGCGGAGCGAGAGAACATGCTCCACGGCCTCTTATTGGGAGTCATTCTTAAAGTCGCAGCAGAGATGCGTTTCACAGGCCTCCGCATGGTACTCAGTACCCAGGTGGCAAACAGCACTACGGGTATTCCACCGAAGCTGCGCACCCTTCTGTCGAACAAGATCCTGCTGGGGGTGAACGCGACTGAGGCGAACCGCAATCAGACGTTCTCGGACCCCAGCGGGGTGCCTGCTGTGCCCGACCACGTCAAGGCGGACCCAAAGGCCGGGCGAGGTGTGGGCGTCGCCGAAATGGAGGGCGTGCTCCCCGCAGTGTTCAAGGGCTACTTCCGAGAGGTCCCCGAGTACGAAGCCATCCTCGCGACGATGAACCTGCGACGGACGCCGGCGCCCGAGCCAAGCGAGGACGACTGCCGCCGCCTCATGCCCTACCTCTACGAGGACGAGGACGGCAACCCGGTCGAGCAGCTCAAAGTCGAAAAGAAGCGGTTCTCCGGTGGCCCCCTCGCGAATGACCCCGATGCGGGCGGAGTCGACCAGAACGGCAACCGTCTGACGGGCGCCGCGGCCGCAGCTGCTGCGTCGAAACGGCACGCGAACGTCTGAGTTTGCGCCTATCGATGCGTTCCCCGCATAGGTCTCTAGACTGAGGGGCGCGCCCCGACTTCATCCACTCCTCGAGAGGTTCCTTCCCACCCATGACGACCCTGATTGTCGCGGCCAGCGCTACCCGCTCTGAGACTCCCCGCAACGCCGACGGAGCGCTTTTCCGCTACGCGTACATCACCGAGCGGGAGATGGTCTACGCCGACACCGTGACGGAGCTGTGCAGCTACCTCATCCCGACCTACGACCAGCTGGTCGAAGCCGGGGATGACACGAGCATGCTGGAAGCGCGCGTCGAGAACCTCGCGCACCGCATCGGCATCGCCCAGGCCATGAGCCTCGAGCAGGTGCTCCTGCAGCGCGACGAGGCCCTTCCCGACGAGGTGATGACGGCCGTGCTCGAACCGAAGGACCGCACGCCCATCCACGTCGACGAGTGGCCGCTCACCGACCTCCCGCTGCTGCTGCTCACGACCCAGTACGCGCCATTCACGGCTGTCCCCCGCCCCCGCGGCGCTACCGTGCACTTCTACGACCCTCGTACCGAGCGGACGTTCGTGCACGACACCGCGAAGATCTCCGGCAGCCAGTTCTTGGTCCTCGACCGGGCCTGACCGGATTCCGCCTCATCGACGGGGTGCTTCTAAGGTGATGCCTATGAACCAGTCATCGCCGAACCGAGCGCCCCGTCGATGTATCCGCGCTGCGGCGGTCCTCGTCCTCATCCAGGGCGTGCTCATGGAAGGGCTGCCATTCTTGGCGATGCCAGTCCTGCTGCTTTCGGGGGTTGAGGCGTCCATGCTCGCGCGTGGGTTCTCGTTTATCGTCCCGGCATTCAACGACCATCTCTACCTCATGATGGCCATGAGCGGCGTTTTCGGGGCACTCCGCATCGTCGGGGCCGTCGGTCTGCTGCGCAATCGCATGTGGGGCTACTGGTTCTCCGTCGTCAACTGCGTCGTAACGCTTGTCCTCATGGTGTTCATGCTTCCCGCCGGCATTGCCGACGGTATTCTCTCCGGATCTGCGCTACTCCTGCTGTTCATGGCCAGGTTCGGAAAAGAGCCCATCTACGCTCGGACTGAACCGTAAACTCGAAAATTGGAGCACCGCCATGGTCCAGAAGGCAATCACCACCATCGTGGACGACCTCGACGGCACCGAACTCACTGAGGACGCCGCTGAGATGGTCTCGTTCGCCCTCGACGGGAAGGCGTACGAAATCGACCTGTCGCTCGCGAACGCGCGCGCCCTGCGAGCAGCGCTCCTGCCGTACACCGAAGCTGGCCGCAAGCTCGGACGCGCACCCGCCGCGAAAACCAGCACCAGTACCCGTCGCTCCGACCTTGCTGAGATCCGCGCGTGGGCCGCTCAGAACGGGCACCAGGTCGCCCCTCGCGGCCGCATCCACTACGACGTGGTCGCAGCCTACGACGCCGCTCACGCCAGCTAGCGTCTCGCCGCGGTCGGGTGCCCGCATAGAGAGGGCATGCCAGCTTCTGCCCTTGCGAGCACCGCCTCGACCGCCACGACCGCCACGCTCGCCCCCTTCACCGAGGCCGAGCGCCCACCCCTCACCGAACTCGAGTTCCTCGACACCTGCGTTGCAGAAGCCGTCGGCCCCGGTGCCACAGCACGTCCCGGTCAGGCGCAACTCGCAGCCGCGATCGCGGCTGCCCTCGCCGGCCGCACCCACACGATCGGTAAGGCCCCGACCGGTGTCGGCAAGTCGATGCCGGGCCTCGGCATTCCCGCGTACCGGGCGGCGCTGTTCGGGGAGCGCTCGGTCGTCTCTACCCAGTCGCTGACGCTCCAGGACCAGTACCTCAACAAGGACTGGCCTGCGATCCAGCGAGCCGCGTCCAAGCACCTCGGGGCGGAGATGAAAGCGGCCTCCCTCAAGGGCGCGAACAACTACATCGACCCTCGTCGCATGGCGCACACGGCCGCCGTCATCGTCGACGACCCCGGCGTCTCGTTCGCGCACCTCAGCGCCCTCGCAGACACGCTCCCGCGCCTCAAGAAGGCGAAGGCCGAGGACTACCGCGCGCGCCTGCAGAAGGCGTTCGGCCCGCACGTCGACGCCGTTGCCGTGAAGAAGCTCCTCATCTGGGCGATCGACCGGCAGCTGGACTTCGACGCTCCAGGCGACCGGCAGTCGTGCGACATCGTCCACTCCGACCGGGAATGGTTCGCCGTCGCCGCCATGAGCGCGGAAGCGGTCGCGGACTCCGACAAGTGGGGGTTCGAGACGAAGGCGCAGGAAGCGAAGATCCGCGCGTCCGAAGCGGACATCGTCATCGTCCACCACGTGCTCCTCGCTATCCAGGCCGCGAAGGCCCTGAACATCGTCATCGGCAACGCGACGATCGGCCGCATCGACCACCTCATCATCGACGAAGCCCACACACTCCCCTCCGCCGTGCGCGACCAGGGGGCGTCCACGTTCTCCGGCGCCAGCTTCCGCCGCGTCGAGAACGCCATCTCCGGAGTCATCGACCGCACCGACCGATCGTTCCGCGCGTGGGCGAACGACGGCGAAGACCTCGCACAGGCCACCGAGCAGGCACTCTCCCGCTTCACGGGCAAGCGCCTCACCGACCTCGACCACCCGCTCGGGGTGCTCGAGGAGTCCATCGAAGGGTGGATCGAGCAGGGCAAGGGATTCCTGCCGTCCGGACGAGGCGCCAAGAACCCGGCGACGATGATCGCGCAGGGCCGCGCTGACGCCGCGATCGCCGCTGTCCTCGACGCCCTCGCCAGCACCGGTGAGCACCGCATCGGGCAGGCCCGGTGGGTCGAATCCCCAGCGGCCGCTGAGGGTGAACGGAAGTCGTGGACGAGCATCGCCGCGTCCCCGGTCTACGTCGGCGGGATGCTTCGCCGGCAGCTGTGGCTCCGCGACCTGAACGAGATCGGCGACGAGTCGGTCAAGGAAGAGCACCTCGCCGAGCTCCCGCCACTGGACGCGGAGCTCGACCCGGAACCGCGCATCATGGTCCGTCTGGGGGTCGCCGCGATGTCGGCGACCATGAGCCCGCACTTCGGGTTCGAAGCGAAACTCGACTCCCCCGTCATCGCCTACGACTCGCCCTTCACGGACCAGTACGCCGCGTCCTGCCTGCACGTGCCCGCCGCATCCACGCCCGAGCTGATGGCCGAACTCACCGACTCCCCCTACAGCAAGCCCCGCCTGTCACTGCTCAAGCACGTCTCCTGGGCCCGCGCACACGCCCTGCGCATGGTCCAAGCCAACGGCGGCCGCGCGCTGCTCCTCACCGCGAAGTCCAACGATGGGAAGGCACTCGCCGAGTACCTCCGCGCACGCCTGAACGTCGCCGTCTACTCCCAGTGGGATGGCGAGGCGATCCCCGTCATCACCGCCAAGTGGAAGGCCGACGAGACGAGCGTGCTCGTCGGCACCAAGTCGCTCATGACCGGCGTCGACGCCCCCGGTGAGACGTGCTCCCTCGTCTGGATCGACCGCCCACCGCGCAAGCCCACGAACCCCGTGGACGACGCCCGGGTGGAGTCGCTAATCGAACAGAACTTCTCCCGCTTCGACGCCATCCGCATGGTCTACGTCAGTGACGCCGCCCTCGAGTTGGAGCAGGCGGTTGGTCGCCTTATCCGCGGGATGCGTGACGGCGGTTTGGCCGTCATCTGCGACCCTCGCTTGGCCAAGGGCACGCCCATCTCGTACTCCGAGCTGGACCGGCAGACGTACATGAACCCGTTCGGGGAGTTCGGCGTCCGCTTCGCCGGGATCGACCGCGCGGAAGGCTACCTGTACTACCGCCGCCAGCTCGTGCGAGCCGCCGCATGATGGGCGCGAACCACGCGATCACGGGCGCTGCCGCCTGGGTCGCCGTGACCAGCACCGCCACTGGAGCGCTTGGCCTGGTCCCGATGGAGCCCGGAGAGATGCTCGTCGGCATGCTCGTCGCCGCGGGAGCCGCGCTCCTGCCGGATGCTGACCACCCGAACGCGACCATCGCCCATTCCGTGCCCCTCATCGGATCCGCAGGAGCCAGCGCCGTCAGCGGCATGGTCGGAGGCCACAGACACGGCACGCACTCGCTCCTGTCCATCCCCGTCATCGCCCTCATCGCCTGGGTCCTGCAGTTCGGCACAGCTAGCGTCACCTGGTGGGAACGCCCGATCGCGTGGGCGCCCGCCATCGCCGTGGTCGCTCTCGTCTGCTTCGCCGCGAAAGCGATGAAGCTCGTCGTCTCCTGGCCGAAAGCATGGGTTTCGGGCGCCATGGTCGGCGCGCTCGTGCTCCTGTTCTCCCCCGACAACCCGCTCTGGTTGCAGCTCGCGATCGTCCTCGGCTTCGTCATCCACCTCGCCGGCGACATGCTCACCGTCGGCGGGCTGCCGCTGCTCTGGCCGTGGAACCCGAAGCCGCCGAAAGCGTGGCGAAAGACGCCCATCCGGTACTTCTGGATGCCCAACGGCTACTTCGCCCTCCCCGTGCTCGGCAAGACCGGGTCAGTGCTCGAGTGGAACCTCGGGGCGGCCGTGACGGCATACCTGGCGTGGGTGTTGATCGGGACGTTTGTACGATGAGGCGAGGCGACGTCCGCATATGATCTGCACGTGAGCAGCGACCATCCAGAGAGCCAGGACGACTCAAGCGACCAAGAGCTAGATGCGTCAGTCTTCGGTCGAATGACCTTCGGCGAGTTCGAGGAGATCCTCGCTGACAAAGGCCACCCGCTCAACGTCGAAGCCAATAAGGCTGCTGAGAAAATGATGCGCCCCGTGCGGGAAGCGCTGGCGAATGCAATGCCAGACATGAGCTTCGTGTGGCGGGATATTGCCAAGATCTCCTACCCGAAGATCGAAATGGACACGTCTTGGCTAGACCAAGTCATCCCGAAACTCGACACGACCGGAATCGCAGAGGCTGCCGCAAAAGCAGCGGGCTACGGGCAAGGTTGGACTGCCCTCGCCAAGGCCAGCAACGGACTCTACGGCACCCAGCAACGGCCATACGCGCTGGACCAACCCGTACGCCTCTCGGCGGAAGCTGACCTCAACAACTCTGATGACACCCTTGCAGATTGGGCGCCGGAATCCAGCGATGCGAGCGGCAAGACTCTCTCACAGGTAAGCGATGCACTAGGGCATCGCGCGCACGTGATAGGCGAACAGCACCTCGAGGCTGTGCAGGAACAGATTCGACTCACTCGCGTGGGCCAGGAGATCGACACACAGACCGCGTCCGGCATAGCCGAACTTGTGGCTGACGCGAAAGCTCGCAAGATCCGCGACGCGAGCCAGGGGAAATGGATCAAGGCAACCTTCTGGGTCGCCGTGATCACTGCGCTGGTTACCGTCACTGGAGTCATCCTCACCGCGGTCGCATAAACACGTCAGCCCTGCGCCGCACACAGTCCCCTCGATCCCGAGGAGACATTGCTCATGAGCACACCTGCACCCGCCGCTGACGCCCGCCGCGAGTCCGCCCGAGGCCACGGCACGAGGCCTGGCCAGTTCGGCTTCCAGGACCACTCCGCGCCGGGCGCATTCGCCCCTGGCACGGCCGACGGCGAGGAGCTCTCCCCGGTCGCTGCAGCGCTGCTGGAGGAACCGCGTCGGGAACCGCAGTTCAAGCTCCGCGGGTTCGTCGGCGAGGAGACGGTCCACGCGTTCGCGCGAGGGATCGGCGAGGGCGATTACGCCGCCGCACGGTCCGCGGCCGCGCACATGAGCGACGAGGACCAGGCGCGCATGGCCGATGAGGTGCTCCCATTCGTGGATGGCTCGTTCTCGAAGACCGACCCGGCTGAGTGGGACGACTTCGAACTTTCGTTCAAGGCAGCCTTCGTGAACGCGCAGGGCGGCCGTCCCGACCCGGAGTACCTCGCGGATGCCGGTGAGGCATCGGAAGGGTACATGGGCGGCTCCAAGTTCGAAGGCCACCTGGCGCAGGCGACGCATACGGAGTCGAGGACGGAGATCGCGAAGCGCATCCGCGGGGACATCAAGGCCGCCCAGGACGCCGGCTACCTCCCCGCCGAGCTGAAAGTGTCGGTCCGGCAGAACACCGGCGCCGGCATCTCCTCGTTCTCCGTCACTGGCCTGAACGTCGACCAGGACTACCTGACCGAGCCGATCGACCCCTCGGATCCCTACTACGTCTACAGCGACCGCCGCGACACCGAGCACGGACGCGAGCTCGCCCGACGGCTGGAAGTCGCCACCAGCCGGTACACGTCCAAGAACACGAACTCGCAGGTGGACTTCTTCCAGAGCTACCACGACGTCTACGTGCGCTTCGACTGACCCGTCCCGGGCGCCGCCGCACACAGTGCGAGCGAACCGACCCGAGGAGCCCCATCATGACCATGTCCGCAGACGCGATCGCCCGCCGCGAGTCCAGCCGAGGCAACGGCACCACCGGTGGCGAGTTCGGCTACCAGCCCCACTCCCTCCCCGGTGAGCTCGCAGTGCCCGACGCCGGGCGCGCAGAGATCGAGGCGCTGCTGGAGCCGTCCCGCGGCCGTGATGACTTCGAGGATCGGGTAACCGCGCTCACCGAGCTCCGCGACACCCTCGGCGACCAGTTCGGGTCCCGCGCGATCGACCGCATGAACAGTCCCAGCTGGCGGCCTGACCTGGTCTACATCGCCTACGACGACAAGCTGCGCCCCTCCCAGATGGACGAATACCTCGCCGACAGCAACGAGTTCATGAACGGGGACGACGACAGCGAGTGGCTCGACGACAGCACATACGACCGCGCTGAGGAGATCGCGATGAACCTCGTCGGCGATGAGGCCGACGTCGACGAATACGGCGACGAAATCGACAGCGAAACGGCCTGGACTGACCTCGGAACGTCGGAGCAGGACGCCCTGCGATCCTGGGCCACCGACTGGGACGAGTCCGACCCCGCAGACGACCTCGTCCGGAGCACGCCCTCGCAGCTCGTCCAGCTCCCGGTGCCCGGCGCCGCGGCGGCCCTCAACGACTCTCCCGACCTCAACCACGCGGACCCGGAGATCGCGTTCGCGGCGCGCGAGCGCATGCTGCAGACACTGTTCACGGGAGCCGGCATCGAGATGACGGACAAGAACCGGGAGAGCATCCGCGAGCTCATCACCGAAGGCGTGGGCGGCTCGTACGAGCCGTTCAGCCACTACCAGATCAAGGTGCTCGCCTACACCGACCTCGAGTCCGTCACCCTCTCCGGCATCCGCACCGACCGCCCGAACAACATCGACGTCGACCGCCGCGTGACATCCACAGACCCGCACGTGCTCGTCATCCAGCGCTCTTCCGGATACGGGCAGGCCGTGCAGCTCGAAGGCCGCCTCACGAGCCATCTCACGCCGAATACACCTGCCGTCATCGACGACAACCAGGGGTATGGGTCTTGGAATGAGGTCGCAGGTGTCTACAAGCCTGGCTACGCCCCGGCGGCGCCGCTCGAGTCGGAGTGGATCGCCCGCGACTAACGGCGGCAACAAAGAAGGCCACCCGGAGGAGTGCACCAGACTCCGGGTGGCCTTCTTCATCGAGTCGCGCCCGAGACAGGTCCCCCGACCCTCGGCGAGTGTCCCCACACCGGCACCTGCGTGCCCGCGACGCACCCCAACGTAGTGGGCTCGAACGTCGGTGTTCGACGGATGGGACAGACTGGTTCCGATCTGAAAAGAAACGGTCAAACCTTGTGCCGTCATGCAGGCCGAATCGGCCAGTCCTTCGGGGTTGCGAAGGCCGGCTCCGTGCGCCGCTTGAACGCCTCCAGGCTCGCCATCTGCTCCCGGTACGCGGCCGCCTGCAGATGCATTCGTGCGTCGGCGTCGAGCTCGAGGAGCAGCGGGTGCCGCATGAGCAGGAGCGCCAGCTGGCCGGTCGCGACCGCGTCCGCTCGGGCCGTGTGGGCGTCGTCAAGGCGGATGCCGTAGTGGCCGGTCATGACTTCGAGGGTGCGCTTCCCGCGGCGGTACTTGTCGACGTGCTTGTCGATAACGAGCGGGTCGATGACGCCCACGCCGTTCATGTTCAGCGGGGCGTGTCCGTTTCGGCGCAGTTCCCGGTCGAGGAGGGTGAAGTCGTATGGCGCGTTGAACACGACCATGGGGATACCTTGGCTGGCGGCTTCAGCGATGGATGCTGCGAGGAGCACCGCCGCCTGCCCGGGGTCGATGCC
Source organism: Pseudoclavibacter sp. VKM Ac-2867 (assembly GCF_015351275.1). NCBI lineage: Bacteria > Bacillati > Actinomycetota > Actinomycetes > Micrococcales > Microbacteriaceae > Pseudoclavibacter > Pseudoclavibacter sp. VKM Ac-2867. Next base: position 123,585 of record NZ_JADKSL010000011.1, read on the forward strand.
GTGCGCTGCGGCGTGCTCCGTGGTGATGCCGTGCACTTCCGTCGCCCGCGCGGGGATTTCGATGCCGGGGTTGACGAGGAGGTCCATGTCGCCGTCGACGGTCACACCACCCTTCCCGTCGTCGACGACGTCGCCGATGAAGGCGGTCACGATGCGGGCGGTCTCCACGTCGATGCCGGTGGTCTCGAGGTCGAAGACGCGCACGCGGGTCAGCGGCTGGGCGGCAGTGGGAGTGGTGTCGGAAGTCATCTCAGTCCTATGCGGGTCAGGAAGTCGGTGAGGAGGCCGCCGACGGACGCGGTGACGCCTTGGAGCATGCCGGAGGCCACCGACACTGCGACGATCGCCACCACGATGACAGCCAGGGCGATCCAGCTGAGCAGGCGGCGGTTGCGGGCGCGTTTCGCGCGGCGGGCGTCTCGGATTTCGCGGCTGCGGCGGTCTTCGTCCCCGTTGAGGAGTGTCTCGATCTGCGCGTCCCACCAGGAAGGGAACGCGGCGGCGGGAGCGGTGCGGGCGCGCATCAGGCGGCCACCAGTTCGGTCTCAGCGGCCATCGCGTGGTCGCTCGCTCGAGATGCCTCTTCGAGCATGACCGCGTCGAGGTGCGCGAGCCGGCGCGTGGCCTGGTCCAGCAGATCGCGCTGAGGGAACCCGCTCGTCGAGGCGAGGGACCGGCTCTTGACCGCACGGGCCCGCCAGGCATCTGCATCGGCGCGCATGCGATCGCTCGCCTCGGCCGATCCATCTGCAAGGCACTGAACCTGGTCGGTGAGCTCGGCGGCCACCGCTGACACGCCCTGACGAACGAGCTTGCGGGGCAGTTCGATCGTCGCGCCCAGGCGGAGCCCCACCTCGAAGGTCACGTCGATGCGGGACCGCTCACGCTCGAGCTGGATGGTCACTCGCGGCTCGGTCCCGATGCTGCTGCGGAAGTACGCGTCGCGGCGCTGGCGGTCGCAGACTCGGTCGGCGAGGTCGGCGATGATCGCCACCGTCGTGCTTGCCGATGACGATGCGATGGCGGCTCCCACCTGCTCCAAGGCGTCCGCTCGACGCTCCATCTCGGCCGCGCCCCGCTCGTCGGACTCGGCATCGCGCACGAGCGAGTTGATGCTTCCACGGTGCACGGACGCGAGCACCCGCAGGCGGGCGACTTCGGCGGAGACCTCGGCGTGCTCGACCAGGAGCGGGTTGCCGGTGGCGAGCGCCTTGACCGCGCTGTAAGACAGCACGGCCGGGCCGATGTCGACGGTCTCGTGCGTATCGAACCCGGACGCGTAGAGGGGCGCGAACGCGCGGTGCTTGCGCTCAAGCGTCTGCCACATGAACGCGTCGAAGGTGCCCTCGGTCACGTAGCGGTGCACGTTGACGGTGGAGTTCTGGTTGCCGGGGCGGATACCGCGGGCATCGCGCTGCTGGACCTCTGCCGCGAGCCAGGGCGCGTCGATGTGGTGGATGTCGGAGAGGCGCGTCTGGACGTTCGTGCCGATGCCGACCTTCGGGGTGGACCCGAACAGGATGCGCACGCGTCCGTCATTGCAGGCCGCGAACAGGGCCGCGCGGGCCTTGTCGTCGGTGGCCTCGTGCACGAAGCGCATGGCAGCTGCCGGCACGCCCCGGTCGAGGAGCATCCGGCGCAGGCGTCCGTAGGTCTGCGCGTCCTGCGACTTGGGGGTGCCGAGGTCGCAGAGCACGAGCTGAAACGTGCCCGGACGCTCGCTCCCGGCGTACCGGACGCCGCCGCCGTCGGCGTGGGCCTTCGCGATCGTGTCGGCCGCCTCCGCGAGCTTGCCCGCTCCCCCGGCGATGCCAACGAGGGCAGGATCCAGCGCGGCCTTGCGACCCTGGTTGCAGATTACGAGCATGTTGTCGTCGCGGTCGCCGGTGCCGTTGCGGATCCCCTCGGCGCGGTCGGCGAGGTCTGCAACGAAGGCGCGCATCTCGTCGCACGGCTCAGAGACGTGCGTGTGCTCGACCTTCTCGGGACGCGGGAGCTCCAGCTGTTCGGAGGAGATGAGGTCGGCGACGCTGGAGAGCATGCGGCGCACGCCGGAGAGGTTCTTCGTGCCGACGGGCCGGTTCTCCAGGCGGAACCCGGACCCTTCCGGGGACACTTCGATGCCGGTCTCAAACCGGATGAACGTCATCGCCCAAGCGACGAAGTCGAGGACGCCCGCCTGTTCCAGCACGTCAGGCTGCAGGTACCGCTGCCACACCCACGTCTCGGCGAGGGAGTTCGACCACGGCGTGCCGGTCAGCAGCGACACGATCGGCTTGCCCGGAAAACGGCTCGCGAGGACCTCGATCTTGAGGTGCAGGTCGGACGCGCGCTTCGAGGATCCCAGCGAGACACCGAAGGCGCGAGGCACCTGGGATACGCCCAAACGTCGATACATGTGCGTCTCGTCGACAAAGAAGTAGTCGACGCCGAGGTGCTCAATCGTGAGCTGGTCCTCGTCGGCCACCTCGTGGCGGAGTTGCTTGAACCGGGCCTCGGCGGCCTTGAGGCGCTTGGCGGTGCGCTTCGCGGCCGCGCGTCCGGTGCCGGTGTTGCGGGCCTGGTCAGCGATCTCATACTTGCGGTCCTGCACCCAGCGCGCTTCCGCCTCTGGGGCGACGCCGATACTCGCGAACGTCTGGTGCGTGACCATGACGGCGTCCCAGTCGCCGGTCGCGCAGCGAGCCACGAACGAGCGGCGGCGGTCCTTCACCAGGTCATCCTTCGACGCGATGAGGAAACTTCCGGCCGGGAACGCCTGACGAGCTTCGCGGGCGACCTGCTCGAGGAGGTGGTTGGGGACGACGATGAGCGGCTTCTGGGCGAGCCCGAACTGGCGCAGCGTGCGCGCGGCGAGGATCATCGTCAGTGTCTTCCCGGCGCCCATCGCGTGCCCGATGAGGGTCCGCTCGGTCGACACGATCCGGTCGACCGCATCGCGCTGGTGCGGCCACGGCGTGACTTCCGCGGCGAGCCCCGGGAACGTGTACCGGGACCCGTCGGAGGTGCGCGGGACGATGGAGTTGAACCGGTCGTTGTAGGTGCGCAGCAGGCGCGTCGCGCGGATCTCGTCTTCCCACACCCACGTCGCGAAGCGCTCCTGGATGAGGCGCAGCTTCTCCGTCGCCGCGACCGTCTCGCGCATGTTCCGCACCTGGCGGATCTTCCCGGCCTCGTCGCGCATGTCGTCGGTGATGACGGGGTTGGTGCCCGCAAGGCCGTGCATGAGCAGCTGAACGGGGTTGATGCGAAGCGTCCCGTAGGTGAGGCGCGTCTTCTGGTCGCCCCACGCGGAGTGTGCGTTCGAGCCGAGCTCCCACATCGCCTCGCGCACGCTGTAGGTGAGCGATGCGACGGACGTGTTCAGCACCTCGCGGGCGAAGTCGTGGACGTCCGTCACTTCGAGCCAGGGGCTGCCGAGCTCGACGCGCACCTGCTCGGGGCCGAGGTCGTCGGGGATGATCGCCGTCAGGGCGTCGATCTGCGGGCCGAAGGTGCCGGCGTAGACCGTGTTCGCGGTGTTGGCGGCAATCGCGTCGGCGAGCTTGGTCCGGACGTTCCCGGAGAGGTAGTCGCGGGCGGCGACTGGTCGGTTCGTGGTGGGGTCGTCGAAGATCAGGTCGCCGAGCGCTTCCCGGGCCTCCGCAGCGTTGTTGAGGCCCAGCAGATCCACGATGCGAATGAAGTCCACACCTCGCCCTCCCCCGGTACACACGGCGAGGGCTTCGGCGGCGTTCTCGACCCGCTTGACGGCGACCGGGCGGGTGTTCACGCATCGGCTGAGGATCGGGGCGGGCGCGTGCTCGCCGGTCTGCTGGTCGTAGTCTTCGACCGCCATCACGAGGTAGTAGTCGGGGTCGCGGCGGAACCCGCCGAGCGTCGGCCGGCGCCACGACAGTGACGCCTCGCCCGTCTCCGGGTCGGGCTTGCCTTCCACGAGCTGCCCCCGGTTCAGGGCGCCGTACTTCGCCACGTACGCGGCGTAGAGGGAGGCTGCAGTCGCCCGCAGCGGGGCCAGAACACTGTCCGGGGTGTCGAGGTCGGCTTCGGCGTCCACGAGAGCTCGGACGGCGTCTCGGAGGTGCACGAGCACGATCAGTTCAGCGCCCTTTTTGGCGGGCACGAGCTCGCCGGCCTGCCACTGGTGGAGCACGTCGTCGACGAACTCGAACCGTCCGTCGGTCAGCGCATCCGCGGAGACCTGGAACAGGTCAGCGTCGTCCATGCCGGCGGCGATCTGCTGCGGCACGAGCGAGGTGGCCACTGCAGCGGATGCACGCTCGATGTCGGCGGCGTCGCCCGTGACGGTGATGGCGCTCTGCTGCCACCCGGTGAGGAAGTGCGTGCCGGCGAGGTGGTCGGGACGGTCGGTCCAGTACGCAGAGACCGTGTCCGGGCGGGACCAGCGATCAGCGACCGTCTCGGTGACGGGGGTTCGCGGTGGTTCCGATTTGACGCCGTTCCCGACTCGCTTAGGCGTCCACCCGAGCTCATCCTCGCCGGCCGCGCGCTTGCGCAGGCAGAGGATGTCGGCGACGATCTCGGTCCCGGAGTCCGCGAACGCGCCGGCAGGGAGGCGGAGGGCGGCGATCAGGTCGATGGTGCCGAACTCGGTCGTGCCGGTGAGCGCTTCCCGGGTGGTGTCGGAATCGAGCGTGTGACGGCTGGTCACGACGATCGCGTAGCCGCCCTGTTTGAGTGCCGCGAGGCCGCGCATGATCGCGTAGGCATGCAGATTCGGCATCGACGGGTAGGCCGGATCGAACGGGCCGTGGTTTGAGAACGGGACGTTGCCGATAACGACATCGAACGCCTCGTCGGGCAGGTGCGTGTCCTGCAGGCCTGCCGCGCGAATGTGCGCGTCCGGGTGGAGCGCTTTGGCGATGGAGGCGCTGAGCGGGTCGATCTCCACGCCCGTCCAGGCGATGTCGAGGTCGGCGGGCGCCCAGGACAGGAACCGTCCGGTGCCGCATCCGGGCTCGAGCACGCGGCCTCCGGCGAATCCGACGCTGCGCAAAAGCTCGAACACGAGGTCCACCAGTGCGCGCGGCGTGTAGAAGCTGGTGTCCAGCTGCTCCGCCGCCTTATCGAGGAGGGCAGCGTCGGGCACGAGCTCGTCGAGGTCGTCGCGCACCTGCCCCCACTGCTCGTCAGCACCGGCAGCGAACGCTGATGCGAGACTTCCCCAGCCGGTCCAGGCTTCGAGCGCGTCGCGCTGCTCAGAGGTGGTGGCGGGGGCGCCGTCGAGGTCGCGGAGGGTGCGGCGCGCAGTGAGCGCTGTCCTGGCGGCAGCGGGAGTGGAGATCGTCACGAGGGGTGTCCTTTCGTCTCCCGAGCTATGCGGGGACGCATGAGGACTCAGCCCCAAAGCAAGGAAGGCGAGACCGACATCTCGTTCACGCGCACCCAGAACTCCCACGCGCCAGCTGGGTTGATGAGGAATGGCAAGCCCAATGCGAAAGCCACGGCGCCGATCGCGATCCAGAATCCGATGTCGACGGATCTACGCTGACTCCCAGCATCGCTGGCCTGGCGTGCGTCTGGGGTCCGCCCACTCATCTGTGGCCCATTTCCGCGGAGTCGCCTTTCGACCGCTTGGAACCTTTGCGCACGAGACCGGCTGGCGCTACTCGCTCCCGTCCCGGCGGAGCAGTACTTGGGGCAGACCGCGGATTTCCTGGAGCAGCACGAGGCTGCCGGCGACGCCGACTAGCCCGTCATTCTCGACGGGCTGGGCCGCGTCATCGAGATGGTGACCGCAGGTCTGGACGCGGAACTCGAGGCGATCGCCGCAAGGCACGGGGAAGCGGAGACAGCCACCGAGTAGCGCCGGAGCCGTCAACACACGAAGCTCCCAACGGCACTGATCAGTGGGACCTTCCGCCTGTCCGCCTAGGAGGAGTGACGAGACCACCGCCGCACCACGACTACAGACGCACCCGACCCCGTCGAGGCAACGGCGCGCCCGCCGCTACCTACGCTTGTCGACGAGGATGTCGCGGAGGACTCGTTCTGAACGGAGAGTTACGCGGCACCGCGACACCCGGAGTACGTCGACTTCTCGGAGGCAGTCCCCGCATCACTTCACCCAGCGATGCCGCTCGCCACGATTCTCCCGACCGGCCGGCACCCGTCCGTCGCGAGCTACCGCCGACCGATGTCGACGCGGCCGTGCACGATATCTCAAACGACCTCGGTGGACCCGCTGGCTGCTACCGCCTGGTCACTCGCAAAGCCAGCGAGCCTGTCGGAGACGTGATCTTCATGAAGCTCATCCTCCAGAGCGTCGCGGACCGCAGTGACATCAGCATCAACGACGCGTTCGCACGACAGATGACAGAAGCGCCGACGCCTCCAGCTATCGCGGTCGAGTCGCACCGAGCCAGGCGCGGGTTCTTGAGACGTTGAGCCTCAACGCGCGTTCGAGTGAACTGAACAGCCCCTGGATTGTACAACTACGACGTTCGAGGCCCGCTCTACCGACTGAGGTCAGCGGCGATCCGCGGAAGCCCCAGCAGCGTGGCGCCAAACTCCGCGTCGAAACGGGCGTCAAGATCTCGCCTCCGACAGGTTGCGGACAAGGGCGCTTGGCTTCCAGGCCACTTTTGACGCGCTGGAGGGGCTGCTCAGAGACGCTGACGCTGCGGTCTGATCTGTGAATGCGGTGGTCAGGCTCTTGAACGTTGGCGAGAGTGTCCGACACTCAGATCGCGTCAATCTCAACAGGGTTCCCGACGTCGAGGCCCATGCGGCTCTCGCACGGCGTATTCCGATTTCTCAAGTGGAGCTCCGGCGTCTTGGACTGCCGAGATGTTCGCACGCCCGCACTCAATCTCAGGAGGTTGCAACTCATCGACCGCTGTCCGTCAAAATCTCGCGAGGATGGACTCGACCGGGCGTAAGTCGCCGGGTGGCCTGGGTTCAGCAGGCCGCGGGTGCCGTGAAGGTGAGCGCGGTGATGGTCGCGTATTGCCATCCGTAAGCCGGGCCACCCACGTAGTCGAGGCGCGTTCCCGAGGCTGGGACGGTGGCGATGGCGAACGTGTCGCGGTAGAGACTCGTCGGGCTACCAGCCGGAACTTCATTCGAATTCACGCGACGGAACGGATCGGTGACGGTGCCGGTGCCGGTCGAGTTGCCGTAACTCGCTACCACGGTTGCTGGTGCGTCCACAAAGGCGATCCGGTCATCGTGATTCGGGGTCTGGTTGATGTCGTCGAGCGTGATGCGGAAGTTCGTGACCTGCACTCCCACTCCGGCAGCGTTGATGATCTCGAAGCGGATGCGCTGGTACACCGGGGTTGCTGTGCTTCCTGCGGGGCGGCGTTGGTTCAGAATCAGCTGGCCGGTTGGTCCGGGAACCGTGAAGAGCTGGTCGTTGTTCGTCCATGCCCGTGCGCTTTGCGACAAGTTGTAGAAGTTGGAAGTTCTCCCATACTGAGTGTTCGACGATTCCGTCACCGTCATGCGAACTCGGTATGCGGGGGTCCCGGTCGCCAGCGTCACACTGTTGGCCGCCGACGGGAACCCTGCTGCCGAGCTGGTGCCGTTCGTGGCGACCGTGTTGAAGTTGACGCTGGCGTCGCACAGCTGGCTGGCTGCGGCATGAGGAATCGTGGTTGCGGCTGCGATGACTGGCACTGACCACGCCAGCGTGCCCACCACTGTCCGGCGGGGTATTTGATTCGAGGCTGATTCGGGCATGACTTCCTTCTAAGGGGTTTTAAGCGCGAGAACAGGTCAGTAAACGATCACTGTAGGGTCAAAAAGTGGCGCGGCTGTTCGAGGATTTTAACGAGTATGCCTGTAACCTGCTTTCTGCGCCACAGCCGGTCCAGTTATTCGTGCATGCCCACTACCGGTAGGCAAGTGAGCGGTTGGTGTCCTGAGCCCTCGATCGGGCAGACCTGACGACTGAGCCTGTGCGCTGCTCACTGCCCCCAACCACCCAAGCCCCGCAGGCTTCACCACCGGGAAAGCGGGATCATATCTGGAGAAGATTCACACAGCCTTAGCGCTGCCCAATGCAGATCGTTGGCAGACCGCGGAGAATACTCCGTCGCCGCAGAGGGAAATGTTCGATACAAAAGAGCACACCTAGGTCACTTGGAGCACCCGCTTGATTGCCTGAAGAAGTACGTGCCGCTCGCCCGAGACGCGATTCTGAGCCCCCTCGTTGACACCCCCGTCCTGCTTGACACCCCTCGGTAGCTGGCTCTCTGTGAGGGGCCCCGTCAACCTTGTAAGTGTCAAGACGCTCCCGGGAGGGCTCGCCCGCTCGTCGCGGGTGTCGCTACATGGTCTGAGTTGTCGCTCTCGCTCCCATCGCGTCCGACGTTTCCGAGGGAACATGATCCGAAGCTGAAACACAGGGAGGATTCGTCGTAGTCTCCGCAGCAGCTCGAAGCAAGCACCCGGGAGTGTCCGAAGCCAGGTGAGAATGTCAACTGAGGGTGGACCCAGGGTGGCACTCTAAGCCGGGCCCACTCGTTCGACACCGATGCGCCTTTCGGATGCGTTGGTGTTTGGCGAACGGGGGTTCGCAGAGGCGTCAGGCCGGAATGTGCCAGTAACGTCCGAGCGCTTCGGTGAGTCCTGCTTTGAGAGCTGCGACATCCTGGGTTCCGGTGTCGTGCATTGCTTCGCTCACAATAAGGACCCGTGTGGTGGTTTGGCGGATGGCAGAGAGGGCGCTTTGTCGGTTCGTCCAGCGGCGTGCGCGCGCTTTGTTAGCGTCGTCTGCGTAGATAACATCGCCGGGCTCGGGGTGTTCGGTGTCGCCGCTGAAGGTGGCGTAGGTTTCTGTGCCGTTGGCGTGGCGGACGGTGAGGTTTCCGTCAACGTGGTCGAGGTCGAAGACGGCAATCGGGATGGCGTAAGCGATCGAGACGGCGTTGCAGAGGTCGACCAAGGGGTGGATCGAAGGCCGCGCGCTCTCTTTCTTGAACCGGGGACCAGAGCTTCTGACGCGCATCGATATTGGGTGGGCTTGAGACCCATCTGGCCGAATGCTCGTCGCCAGGCCGCGATCTCGGGAAACTCGCTTTCCGACCGTTCGGCGAGTCGTGTCGATGCGCGGTCGAGGAATGGTTGTGCGGTTGCGGTCGTGTTCGGGGCGGTTGTCACGCCGCCCACGTTCAGGGTGGTCACGGATAGTTGCAGGAACTCGGCGAGCAGCTGGGGGTTGTGACTGAAGTGCCTCCTGGGTTTTAGCGGCTCTCGAGCGCGAGCCGGCCCGCGAGGAGAACGTAGGTGGCAGCGAAGGTGCGGCGCAGCCAGGTCATGACCTTGGGGCGGCTGATGACCCGGTTGCGCATCGTGGCCGCAAAGACGCCGTAGAGCGCGAACACAATGAACGTTAACGCCATGAACACGAGGCTCAGTCCGACCATGTGCCAGGTGCCGTTGACTTCGCCGGCGGGAACGAATTGGGGAAGAAAGGCGAAGAAGAAGATCGTCAGTTTCGGGTTGAGCAGGTTGATGAGAATCGCTGTGCGTATCACCCGCCAGAATGACACGGGCTCGGCCTCTTCGTCGACCTTGATGGCGGACTTGTCGCGGAGGGTCTGCCAGGCGAGGAACAGCAGGTATGCGACACCGAGCCATTTGATGGTTTGGAATGCGATCGCTGACGCGTTCATGATCGCGGCGAGTCCGGTGATCGCGGCGATCATGTGCGGGATGACCCCGAGCGTGCAACCGAACGCGGCAACAACGCCCGCTTTCGTGCCTCGAGATAGCCCTGCAGCAATGGAATAGACAGCGCCTGTGCCGGGGGTGGCGACCACCACGAGCGTGGTGATCAGGAATGCAATGCTCATGAGTGGGTCCGCCTTCAGAGTCGTTGCTTCCGCAGAGTACCGTACTCACGTTTCACGCCCGAGCATCCGCGAGCCCTTAGCTCCGTCCCAGCGGCGAAGCCGAGGCCTGAGGCAGTTCAGCTGGTCTCGGTGAGACGGCGGGTGTGGGCGAGGCGGTAGGAGTCGGTGCCGGTTTCGATGATGCTGCCGCCGAAGGTGAGCCGGTCGACGATTGCGGCGCAGATCCGTGGATCTGTGAAGGTTTTCGTCCATCCGGAGAACGATTCGTTGGAGGCGATCGCGACCGAGTTCTTCTCTTCGCGTTCGGTGAGGACTTGGAACAGCAGCTCAGCTCCGCGGCGGTCGAGTTCCATGTAGCCGAGCTCATCGATGCAGAGAAGATCGACGCGGCCGTAGCGGGCGATGGTGCGGGCGAGTTGCTTCTCGTCGGCGGCTTCGATGAGTTCGTTGACGAGCTTCGTTGCGAGCGTGTATTTCACCCGGTAACCCTTTTCCGCGGCCGCAGTTCCCAGGCCGATCAGCAGATGTGACTTCCCCGTCCCGGAGTCACCGATGAGACAGAGCGGCTCTCCTTTCCGGATCCAGTCACCGGTCGCGAGTTGGTGGATCGTGGCCGGGTTGATGTTCGGGTTCGCGTCGTAGTCGAAGTCGCCGAGCCACTTGTTTCGCGGGAAGCCGGCGGCAGAGACGCGGCGGATGGAGGAGCGCCGGTCGCGGTCGTCGCATTCGGCAAGCAGCAACTCCGCTAGGAACCCCTGGTAGGACAGCTGCTCTCGGTTCGCTGTTTCTAAGGCTTCGTCGACGACAGCGCGGACCGTGGGGAGTCGGAGACGCCGGCAGGCCTGATCGACGGCCGCGATCGCTGCTTCCTCGGTGAGCCCGCGCCTCCGGCTCAGCGTGGTCGTGACAGTGGTGGGTCTTGTGGTCATACTCCCGTGGTTCCTTCTCCATCGATCGGTTCGTTCGTGGACAAGGGACGGCCCCGGCGTTTCAAGAGTTCGTCGTAGCCGGTAACACTTGGCAGTGGTCTCGTGTCGGACGGAAGGCCTGCGATCACCGCGGCTGGATCGGCAAGACGACGCTGAGTGAGACTGACAACTCGTTGTTCGCGACCCGGCGGAAGTTCACGGAGATGACCGTGTGGGCCAAGCCCACCCGTCGAACCGTGTCTGCGGGCTTCGACCGCAACGACATCGGCGGTCACCGCCCCGATTTGGAGCGCCGCGCGAATGCCGGCGATCACGTCCTCTGCGGGCATACTCCGATGCAGCAAGAGAACATCGATCAGAGATCGCGTGCCGCCGGCCTCACCATCGGTCTTTCTGGCCGCTGCCCAGAACGCATCGTGAGCTTCCGTGAACACGCCGGTTTCCCGTGCCCTCGCTAACGCGGTGGCTCCAGGGAGCGCCCCGGGTTTCTGCCGCAACACTTCCAAGTAATGGTCAAGGACGACGGATTGGCCGCCTCGAGCCACGACGCGTTCATGGTGGGCCACTTGCTGATGCCCGTCGAATACAACGACCACGGATGCCCGCAACGAGACGCGGACGTTCCGGCCGATCAGGTGGGCGGGGACGGAGTACTTCGCCATCCGGACCGTGATCAGACTCGACCGGTCGACCCATGGAGGCAGTGTCAGGCCTGGTTCGAATTGTTCGAACAGCAGTGGTGAAAAAAGTGCCTGTTCAATTGCGAAGTCTTGGCCGACCGTGCGAATTCGCGACGCGATCCTCCGGCCATCATCCACTGTGTCCCAGGCGCGGATTCTTGCGTTGAGCTCCGCAAGCGAATCGACGACCGGCATGGGCGTCAGATGCTTCCTGCGGAATCGGCCGACCTCGCCCTCGACGCCGCCCTGCTCATGCGCACCGTTGATACCGGGTTGGCAGTAGAACGAGTCGAACCCGTAGTGCGAGCGGAACAGCACCCACCGCTCGTTCTCGACCCTGCCGCGCCCGTTTCCGTAGAGCACGGCTTGGACAGCCGATGTCAGATTGTCGTAGCGAATGTGTCGGGCCGGGATACCGCCGATCTCTTCGAACGCATCAATGTGGCCCCGGGTTTGTTGGAGGCTCGGTTAGCCCCGTTCCGTCTGTCTGATGGCGGGCGTTCGTGCGGCGATGAAGTGTT
>NZ_JADKSL010000012.1:0-129211 GCF_015351275.1 Pseudoclavibacter sp. VKM Ac-2867
CGTGCACTCGCACGCGGGGCTTCCGCTGTTCGCACGGATCCGTGCTCCCGCGTCGTCCTCGATCAGAGGCATCATATGGACTTCACTGAACTGCGGCTCGGCAGTGCAAGGCTCCTCGGCGCAGAGGCGACGAGCCTGAGCCCTCGCCAGCGCAGGCAGGCGCTCGGGGTGCTCTCCGCGGATGACCGGAAGCGCCTCGCTCACCTGAACGATGCCCGGGCGGATGCCTTCCTCACCGGGCGGCTGCTCGTCAGCGTGGCGCTCGACGACCCCGCACCCCTCCTCGAGGCGTCGTGTGGGCACTGCGGCTCCGCTGAGCACGGGAAGCCCCGCCTGCGCGAGCAGCCGATGCTCGTGAGCATCTCCTACGCCGGCAGCGCCGTCTTCGTCGCGCTCGCCGACAGTGACCATGTCTCGGCCCTCGGGCTCGACGTCGAAGAGGCTGGCCTCGAGGCGGGTGCCGGCGCCGCGGCAGAGCTCGAGCGCTGGACGGCTACCGAAGCGGTCCTCAAAGCCGACGGTCGTGGGCTCCGGGTCGACCCGAGCGAGGTGCAGCTCGACGCGGACGGTCTGGCCCGCATCAGGGGCGAGGGGGCGCTCTACCGACTCCGTCAGACCCTCGTCGACGGTCGATTCGTGGTTGCCGTCGCGACCGCTAGCGCCAGCGGCGACTGACCTTCGCCGCAGGAGGCGGAGGGAGGTCGGGAAGCGTGAGCTGGTAGAGCCAGGCGTCGAACAGCTCCTGGAGCGGAGCATCCGGCACCAGGGACGCCGCATGCTCGAGGAACTCCGCCGTCGAGGCGACCGAGAAGCGCTTCACCTGAGCCCAGCTCGTGAGGATCTCGAAGAACGCAGAATCGCCGACCGTGAGCCGCAGGGCGTGCAGGGTGAGCGCGCCGCGCTTGTACACGCGGTCGTCGAACATGTCCTCGGCTCCCGGGTCTCCGAGCAGCAGGTCCTGGGGAAGCCTCGCCAGTGATGCCCGGGCGCCCCGAGCCAGGCTGTCGGCGCTCGGTCCGCCGCTCGCCTCTGACCAGATCCACTCGGCGTAGCAGGCGAAGCCCTCGTTCAGCCAGATGTGCTGCCAGCCCGCGACGCCGACGCTGTTGCCGAACCACTGGTGCGCGAGCTCGTGCGCGACGAGCCGCTCCTGGCCGCGTGCGCCATCGATCTGGTTGGCGCCGAAGATAGCCATGCCCTGCGCCTCGAGGGGAATCTCGAGGTCGTCGGCCGTCACGATGACGGCGTACGTGTCGAACGGGTAGGGGCCGAACGTCAGCTCGAAGGTTGCCATCATCTTCGCGAGGTCGGCGAAGTCGGTGCCGACGCGTCGTGCGAGCGATGGAGGGTAATGGAGGTGGCCCGCCACTCCCGCGAGCTGCACGTCCTCGCGCTGGTAGCGGCCGATCTGGAGGGTCACGAGGTAGCTGGCAGTGGGGGCGGCTTCCTTGTACACCCAGGTCGTGAGCCCGCCGGAGGCGCGTCTCGAGCTCAGGGTCCCGGTCGCGACGACGTCGTAGTTGCTGTCGACGGCGACCTGGATGCGGTAGCTGGCCTTATCGGCCGGGTGGTCGTTGCAGGGGAACCAGGTCGGGGCTCCCGTTGGCTGCGAGGCGACGATGATGCCGTCCTCCAGCTCCTCCCAGCCGATGACTCCCCAGCGGGAGCGGCGCGGCCGGGGCGCGCCCTCGTAGACGATCTCGAGCGTGATGGCGTCGCCAGCCTCGACTCGCTTGGAGAGCGTGACCTTCAGCTTGCGGTCGCTCTGCTTGAAGCGGGCCTGCTTGTCGCCGCGCACGTTGACCTTGCTCGCTCGGAGCCCCACGAGGTCGAGGGAGAACGCGGTCAGCGGCACCGCCGTGCGGATGCTCAGCGTCGCCGTTCCCGAGAGACGGTTGTTCTGCATCCGGTACTTGAGCGCCAGGTCGTAGTGCTCGACGCGGATGCTGACGTCGCCGCTCTGCGGCGTGTATGGGTTGCCTGGCAGCGGCTCCGCGCTTGTCGCGAGGATCATGAAGCCTTCGACTGGTAGGCGCGCAGCTTCAGGGCCCGCCAGGGGCCGATAGGGTTGCCGCTCCAGCGGCTGCCGACGGGCACAGACTCGCCTCGCATGACGAGCGACGCGGGCCCGACGGTGGCGTGAGCGCCGATGGTGGCGGCGGGGAGGATCACGCTGTGTGGTCCCAGCGTTGCGCCTGCTTCGAGGGTGACGGTGTCCATGCTCATTATTCGATCATGGAACAGGTGAGTCTGGACGACGCATCCCCGGTTGACGGTGGCTCCGTCCCCGAGCGTGACGAGATCGGCCTCCGGCAGCCAGTACGAGTCGCACCAGACGCCCTTGCCGATCTTCGCTCCGAGTGAGCGCAGCCACATCGCGAGGGCTGGCGTTCCTGCAGCTCCCCGCGCGAACCAGGGCGCCGCGACCATCTCGACGAAGGTGTCGGCGACCTCGGTGCGCCACACGAAGCTCGACCAGAGGGGCTGCTCGGAGACGCGGATGCGACCGACGATGACCCATTTGGCGATGGTCGAGATGAGGGCGGATGCTGCGGCCGCACCCAGGAGGACGAATCCGGAGAGCACGATGCTCCAGGCGACGCCGACGGAGGTCTCGATGGCTGCGAGCCCGAGGAGGACGCCCAGGCCCAGCCCGCAGGTGACGATGACGGGCACGATGCGGCACAGCTCCCAGAGGGCACGCGCGACACGCAGCGCCCTGGGCGGGTTGTAGGTGCGCGTCTCGTCTCCGTCGACGGCGACTCGGCGGAGGCGGACGGGCGGGGACCCGAGCCAGGATGAGCCGGGCTTGGCCTTCGCCGGGGCGGCGGAGAGGACGGCGACGAGGCCGTCGCGGGGGACGGAGTGCCCGGCGGCGGCCATCCCGGAGTTGCCGAGGAAGGCGCGCGCGCCGATGCGCGCTCGTTCGATGCGCATCCATCCGTTGTGCAGCTCGTAGGAGGCGACCATGGTGTCGTCGGCGAGGAACGCGCCGTCGTCGATCTGCGTCATGGAGGGGAGCAGGAGCACGGTCGAGGCCTCGACGTCGCGCCCGACCTTCGCGCCGAGCATCCGCAGCCAGACGGGTGTGAAGAGGCTCGCGTAGAACGGGAAGAGGGTGGTGCGGGCCGCGTCGAGGAGGCGCTCGATGCACCAGGCCTGCCAGGCGATCCTCGAGCGCACCGGGTGGGTGCCTTCCCTCAGGCCGATCGAGAGGAGGCGAACGAAGAGCACGACGAAGCCGGCGAAGGTGATGCCGGCCGCGATGACAGCGGGGGCGAGCCAGGCGAACGCGGAGAGGGTCGCCTCGCCGAGCGTCCCGGCCCCGCGCATCCCGGCGGCGATGACGACGCCGCCGACCGCGAACGCGAACAGGGGGAGCAGCGCGAGGGCGGCCGAGGCGATGGCGTAGACGACTGCCCAGCCGGCGGGCTGCGGTGGACGGGCCGCCGGCCAGTCGCTCGCGCGCACCTTGCCGACGCGCACGGCGGGGGAGCCCGCCCAGCTCTTGCCCGAGCGGACCCTGCCGAAGACCGCCGACCCCGGGGCGACTTCGGCGCCCTGCCCGATCTTGGTGCCGGGGGCGAGGGTGCTTCGGGCGCCGACGGTCGCCCCTGCGCCGATGCGGATGCCGCCGATGCGCACGAGGTTGCCGTCGATCCAGTAGCCGGTGAGGTCGACTTCCGGCTCGATGGCCGCGCCGTCTCCGAGCTGCAGCATGCCGGTGACGGGCGGCAGCGAGTGCAGGTCGACGTTGTTGCCGACCTTGGCGCCGAGGGCGCGAGCGTAGTAGACGACCCACGGTGCGCCTGCGAGGCCGACGGCGTCGATCTGCGTTGCCACCTGCTCGGCGAGCCACAGGCGCATGTGCGTCGCGCCACCGCGTCGGTAGTCGCCGGGTCTGAGCCGGAAGAGGAGGATGCGCGCGGCGGCGACCGAGATCGCCATCTTCCCGAACGGGGTCACGAAGACGATCAGCATGGCGACGATGAGCCAGAGCGGCGCGTCCGGTAGCACGTCGAAGCCGGGGAGGAGCTGCAGGAGCGCGCTTGCCGCGAGCAGGTAGGTGACCCAGCGCGCGCCGGCCAGGATGTGCAGGGGCAGACCGGCGACGATCTGCAGGATGCGTGCCGAGAGCGGCGTGGGGCCTGGCGTGCTGAACGAGGCGATCACGTCGTCCTCGTCGTCGAGCGCTTCGCTGATGGACTCGGTCATGGCGCCGAGGCGGGGGTGGTCGTAGACGTCGGCGACCGTGAACTCAGGCACGCGCGCGCGCACTCGGGTGACGAGCTGGGCGGCCGACAGGGATCCGCCGCCGAGGTCGAAGAAGTCGGCGTCTTCGCTGCCGACGGGCAGTCCGAGCACGGCCTGCCACTGCTCGGCGAGCCAGGCGACGTGCCCGTCGAGGTCACCTGAGACGTCGTCGGCGCCGGGCAGCGGCCATGGCAGGGCGTTCTTGTCGACCTTGCCGGAGGTGCGGGTCGGGAGGGAGTCGACCTCCGCGAGGAGCGGGATGAGGGCCTTCGGGAGTTGCTCGCCGAGTTCGGCACGCGCAAGCTGCCGCTCGTAGCCCGCGCCGGTGACGATGTAGCCGACGAGGATGGAGACGTCGGCGGAGGTCTTGCGGACGGCGACGGCCGAGCCGGTGACTCCGGTGACGGCCTGGAGGGCTGCCTCCACCTCGCCGAGCTCGATGCGTCGGCCGCCGATCTTGACCTGGTCGTCGGCACGCCCGAGGAATACGAGGCCGGCTTCCTCGAATTTGACGAGGTCACCCGAGCGGTACGCGCGATCCCAGCCGAGGCTCTCCATCGGGGCGTACTTCTCTGCGTCCTTGGCGGGGTCGAGGTAGCGGGCGAGCCCGACGCCGCCGATGATGAGCTCGCCGGATTCGCCTTCCGTGACGCGCCTGCCGTCCGCGTCGACGACGGCGAGCTCCCAGCCGTCGAGCGGCAGGCCGATGCGGATGGGGGCGCTGCCGTCGAGGAGGGCGGCACAGGCCACGACGGTGGCCTCGGTGGGTCCGTAGGTGTTCCAGACCTCGCGGCCTTCGCCGACGAGGCGTTGCGTGAGCTCCAGCGGGCAGGCTTCGCCGCCGAAGATGAGCAGCCTGACCTGTTCGATAGTCTCGCTGGGCCAGAGCGCCGCGAGGGTCGGCACGGTGGAGACGACCGAGATCTGGTGCCTGAGGAGCCAGGGGCCGAGGTCCTCGCCGGATCGCACGAGCGATCGCGGGGCTGGTACGAGGCAGGCGCCGTAGCGCCAGGCGAGCCACATCTCCTCGCAGGAGGCGTCGAAGGCGACGGAGAGGCCCGCGAGCACGCGGTCGCCTGGCCCGATGGGGTCGTGCTGCAGGAACAGCTTCGCCTCGGCGTCGACGAACGCGGCGGCCGAGCGGTGGGAGACCGCGACGCCCTTGGGTACGCCGGTCGAGCCTGAGGTGAAGATGACCCAGGTGTCGTCGTCGAGGTGGGGGCCCTCGAGGTCGGTGAGGCTCGTGCTCTCCGGATGCGGTGCGCCTTCGTCGAACAGGGGAACGGCTGGGTGGGGGCTCGCTTGGCCGTCGGCGGCCGGCGTGAACTCCCCGTCGCCCTGGATGGTGCCTCGCACCTTGGCCTCGCCGAACACGAGCACCGCGCGCTCGTCGGGGTCGTCGACGTCGACCGGCACGTACGCGGCGCCGGCTGCGATGACGGAGAGGATCGCGACATACAGCTCTCGGGTGCCCGAGACGAGACGCACACCGACCTTGTCGCCTCGCCGAACTCCCGCATCCTGCAGCCGTTTCGCGGTCTGCGCGACGTAGGCGCATAGGTCCTGGTAGCTGAGCGGGGCGTCGCCGTCGTCGATCGCGATGGCGTCGGGATGCGCGGTGGCGGTGGCCGTGAGCACGTCGATGAGCGTGCGGGGCGTGGGCGCTGCCGCGGATCGGTCCAGGGGGGATTGCACGGAGCAACGCTACCGGGCCAAGGTAACGCGGTGGTTGCCGACGGGGCGCGTGTGGTTCTGGGGTGAATTCGTGTCCGGATCGTCGTGCTCCATTGTCGAACCTGAAAATGTCCCGTAAGGTAACCCTTGCCTTACTTAGCGTTACCTAACCGGTTCCACCGGGTGGCGTCCAAGCGTAGGGCTTTCGGTACACGGCACTCGCCGCGCATCTGCGCGCGTGTCGGGGGGCCGTGACTTCTATTCAGGAGAACTCATGACAGCAGTGCAAGAACGGACGGCTGGTCGGTCGTCTGTGCTGGCTCGCGGTGGCGCGACACTCGCCGCGGCAGGCCTCATCGCGGCGGGCCTCGGCCTCGGCGCAGCACCAGCGTCAGCCGCAGAAGGCGACGCAACCGTCGAGAACGTCTCGTTCTCGTGGCAGCTCAACGACGAGACCGGCGGCGGCGCCTACTTCGGCGGCTGCAACTTCCTCGTCGCCGGTACGGCAGGCGACACGGGCTCCTCCCGTCTCTGGACCGAAGCCGACGGCTTCTACAAGGCAGCCGAGGGCAACGTGACCATCACGAAGCCGAACGCAGCCGGCGAGCAGATCGCCCCAACCTGGGGCACCAAGTGCCAGAACGCGGCAGGCGCGGCCGTCTCCCCATCACCCGCTTCGACGACCAACAACCGGGTCAACTTCGCGGCGGGCGCTGGAACCGTCAACCCCGCAACCGACACCGGCACCATCTCGTGGGACGGCGACTTCACGATCGTCTTCTACGGCGGCCTGACGTACTGGACGGTCTCCGACCCAGTGCTCGACGTCGTGAACGGAGTCGGAACGCTCACGGGCACCGCCTCCGGATACGGCACGTCGATGGAGGACATGTCGCAGTGGGTTCCGATCGCACCAGAGACGATCGACCTCGCCACGTTCGACGGCGTCGACGTCACCGCGACAGGCATCGAGGTCTCGACGCCCGACTACCTGGGCGTCGAGGTCACCACGGCCGGATCGCCGCAGAACACCACGGCCGCGACGTGGGGCTCCTTCCCGCAGTCGCTCGTCGACTTCAACGCCAAGACGGGCCAGTCGTCGTACTGGTACTCCTCTGGCGGCGCGGCTGACCCGAAGAAGGTCGCGAAGGGCTTCTCCGCGAGCTACGCGGAGATCGCAGCGCCTGAGGTTCCCGGCACGCCGGACGGCAACGTGGAGGTTGTCATCCCTGAAGCCGCAGTGACGCCGGTCGACCCTGAGACGGGTTCCTTCTCGTGGGCCTGGGCTGACCAGAACGGCGCCGACCTCGGCACCGCGGTCCAGACCGGTGACACCTTCGTCGCCAACGGCTCGATCAGCGACGTCGCGGTCACGGACACGCGTGCCGGCGGCACCGCGGCCTACGGCTGGACGGTTTCCGGCCAGTCGAGCGACTTCAGCAACGGCATCGACTCGATCTCGGCTGCGAACCTCGGCTGGGCTCCTGAGCTCATCGCGGGCAACGCCGCGAACGTGACCGCTGGTTCGGCGGCGACGGGCCTCAACACGGCACAGCTCCTCGCGACGTCGAACACCGCCGCGAGCGCAACGCTCGGTGCGGACCTCACGCTGACGGTCCCCACCACAACGCAGCAGGGCGCGTACTCCGCCACGCTCACCATCTCGGCCATCTCCTAGGGGCCGAGGAGTGCGCGGGAGCCCACCAGGCTCCCGCGCACTCGCACCCCCGCTGCACGAGCATCCGCCCTCGCAGCACCCCGCTCCTCCGCATCGCTCGCTCGCTCCGCCGCGGCCCCGCCGCGAGGGCCCCACGTAAGGGACCACATGGCTCTCCCCATCCGTCTCCGCACTCGCGCCACAGCATCCGTCGTACTCACGACCTCGCTGCTGGCGCTGCTGTCGTTCGTCGCGCCGACCGCGGCGCAGGCTGACACGACGCAGCCGCCCGCGTGGAGCATCGACACGGTCGACGGCGACCGGGGCTCTGGGCGACCCAACTTCACCTACGACGTCAACCCGGGCGACGTCATCGCAGACTCCATGAACGTGACCAACACCGGGCCAGGCGCGCTCGAGCTCACGATCTACGCGGCCGACGCGTTCACGACCGCGACGGGCGCCGTCGACATCCTGGAGAACGGCGAGCCGTCGGTGGATGCGGGTACCTGGGTCGCCCCGGGCACAGGCTCGGTCTCCCTCGAGCCGGGGGCGAGCATCGACGTGCCGTTCACCCTCACGGTGCCAGCGGATGCGACGCCCGGCGACCACTCCGCCGCGATCGTCGCTTCACTCCTCCCCGGCGACTCCACCGACCAGGTCAAGGTCGAGCGGCGCCTCGGACTGCGCATCGACATGCGCGTGAGCGGAGAGCTCGCGCCAACCGCCGAGATCCGCAGCCTCGCGACCAACTGGGGTGCCGCTGGCGTCAACCCCTTCGGCGGAGGCACCACCACCGTCAGCTACGAGCTCGTGAACACCGGCAACGTGCGGCTCTCGTCGCTCGAGGATCTGCGCCTGAGCGGCATCGGCGGGGCCGCCGGAGTCGCCATGACCGGTGGCGAGATCCCCGAGCTGCTCCCCGGATCGGCGGTCACGATCACGCGCGAGATCACGACGGGTGCCATCGGTCCGCTCACCGGTGCCCTCACCGTGTACCTGCAGCCCGTCGGAGCCTTCACGGACGTGCCCGTCGCCGTCACGGCCGACCTCTCGGCGTTCGCTCTGCCCTGGTCGCTCGTGACCCTCGTCGTGCTGCTGCTGGTCGCCGCGGCTGGCATCGTCTTCTGGTTCTGGCGTCGCCGTCGGCTCGATCTCCTCATGGCCGGCTACGACTCCGAGGCGGCGCCGGGCGCCGAGCGGCTCGCCCCTCCCCAGGCTGGGGGCCCAGCGGGAGGCGCGGCGCTCGCGGTCATCGCCGGGATCGCCCTCGCCCTGGCCACCGGCCTCTGGAGCCCGACGCCCGCCGTCGCAGAGCCGGCCCCCACCGCCCCGTCAGGCATCGTCGAGGTGACCATCCCGGCGCCCACGGTCGCGCCCACCTCGGCGGGCACCCCGACGAGCACCGCAGCGCCGACGACCGTTCCGAGCACCGGCCAGAGCATCGCGCCGACGCTCAGCCCAGGAGCGAGCACCGGCACCGGGCCGGGCACCGGGCCGGCGGGCGGAGGCGCGGGACTCGCCAGCACCGGCGCGGAGACGCTCGCGATCGCCCTCGGCGTCGGCGCCCTCGCACTGACCGCTGGCATCATCCTGCTGCTTCGGCGCAAGGGACGAGCCGGCTGAGCCCACCAGCCCCGCATCCACGCGTATCCACGACCTGACGACGCACGACCGAGGAACCCATGCCATTGCCACGCACGCTCCGCCGCTTCCGCCGCTCGACGATCCGTCGCGCCGGCTGGGCAGCGCTCGCCGTGGTCGTCGTCTCGGTGCTCTGGGTCAACGGGTTCCACAACATCGGCACCGCCAACGGTGCAGGCAACGAGCAGTGCGTCTCGCAGCCAGTGCAGGCGGACCCCGTGGCCCCCGTGCTCCCGCAGGTCACCTCGGCGGAGCTGCCGGAGCCGCGCAGCATCACCGGGCCGACCACCGCGTACACGCAGACCGCGGCGATCAACCCCGTCACCGACGCGGCCACCGCCGTGCAGCAGCTGCCGACGACGTTCACGAGCTCCGACGGCGCCGCGACGACCGTGACCGACACGACACGCATCCTCGCCATCAACCAGAACGGCGGACTCGCGGCAGCCGTCATCGGCCTCGGCTTCGGCTGCAACCTCATCGGGCGCGACACCGCCACCGACATCACGAAGCTCATGCCGGGCAACGAGCAGCTGCCGCTCGTCACCCAGAACGGGCACGAGCTCAACGCCGAGTCGATCCTGCAGCTCGCCCCGACCGTGGTCGTGACCGACGCCTCCATCGGGCCGTACGACGTGCAACTGCAGCTGCGGAAGGCGCGCATCCCCGTCGTCATGGTGCCAATCGCCTACGAGGACGGCGTCGGCGGCGTCGCCCCGCAGATCCAGTTCGTGGCGGATGCCCTCGGCGTGCCGGCGCTGGGGGAGAAGCTCTCCGAGCGCACGCAGGCCGAGATCGGCACGACCATCCAGCAGCTCGGCACGATGGCGCCCACCGACCCGGAGAAGAAGCCACGAGTGGTGTTCCTCTACCTGCGCGGCAGCGTCTACTACTGGTTCGGCGCAGGGTCCGGCGCCGACTCGATCATCCAGAGCATCGGGGCGCGCGACGTCGCGACCGAGGTCGGCTTCGCCGGAATGTCGCCGACCAACGCGGAAGCGCTCGTGCGTGCCGCCCCCGACGTGATCATCGTCATGACCCTCGGCCTCGCCTCCGTCGGCGGCATCGACGAGGCCGTCCAGCTGCCCGGCATCGGCCAGACCCCAGCAGGAGCCAACAAGCGCATCGTCGACATGAGCGACTACGAGGTCATGAGCTTCGGCCCCCGCACAGCCTCCGTCCTCGCGGCGCTCGGCACCGCGATCTACGCGCCAGACCTCGCCTACGTGCCAGAACCGGACCCGGCCACCAGCACAGGAACGGGCGAATGATGAGAGATGCACACGTGAGAACGGCAACACCGCCAGACACCACCCCACCGGCCGCACCCCGGCAGCCGCAGCGCCGCCGCCTCCTCGACGGGGCACAGGAGCGGGCACGGCGACGCCCCGATCCGGTCGCCGAGCCGAAGGATGCGCCGCCCCGGACCAAGAAGGCTCGAGCGTCGCTGCTCGCAGCCGTGCTCGCCATCCTCCTCATCGCGGGCTGCCTCGTGTCGGCGATGATCGGCCAGCTCTACATCCCGCCGCTCGAGGTGCTCGGCTTCCTCCTCAACCAGGTCGGCATCGACGCCCTGCCAGGCCCGAGCCACGAGTTCGGGGCCGCCGCGCTCGCGGAGGTGCGCTTCCCGCGACTCGTGCTCACCGTGCTCGTCGGCGCTGCGCTCGCCGTCGCCGGCGCGCTCATGCAGGGCATCTTCGGCAACCCGCTCGCCGAGCCAGGCTCGGTCGGGGTCTCGGCCGGTGCAGCAGTCGGCGCGAGCTTCTCGATCCTCTTCAGCCTCACGTTCCTCGGCCCCTTCACGACGCCGACGTTCGCGTTCGTCGCCGGCCTCATCACGACGTTCGTCGTCTACTCGCTGTCCCGCTCGGGCCGCCGCACCGACGTCATCACCCTCATCCTCACGGGAGTCGCCGTCAACGCGGTCTGCGGTGCCCTCATCGCGTTCATCACCTTCAGCGCTCCCACGCAGGCGCGGGAGCAGATCGTGTTCTGGCAGATGGGCAGCATGAACGGCTCGCGCTGGGAGCAGGTCTGGCTCGTCGCGCCGCTCATCATCGTCGGGTGCATCCTCGCCATCGGCATCGGCCGCCAGCTCGATCTGCTGTCGCTTGGCGAGAGAGCGGCCCGCCACGTCGGCGTCAACGTCGAGCGCGTGCGGCTGCTGGTCATGATCTACGTCGCCCTCCTCGTCTCGGCCGCCGTCGCCTTCGCCGGCATCATCGCCTTCGTCGGGCTCGTCGTGCCGCACATCATCCGCATGATCATCGGCCCGTCCCACCGGGCGCTGCTGCTCTGCTCAGTGCTCGGCGGCGCTCTGCTGCTCACGATCGCCGACCTCGGCGCGAGGACCCTCGTCGAATACGCGGACCTCCCCATCGGCATGCTCACCTCGCTCATCGGCGGGCCGTTCTTCTTCTACCTCATCCGGCGCAGCCGGGCCAAGGGCGGTGCGTGGTCGTGATCGGATCCATCCTCAGGAACCCCATCCGCAAGCCGCGCGCCACGGCGCCAGGAGACGTGGTGCTCTCCGTGCGCGACGTGAGCGTCGACTTCGGCGAGCGCACCGTGCTCGAGGGACTCGACCTCGACATCCGCGCCGGGGAGGTGCTCGCCCTCGTCGGCCCGAACGGCGCCGGCAAGTCGACGCTCATCAACGTCATCACGGCCGACGTGGATGCGCGCAGCGGCACCGTCGAGATCGACGGCCTCCCCAGCTATGCCTGGACCAACACCGAGCTCGCCATGCGCCGCGCGGTGCTCCTGCAGCAGGTCGACATCGCCTTCCCGTTCTCGGTCGAGGAGGTCGTCGACATGGGCCGCGCGCCCTGGCAGCAGGTCAGCGAGCGCGACCGCGACGACCTCATCACGGCGGGCGCGATGCGGCGCACCGACATCGACCGGTTCGCCGACCGCCACTACCCGTCCCTGTCCGGCGGCGAACGCGCGAGGGCCGCGCTCGCGCGCGTGCTCGCCCAGACCGCCTCGGTCATGCTCCTCGACGAGCCGACCGCGGCCATGGACATCAAGCATCAGGAGATGGTGCTCGACCTCGTGCGCAGCTACGCGAGCACCGGATGCGCCGTCGTCATCATCGTGCACAACCTCGACCTAGCCGCCGCCTACGCCGACCGCATCGCGCTCCTCAGCCGCGGCCGCATCGTGGCCGACGGGCCGCCCGCCGACGTGCTCACGGCTGAGCTCATCACGCAGGTGTACGAGCACCCCGTGCACATCCTCGAAGACCCCATCACCGGATCGCCGATCGTCGTCCCCAAGCGCACCCCCTCCCGACCGGCCCCCTCGACCCCCGCCGCAGAAGGGCAGAACGCATGACCGCCACCACCCCAACGGCCAGCCGCTTCTCCCTGGCGCACTCGGCCGCCTCGATCGTCGCGGCCCTCGCCCTCGCCCTCGGTGCCCTGCTCGCCGGCGTCACCGCGTCGCCCGCCCACGCCGCGGGACAGGTGACCATCTCCGGGCAGCCCGCGGCGGATGCGCAGACCGAGATCCAGGTGTCGGGTTCCGGCTTCCAGTCGGTGCAGGGCGGGTTCGGCGGCATCTACGTGCTGTTCGGGTGGGTCGACGACCCGAACGGCGGCTCGTGGAAGCCGAGCGCCGGCGGCGTCACGGGGGAGGACTACCGGTACGTGTACGACGACGAGACGAACCCCCTCGGCTACCAGCTGTTCGCCGCCTTCCCGGGCGGGTCGACCTCCTACGCCGCGAACGGCGGCGAGGTCGCGGCCGACGGCACGTGGTCGGGAACGCTGCGCATCCCTGGCGCCGTCTTCCAGACCTACGACCGCGACCAGAACGCGACCTCGGTCGACTGCACCACCGTGCAGTGCGGCATCATCACGATCGGCGCGCACGGCGTGAAGAACACGAACAACGAGTCGTTCACGCCGCTCACCTTCGCCGGCGGCGAGGCAGCCGTCGCCCCTCAGGCCGAGGCCAGCGCCCAGCAGCCGCAGGCTGCGGCCCCCGCGGCCCCCGCCGAGCAGCCCGGCGACGCGGCGCCCGTCGCGACCTCCGCCCCCGTCGGGACGACAACGCAGAGCACAGGCGCGTCGCAGGGCCTCGGCGCCGCCGGCGAGGCGCTCGCCTGGCTCGTGGTGCTGGCGCCCGTCCTGCTGCTCGTCGGCCTCACGGTCGTCGCGCTCGCCGTCGGGATCGGCGCGTACCTCGCCGCGAAGAGCCTCCTCCTCGGCGTCAACCCGGCCGCACTCGAGAAGGTGCGCGGGCAACGGGAGCGCAAGGCGCTCCAGGAACGAGAGAAGCAGCGCAGGAAGACGGCGGCAGTCAGGCTCTCCCAGGAGCAGCGCGAAGCTCGCGCCCGGCGCAGGCTGGGCGCGGTCGGGGCCCAGCAGGCGCTCTCGCAGGTTCCCGCCGGCCCCGCGCCGCTCGAGAACGACAAGCTCGTCGACTTCTTCGCCATGGACGCTCCGTCGCCGCGCCACCCGAGTCCGCTCGACGACCCCCGCGCCGACGCGGGCGGCGAGGAGCGCGATGCGCCCACCCTCATCCTCTCGAGCGCGACCGGACGCCGGGAGGACGCACGGTGACCTCAGCGACACAGCACCTGGGCACCCCGCGCGGGCACCGCCTGCCGGCTCCGGGGATCGGCACGCGCATCCTCGCCGGGATCGGCATCATGGGACTCCTCACCGGGGTCGGCCTCCTGGCCGCCGACTCCGCCGAGGCGGCATCGACACCGGTCACGGGAGTCGGCCTCTCGTGGACCATGAACGACGAGGTCGGCGGTGGCGCCTACTTCGGCGGGTGCAACTTCCTCTCCGCCGGAGCATCCGGCGACAACGGCAGCTCCGCGGTCTGGGCCGACGACCGCCTCTACTCGGCGAGCGACGGCAGCGTCACGATCACGAAGCCCGACGCCGCCGGCAACCAGGTGCCAGCCACCTGGGACTCCAGGTGCCTCGACGCAGGCGGGAGCAGAGTCGGCACGGGAGCCGGGTCGACAAGCGCCAACCAGGTCAACCTCGCCGATGGCACCGGCACCGTCGACCTCGAAGCCGGCACGGCCAGCGTCTCCTGGGACGGCGCCTTCACCGTGGTCTTCTATGGAGGCATGACGTACTGGTCGGTCGACGATCTCAGGCTCGACCTCACCAACGGCAGGGGCACGCTCACTGGCACCGCTGGCGGCTACGGCGCCGACATGGACGACCCGACGAAGTGGCAGAGACTCGACCCGCAGCGCGTCACGCTCGCCACGATCGACGCCACACCGGCAGAGCTCACGGCATCCGGTGCCACCATCACTCCCGACTACCGGGGTGTGGATGCGGGCACCGTCAGCACACCGCAGGCCCGCACGGGCGACGACTGGGGCGCATGGCCGAAGGACTTCGTGGCGTTCCACGAAGCGACCGGACAGTCGAGCTACTGGTATTCCTCAGGCGGCATCGCCGACCCGAAGAAGGTCGCCGCACCGCTCGAGCTGCGCTTCGACACGTCCCCGACGGCGACTCCCGCCTATGAGCGAGTGCCGCTCGGCTACACCGAGGGCATCGAGGTGCGATTCTCCAACCTCGGAGAGGGCATCTCCGGGGAGCCCCTGCTCCGAGCCGCGGACGGAAGCGAGCTTCAGCTGCAGCCGGACACGACCGCGCAGATCACGGCCGGTGCCGGTCTCGGCACGTGGAATGTCGCGGACCTGCCCGAGGGTGCGCACGTGTTCACCCTCGCCGTGCGCAACGGCGCAGCCGAGACCCCGATCGACCTCGGCGGCGCTCATCCGGTCCGCATCACCGTCGTGCCGCCGCTCGGGACGACGACGCAGCCAGGAGTGACGGTCAGCGACATCCAGGCCACTTCGTTCACGACCACCCTCACCTGGCCTGCGGACGGCGGAGGCCCCCCGACGGGGTACCAGCTGCAGCTCACGCAGGGCGGCACCGCCGTCGGCACGATCCTGCACGTTCCAGCGGATGCGACCGGCCAGGGAACGACGATCGTCCCCGGGCTCACCGCAGACACCGAGTACGCGGTCACCGTGACCCCGTACCTCGCGACCCAGGCTGGTGCATCCGCGACGCAGCTGCTCAGCACCGGATCGCGCCCAGAGCCGACCGTGCCACCAGAGACGACAACCGCGCCAACGACGCCCCCGAGCACCGAGCCGACCACGCCCCCCGACGGCGGCGGTGAATCAGCCGACGGTGCGACGTTCTACTGGGGGCTCAACAAGGAGGCCACGAGCGGCGCCTACGCCGGGGGATGCAACTTCCTCGCGGCAGGCGAGGCCGGCGACACGGGCTCATCCCGGGCCTGGAACGCGAGTGAGTACCGCTCCGCCGACGGCAACGTCACCATCATCAAGCCCAACGGCGACGGCTTCGAGCAGGCGAGCTGGGCGACGAAGTGCATCGACCGAACCGGCACCGCCGTCTCGACGGCTCGGCTCGGCTCCCACACGGAATCCCAGGTGCGCATCACGGGCGGCGAGGCGACCCGTTCCGGCTCAGAGCTGACCGTGCAGTGGCGGGGCAGCTTCACCGTCGCCTTCTACGGCGGGCTCACCTATTGGACGGCAACCGACCCCGTGCTCAAGGTGGACGGGAGCGGCAAGGGCACCATCACCGCGACAGCCTCCGGCTACGGGGCGTCGATGACGGATGCCTCGAAGTGGATGCAGCTGGCCGAGCGCACCATAACCCTCGCCAACCTGACCGGCGTCGACACCAGCGGCGACGTCATCACGACTACTCCCGACTACGTGGGCGTCTCGTACGGCGGCACGGGCCAGTCGCAGGGAGTGGTCGGAGGGGGCGACGCGACCGCTACGGCGCAGGCGGCACGCACGGCGCTGAACTCCAGCTACTGGGGCGCGTTCCCTTCGGACTTCGTCGACTTCCAGAAGGAGACCGGCCAGTTCTCGTACTGGTTCACCTCGAACGGCGCTCGCGACGCGTACAAGCCGACGATCCCGCTCACGGTGAGCCTCGTCGGCGACCACACGCCCACCGCGGGCGAGTACAGCGCGCCGGCCGCGCCGACGCTCACGCAGAACAACACCTCGGGCGGGACACGTGCTCCGAACGCGGCCGCGCCCGCCCCCACCACGACGGCGCCTGCGGCCGGAGTCGCGACCGCTGGCGGGGGAGCCGTGCAGCCCGCAGCTGGCCCGGTCGCCACCGCGAGCGAGGCCTCGGGCCTGCACATCGGAGAGATCACTGCGCCCATGGTGCTCGGCGGGGGAGCAGGCATGCTCGCCATCGCCGGTCTCAACTGGTCGATCTCGCTCCTCGTCCGGCGAAGGCTCGGCCTCGACCCGAACCTCTTCGGGTAGGTGCGGCTTCTGGAGGGGCGGAGCCGTGGTCCGCTCGCCCAAAGCGGGGTTGTGATCGTCAAGACGCGCTCTTAGCGACCACAACTCAGCTCCCGACCTTGTGCTGAACCTTTCACGGGTGGTCGCGGCTTCTGGAGGCGCGGAGCCGTGGTCCGCTCGCCCAAAGTGGAGTTGTGGTCGTCATAGGGCGCTTGTAGTGACCACAACTCAGCTCTTGGCCTTGACCAGGACCTTTGACGGGTAGTCGCGGCTTCCGGAGAGGTCGGAACCGTCGTCCGCTCGCCCAAAGCGGTGTTGTGGTCGTCAAAGCGCGCTTGTAGCGACCACAACTCAGCTCCCGACCTTGTGCTAGGACGCTCGCCACGTTTGCGGGGAATCGAGATGTCCGGAGGGGGCGGACCTGTGGTCCGCTCGCCCAAAGTGGAGTTGTGGTCGTCAAAGTGCGCTTGTAGCGACCACAACTCAGCTCCCGACCATGTGCTGGGACGCTCGCCACGTTTGCGGGGGTCGCTCGTGTCGTTTGTAGCTCTGCGTGCTGCTCTACTCGTTGCCTTGCTACCTCGACAGAGTTGTGGCGGGATGCTGTAGCTCCGCTTCCCGACCTCACCTGACCACAACTTTGCGCTCGTGTCGCTCGTGGGCGGCGCCGTCGAGTGCAGGTGGAGGTGCAGCCGCGGGTGCGGATGCGGGTGTGGGCGCAGACGCAGGGACAGCTGCGGGTGCGCGTGGCGGGTGCAGGTCCAGGCTCAGGCGGTGGCGCAGGGTTGTGGCCCGATGCTGTTGCTGCTTGCCCTGACCGCGTTTCGCCACAACTCTGCGGGCACTTGCCGGGTTGGGTCCCGTGCCCGCGAGGTGCGCGAGTCGGTGCGGAGGCCTGCGAGCACGCAAGAACGGCCCGCATCCGAGTGGATGCGGGCCGTTCGCGCCTGCGCGGTGCGTGCGGTTGTCGCTAGAAGCGCGCGTCGAGCGCTTCGAAGATGCGCTCGTTGCACGTGAAGCTCGCGTTGGCCTCGTCGAGGAGGCGCACGATGGCCGCTTCGTCGAAGGCGAGGTCGTCGAGCTGGGTGCGGTAGGCGCGCTTGAACGGCACGATCGCGGGGATCTCGGTGAAGTCGAAGAACGTCGCCTCGTGCGCGGGGAGCCCGTAAGTGCGGTCGAGCATGACGCGCATGGCCTGCCCGCCGGACAGGTCGCCGAGGTAGCGCGTGTAGTGGTGTGCGAGGTAGCGGGCCGGGTCGGCGGCGGATGCGGTGATGCGTTCCGCGTAGTCGCGGGTTGCCGGGAGCTCACCGGGGAGCGGTTGTGTGAGCCGCGGCGCGAGCGCCTCGAGGTCGGCCGCGATCGAGGCGGCACGGTTCAGCTCAACGGCCGGGATGGCGCCGAGCGTGCCGCTCTCGCGCACGGGGACCGCCGCGCTCTCGAGCGCTTCGTACATGAAGCCGTACTGCTGCAGCAGTGCAGCCCAGGCGTCGATGCCGAGCTCGCCGCCGAGGAGGCGCTCGAGGAAGCGCGAGCGCTCGGCGCTCTCGTGGGCCTGCGAGGTGCGCTCGCGCAGGCGCGCGCTGATGGTCGTCGCGGTGTCGGTGACGATGGTCATGAGGGATCCCTTCGGGCGGGATCGGCGCGAGGAGATCGCACCGAAGACTGAATTCCCTCAGCTTAGGTCACCCTTACTTCCTCTGGGAATCCTCTGGGCGAAGAGTTCATCCCATCGTTACACCCAGATCGCAGCCACCTCTTCGGCATAGCGCTGCCCACGGGCGAATCCGGCGCGAGCGGCGGACGGTCGCAGGGAGAGGTCCATGGCGTTTGCCCCGAACAGGTGGTCGAGCTCGGCGCCCGGGAAGATCGTCTCGACGGTGCTGCCGGTCGTGCGCAGCTCCTCGAGCTGCGCATCCAGCTGCAGACCCCACTCGGGTGGTGTGAGGCTCTTCCCCGAGAACGGGGCAAGCACCAGAACACGGTCGAAGCCCGTTGCGAGGTCGGCGTTCTCGTTTCGGCGGAAGCCGCCGTCGATGAGCCACCGATCGCCGACGCTGTAGGGAAGGCCGCTCGACGTGCTCGCTGCGACGGCGTCGACGAGGTCCGCGACGCTGTGCTGGTCGAGCGTCACCGGGTCGCCGGTCCCGGCGTCGACGGCGGTGAACAGCAGCGGCCTCGCGGGCCAGTCCAGCACTGGGAGGCGAGAGGCGACGATGCTGCGCCAGCGGTCCTGCCACGATCCGTCGGCAGCGGCCAGTCGATCGAGCGCGGATGCGCCGAGCCGTCGGCGCATGTCCGTGGCGTCCGCGGATCCGTCGATGAGCCGCTGCATCCGTTCGAGCTGGGCTGTGACCTGCTGGGATGCGGCCCCCGGTGTGGGCGGGTGCCGTGGCCCGGACGGGAGGGGTTGCGTGGGCGCGGTGAGAATCGCCTCGAGCAGGTCGGACGGTGTCGCCCCGGCCAGCTGGGCGCCGGCGGTTGCCCCCGCCGAGGTGCCGATGACGAGGTCGGCGGACGCGACGTCGAGGCCCGCCGCGCCGAGGCCCGCGAGCACCCCGATGAGCCAGGCATTGCCGGTTGAACCGCCTCCGCCGAGCACAAGTGCACGGCCGGGGCCGCGCGCTTCAGGCGGCACGAGCAGAGGGGCGGAGGAGGAGGGAAGATCCATGGGAGTTGCCTTTCGCACGGTACGTGACGGGCGCTCCCAGCGCGACCTGCTCAGTCGCGAGTTCGTGAGCTGCGGGGAGCACCCACTGTTGGTCCTGCGTTCATGGGTGTCACCTCCTGGCTTCGGATCACGATGGAGAACACACTACGCCTGGCGGGGCGGATCGCGAATCAGCCGAGAGCCGCGAGCCGAGAGAGCCTGGCTCAAGCCTCGTTGATGCTGGCCACGAAGGCACGGGGAAGGCGGAGCTCGACTTCCAGCAGGTCGACGCTGACCCCTTCTTCGACGAGCGCTCGCAACCCCATGGTCAGCTCTTCGTGGCGCTGCGCGGGCAGGGTGTGACCTGTCGCCGGGAGAAGTGACTGCAGGTGAGTCAGGCGGATGCGCTGATCCCCGGTCAGCGACGCCTGCTCACGCTCGCCTGTGCTGGACCGGAACTCCCAGTCCGGGACCGACTCCGCAGTCACTTGGTTGCCGTCGCTGAGCATGCCGCCGAGGATACCGGCCGAGGCGTGAGGCGGCCAGGGAGTGCTGTCGAAGCGGTTCGAGGTGGCCTGCGGACGGGTTGCCGTTGCTCGACGTACGCTCGATCAGATGGATGCTATGCGTGAACCCCTTGAATCTGCCCTCGAACGACTGGCCCCGGGCGACGGCGATCCGCTTGCGCGCGTCACGGCGACGCGCGACGCGGCCAGATGGCTGGAGGAAGTCGGCCTCGTGGATGCTGTTGAGCGCGCTCGCGCCGCCGGGTCAACGTGGGCGCAGATCGGCGCGGCGCTTGGCGTCACGGGCGCGACCGCGACCACGAGATTCGGCGGCACCCCCGAGGAGCGCGAGGCCAGGGCGCAGCAGTCACGCGAGCGTGCAGCGCAGCGAAACAAGATCGCATCCGAGGCGATCGGCGCCACGCCTCGCGGGGAGCTGCCTGGCATGTCGGTCGCCGATGCTGCCGAGAAGCTCGACGTGCAATTGGGGACGTTCCGGCGCCGCATCCAGGTTGCGCGCGAGAAGAACAGCGCAGCCTTCGCGGCCGCGATCACGGTGGTGCAGCTCTCACCGAAGCGCGAGGTCATGCGCGTCGTTGACCTCGTAGCGGCCGCGCGGATCTAGAACCGCGCACCGTCAGTGCCTGCTCGCCGCAGGTATTCGCCCGTTTCGCTGCGGATGCGCGGAGTGACGCGCAATCCCGACGAATGGCGGCTGGGTTCCGGCTGCGTCCTAGGCTCTTGACATGGAACCGCTCGAAGTCTCCGCCGCTTTCGTCGCAGAACGATTCCCGCGGGCGGAGGTCGCCGTCATGGCCGGAAGCTCCGCATCTGGACGACGCACGGCGACGAGCGATATCGACCTGCTGCTCATCGGGCCGGAGGAGATGTTCGGGAGCGGGCGCTCGAGCCTTGCGACGAACGTGGCCTACGACGGGGAGAGTATGGAGCTCTTCTCCTACACCGAGCAGGCTTTCGAGGAGTGGGTCGGCCGCGACCTCGCCACGTTCCGACCTGTGCTTCTCAACATGCTCGCGGAGGGACTCGAGGTGCGTGGCGGAGCCCGGCTCGAAGAGCTTCGGAAACGCTGGTGCCCGGTCCTTGAGGTGGGCCCGCGCGCCCACGAGCAGGAGCTCGCGGCCAGGCGCTACGAGGTGACTGACCTGCTCGATGATCTGCGAGACGCCGCCGACCCCCTTGAACAGCGCGTGACAGCGGGGCTGCTGTTCGAGAAGACGG
This sequence comes from Pseudoclavibacter sp. VKM Ac-2867, assembly GCF_015351275.1. NCBI lineage: Bacteria > Bacillati > Actinomycetota > Actinomycetes > Micrococcales > Microbacteriaceae > Pseudoclavibacter > Pseudoclavibacter sp. VKM Ac-2867. The sequence continues at coordinate 20,919 of NZ_JADKSL010000012.1, forward strand.
CGGAGCTTCTGCTGCTCACGAATGGGCATTGGCTGGCAAGCAGCAAGCACCTGGTGAGGGCGCTGAGACGGTGGGACGCAAAGCATGCTGACGATCTCGCCGCGCCTCTCCTGGACCTCGACTTCGCCGCCTTCGCGGACCGAGTGGACGCGGAGCTGCGTCGGGTTGGCGGCAGGGTGCAGGCGGGTTTTATCCGCTAGCGCCCGGTGGCCTCGGATCCTCCGAGATCGTCCTGCGCCTTCCTCGCGTCGAGCATGCCGATCCGGCGGTTGTGCAGCGCTGCGACCCCGAGAGCCGGCACGAGCAGGATCACTACCAGCAAGACGGCGGTCAGGAGGAACATCAGGTCTGCGGCTCGCCCGAGCAGCTGCAATCCACCTATGACGGCGAAGACCATGACCAGGCGGGGGAGGAACCACAGGCGCGGCAGCTTCGGCGGCCGGCCGAACAGCGGGATCCTCTGCCCCGGGTTGCTCCTGGACAGTCGGACGACGTCGACGGCGCACGCCGCCGATCCAATGGACAGCAGCACGATCCCCCAGAAGAGTTCCATATGGCCCACACGAACACGTTGTTCTGGGTGACGCCTCACCGCGGCGGTGGGACTCGTGGCGAAGATCGGCACGAGCACCTCTCAGAGGCGAGGGAGCTCTGCCTCGTAGAGGCTGGACGCCAGCTCGCGTGCACCGTCGGGTGAGATGACGGTGGCATCCCGAACGTGCCGAAACCCTCGCTGTTCGTAGTACGACCGCAGCGCGCGGTTCTCGGTTGCGCAGTCGAGGCGAAGGAGCGGAATGCTGCCAGCCGTCGCCTGCGACCGCGCCCAATCGAGGACGCTCTTGCCGAGACCGACGCCCCGGTGCGTCTGCGCGACCGCCAAGCGGTGCACGTAGAGAGCCGTGCGCGCGGTGGTGCCCCAGATCGAGGTGTCGGAGTCGGAGAGGGTGACTGTCGCCACGGTGCGGTCCCCGTCCCGCACGACGAACAGGCGCCCGTCCGCCGCATCGGATTCCAGGAGCGACATCGGCACCTCGTCCTGCCACTGGTCGATGCCACGAGACGCCAACCAGGCACGCGCTTGGGCGATGAGATTCGATACCGCAGGGACGTCAAGCTCGGACGCCGCTTCGACGCGAACGTGGTCTTGGATCATGATTCACAACCGTACGGCGCTGTTCGTGAGAGGTCTGCAAAGTAGCTCGGCTTGTCCCGTACGAGCGACCTTGCCTCCGGCTCTACCCACAGGTTGAAGGTCAGGCGTTGTGACTACGCGTCGGTGATGCGTGCCCACTCATCCTGATCAGTCGGCCGGGACCACTCCTGGCGTGCCGCGGTAGCTTCGCGGGCGACGTCGCGGAGCCACAGCGTCGAGTCCGGCGCCCACCCTGCGATCACGGATGCGAACTCCGCATCGACACGCACGAGCTGCGTTGCCGAGGAGTAGTAGCCCAGAGCCGTGAGGTGCACAGCGTCCCAGTCCTGCGCGACGCGCTCCCAGTGTGGAATGACCCAGCGACCGTTCCGCCCAGTCGTCCGGAACCAGTCGTGGCGCCGCGAGGCCGTCACCTCGACCGGGTAGTCGCGGCAGAGCCTGGCCCAGTCGTCTGCCGACTCGATCTCCAGCACGGAGCCGAACCCGCTGACCGGAATGAAGGTCGCCGCCGTCCAGCCGAAGGAGTCCTCCACGAGCTCGAGCGCCGCTTCAACGGTTCCTCGGGTTTCGAGGATCGTCTGTGGCACCGACCACCACGTTCCGGACCAGCGGGCGTGTGGATCTAATGGGCGGTCTCGTGTTGCCCGTTGCTCCTCGTCTGCCAGCTCCCGCGTCCACATCCTGAGGGCAGCTGCCGGGTCGGTGGGGAGCGGTGCGGCGTTCTCCGCCGAGTTCCAGTCCACCGCCCACTGCTTCGTTCCCCGCCGTGAGGCGAGATCCGGGAGCGCTGCGGCGATAAGTTCAGCGAGCGGGTGGAGTGCGGCCCGGACTTCGGGCAACGCCGCAACCTCGTCGTTGCCGTCTGGCTCCTGCCAGTAGCGGGCCGAGTTGAGTGACGCGCGCAGCGCTTCCGTCGCTCCCTCGGGGTCGACCGTTGACAGGTCGACGGTGCGGAGGCAAGCGACCAACTCCTCAGCAGTGGGGATCGGATCGTCCGCTGGCGCGGGCGCGCGTCCGGTCAGGCTGTAGCGAGCCCCCGGGTTGACGTCGAGGTGACGCGCGAGTGGAAACAGAGCCGAGCCGACCGCGGGGCTGGAGTGCACGGCGTACTCGAGGCACAGCCTGCGCCCGCGGGGGCCGAGGAGCAGGCGGGCGGCGACATCGCGCGCGGCTCCCGAGCATCCCATGACCGGGACATTCGGACCGGTCACCGAAGTGTGCCGATCGCGCGCTCGGTCACTCGGAAGGGGTCGTGGTTGAGGAAGCCGTTTCTGGCGTCCAAGACGAGTCGCTGCTGCTCAGCGACCACGAAGCTGGATTCCTTGCCCCCGATGCCGACCGCGCTTCCGGCTCCGTGGTACCTCGCACCGACGACGACTCTGTGCGAGCCAGGCTCAACGGTGACCTCGGTCGGCTGTCCCCAACGGGCCGGGTGGTCTACGTCGTCGACGCGGACGACGGGAACTGCGAAGAGGTGGAGGAACCAGGCACTGATCCAGTGACCCCGCGGAACGACGACGACCGACGAACTCATGCATCCACCGTATCGGTCGAGGAGTAAAGCAGCACCGGTTGCACCGTTGCAGGTGCAGTAATCCGCGGAGTTTCTCTTCCTGAGTGCGACTTGGGCTGCTGCAGTTCGATTCCTACTGAGGGGCGCCCTCAAACCGAAGCCGCTTGATTCGTCTGTTGTGCGCAACGGATACGAAGAACCCGGGGAGGAGAGCGGCCGCGGTGAGCACGGCGACCATGACGAACGGCATTGCGGTGGCGTTCATGACCATGACCACTCCTGCCACCGTTGCGGCCCCCATGATCGCGCGCGCCACGTACCAGGCTCGGGGGAGCGCCGGAGGGCGGCCGATCCACGGGATCCGGTGCTCAGGGTTCACGACCGCGTGGCGCCAGTTGTCGACGACCGATGCCGTACCGCCGACCACCATCAACGCGATACCCCAGAAGAGCTCCATGCCGTCCAGCCGAACATGCCGTTCTGGACGTCGGCTCAGCGCAGTCAGAGCGGGAAACTCTACTCGGACATCAACTCGTGCCGAGGAACGCCTCGTCATCCCAGATGTCCGCGTCCAGAGGCCTCCGAAGCGTGCCGAAGCGGCCGCAAGATGGAGGGGCCGAAGCCCCTCCATCGCGACTACTGCAGTCCGCGGCGCTTGAGCAGCGGCTCGATGGGGGCCGGGCCGCCGAGGAGGTCGCTGACCAGCGACATCGCCTCGCGGGAGCCGCCAGGCTCGAGGATGCTGCGACGGAAGCGCTCGCCCGCAGCCCGTAGGCCGCCGTCGAGCTCCGCCTGCTCCGCGAACCAGTCGACCGTCGCCGCGTCGAGCACCTCGCTCCAGATGTAGCCGTAGTAGCCGGCGCTGTAGCCGCCGGCGAAGATGTGCTGGAAGTAGGGGAGCGTGTACCGCGGCGGCACGGCGGGAAGATCGAGCCCGTAGCGGCGCAGGACGGCTTGCTCGAATGCCTCGACGTCGGTCACCTCGGCCGCTTCCTCGGGCGACAGCGAGTGCCATTCGAGGTCGATGACCGACGCAGCCAGGTACTCGCTGGTGCCGAAGCCCTCGTTGAATGACGCCGAGTCGAGCAGGCGCTCGACGAGCTCCTCCGACAGCTGCTCACCCGTCTCGTGATGCTTCGCGTAGTTGCGCAGCACCTCGGGCCACAGCATCCACATCTCGTTCACCTGGCTCGGGAACTCGACGAAGTCGCGGGGCACATTCGTACCACCCAGGCTCGGGTAGCCGACCAGTGCGAACAGGCCGTGCAGAGCGTGCCCGAACTCGTGGAAGAGCGTCTCCACCTCGTCGAAGGTGAGCAGCGTCGGCGAGCCCTCAGCGGGCTTCGGCACGTTCAACGTGTTGAGCACGACCGTCGGCTCGCCGAGCAGGCGGTTCTGCTGGATGACCGAGTTCATCCACGCGCCACCCCGCTTCGAATCGCGCGTGTAGAGGTCGAGCGAGAACAGCCCGACCTCGGTGCCGTCCTCGTTGCCCACCTCGTACACGACCGCGTCCGCGTGGTGACCGCGCAGCTCGGGCCGCTCGGTGAACGTGACTCCGAAGAGGCGGTTCGCGGCGGAGAAGACGCCGTTCTCGAGCACCGCCTTCGCCTCGAAGAACGGGCGCATCTGCGACGTGTCGACGGCGTAGTCGCGGGCGCGCACCTTCTCGGTGTAGAACGCCCAGTCCCACGGCTCGAGCGCGAAGCTCGGCTCACCGGCGGCGGCCTGTTCGGCGTCGATGGTGGCCTGCAGCACGTCCTGCTCGCGGCGCGCGTTGGCGGCGGCGGGAGTCGAGAGCTGCTCGAGGCGCGCGCGGATCGCGGATGCGCTCCCTGCGGTCGACTTCGCCGCGGCGGCCTCAGCGTGGTTCTCGAAACCGAGCAGACGGGCCCGCTCGGCGCGCACGCGCACCATCTCGAGCGCCGTGGCCCTCGTGTCGTGGTCGCCACCTCGGCTGCCGCGCGAGGACGACGCCTCGAACAGCTTGCGCCGGGTCTCGCGGTTCGTGAGCGTCGAGAGCAGCGGGTGGCCCGTGAAGAGCACCAGCGAGATCAAGTACTTGCCGGAGAGCCCGCGAGCCTCCGCGGCAGCGGATGCGGCCGAGATGGCACTCTCGTCGAGCCCCGCGAGCTCTTCTGCGGAGTCGACGACCAGGGCGAGCGCGTTGCTGTCGGCCTGCAGCTTCTGGTCGAACTGCACCTCGAGCTCCGACAGGCGGCCGTTGAGCTCACGCAGACGAGCCGACGACGCATCGTCGAGGCCGGCACCCGCGAGGCTCGAGTTGCGGTGCACCTTCTCGACCAGGAACGTCTGCTCGTCGGTGAGCCCCGCCTGCTCGCGGGTGTCGTACACCGACTGGATGCGCGCGAACAGTGCCCGGTTCAGCGTGATGGAGTCTTCGTGCGCCGTCAGCCGAGGCCCGATCTCCGCCTCGATCTTGTCGATGCCGGGGGTCGCGTCGCCGGAGCTGAGCGTGAAGAAGACGGCGGCCGTGCGCTCGAGGAGCTGACCAGAACGCTCGAGGGCCTCGACCGTGTTCGCGAACGTCGCAGGCTCGGGGTTCGCCGTGATCGCCTGGACCTCCGCGAGCTGCTGCGCCATGCCAGCTTCGAACGCCGGGAGGAAGTGCTCTTCGCGCACCTCTCCGAACGGCGGCAACTGGAAGGGAAGCGAGCTGGGGTTGGCGAACGGGTTCTCGGCGTCGAGCTGCACGGTCTGGGTCATGCTTCCAACCCTAGGCGCGACCACCGACATGGCACGCGCATCCGCTGTCCGCGCTCAGCGGACGCATCCGGTCGTCACCCCGTCCGCGAAACGCAGAGCGGAGTTGTGGTCGTTCTCACGCGATCGAGACGACCATAAGTCAGCTTTCGACACCCGGGACCCGGGACCAGGGGGGGGGCAGCGCGCGCAGCGCGGAGACGACGTTCAGGCGCGGGGCGCTGGCTCCGGGAAGAGATCGTCGTCATCGTCGTCTTCGTCGAACACGTCGTGCTCGGGGGAGTCGCCGTCGGCGACGCCGACACCAGCTCCGACCGGTTCCTCGGCGCCGCTCACGTGCACCGAGCCGTCAGCTCGGAGCGCGACCCGCGGCCCCTGCTCGAGCTCGGCGACGGGCCGCCCCTCGAGCCAGGTGAGCGTCCACCACAGCTTCGAGACGTCGCCGACCGTCGGGGAGAGGACGTGCTCCTGCGCGGAGCAGGCTTCGACGAACTCCTGGTACTGCTCGAGCGAGCGTGGCGGGCGGCTGCCCGCCCGCCACCGTTCGCCGATGAGCACGTCTAGGCCTCGTTCTGCTGACGCGAGTCGACGGAGATCTCGAAGCGGACCTCGTCGCTGCGGCTGCCCATGCGCGCGGACTGCTGCAGGCCGACCTCGTCCTCGGCGTCGACCAGCCACGAGATGGCATCGAAGCCACGCTTCGCGGCCGCGGCGAACACCGCGCCGAGGAGCTCCTCGTTGACGGCCGCCCGGTTCGAGTCGGCGCCCGAGTACTTCGCCTCGATGTTCAGCACCGTGCGCGCACCGCGGATATCGAGGCGCTCACGGAACAGCACGTAGCCGCGCGGCTCGCCCTCGACGAACGCGATCATGCCCTCGAGGTTGCCCGTCTTGCTGGCGACGTGGCGCCACACGCCGAGCGCGCGCCCGTCGTTGGAGCTTTCGCCCAGCGCATCCACGTGCTGCGCGAACAGCGGCTGCCAGACGAAGTAGTCGGTCGGACCCATGGCCCTGACCTCGATGCTGGGACGCGCCGCGGCGCGGTCCCGCGTTCGCTTGCGGGGCTTGGCCTTTTCAGGAACTGTCATGCCGGCCCTGACTCCTCTTCTGTCACTGACGTCGCTGCTGCACTCAGACTTGGGGGGAACCCCCAGCCTACGACGACGCCTCGGTCTGCGGGACGACGAGCAGCTCGATATCCCGGACCTCGAGCGCCTCGGCGACCTCGAAGTCGAGCTGCTCGATGCGCCCGACGTGGCGGAGATCCGCGGAAGCGAGGCGAAGCAGCGCCACCGACTCCTCTGGCGCCGCGATGACGGCACTCGCCACTGGCGTCTTCTGGGAAGCCTTCGCCGCGGTCTTCGCGCCGCGGATGCTCGTGAGGGCCGTGCTCGTCAGTGCGAGGAGCGCACCGTCCTGGTCGCCGGCCGCCGCGAGGTCCGCCGACGTCGGCCAGGCCGCCGTGTGCAGCTCGGAGTCGTGCCACCACGACCACGACTCGGCGGTCGCGAACGGGATGAACGGGGCGAAGAGGCGTTGGAGCACGTCGATCGCCGAGCGCATGGCGGTGACGGCCGAGGCCTGAGCCGCGGCGTCCTCGCCGGCGCCGTACGCGCGCTCCTTCACGAGCTCGAGGTAGTCGTCGCAGAACGTCCAGAAGAAGGTCTCGGTGACTTCGAGCGCGCGAGCGTGGTTGTAGTCGGAGAACGCCTTTGTCGCCTCGCCGACGACTCGGTTCAGCTCGGCGAGCATCGAGCGGTCGAGCGGCTCCGTGACCTCGCCGACGTGGTCGCCGTAGCCCAGCACGAGCTTCGACGCGTTGAGCACCTTGATCGCGAGGCGGCGGCCGATCTTGATCTGCGTCGGGTTCTTCGGGTCGAACGCCGCGTCGGTGCCGAGGCGGCTGGAGGCCGCCCAGTAGCGGACGGCGTCGGAGCCGTGCGCCTTGAGCATGTCGGCGGGCGTGACCACGTTGCCCTTCGACTTCGACATCTTCTTGCGGTCGGGGTCGACGATGAAGCCGGAGATCGTGGCGTTCGACCAGGGGGCTACGCCGTGCTCGAGCTGCGCGCGCAGCACGGTCGAGAAGAGCCACGTGCGGATGATGTCCTGGCCCTGCGGGCGCAGGTCGTAGGGGAAGACGAGACCGAAGAGCTCCTCGTCGGACTCCCATCCACCAGCGAGCTGCGGGGTGAGGGAGGAGGTCATCCAGGTGTCCATGACGTCGACCTCGCCGAGGAAGCCGCCAGCCTCGCCCCGCTGCGCCTCGGTGTAGCCGTTCGGGACGTCGGAGGACGGGTCGACGGGCAGCTGCGACGCATCCGGGGTGATGGGCGACTCGTACTGCACCTCGCCGTCGGCGTCGATGGGGTACCAGACGGGGATGGGCACGCCGAAGAAGCGCTGGCGCGAGATGAGCCAGTCGCCGGAGAGGCCCTCGACCCAGTTCTCGTAGCGCACGCGCATGAAGTCGGGCCAGAAGGAGATCTCTCGGCCGAGCTCGATGAGGCGGGCCTTGAGGTCGACGTCGGTCGCGCCGTTCTTCACGTACCACTGGCGGGTGGAGACGATCTCGAGCGGGCGGTCGCCCTTCTCGAAGAACTTCACGGGGTGCTGGATGGGCTTGGGGTCGCCGACCAGGTCGCCGGACGCCTGGAGGAGCTCGACGACGGCCTTCTTGGCGCTGAACACGGTCTTGCCGACGAGCTCGGCGTACGCGGCCTTGCCGGCCTCGCTCGTGATGGCCTCGGGGGCATCCGCGACGAGGCGGCCGTCCTTGCCGAGCACGGTGCGGTTCGGGAGCTTCAGCTCACGCCACCACACGACGTCGGTGACGTCGCCGAACGTGCAGATCATGGCGATTCCGCTGCCCTTGTCCTTCTGCGCGAGCGGATGCGCGAGCACGGGCACCTCGACGCCGAACAGGGGCGTCGTGACGGTCGTGCCGAAGAGCGGCTGGTAGCGCTCGTCATCGGGGTGCGCGACGAGGGCCACGCACGCGGGGAGGAGCTCGGGACGCGTCGTCTCGATGAAGATCGGCTCGCCACCCTCGCGGGTGAAGCCGATGCGGTGGTAGGCGCCCGGCTGCTCGCGGTCTTCGAGCTCGGCCTGCGCGACGGCCGTGCGGAAGGTGATGTCCCACAGCGTCGGCGCCTGGTCCTGGTACGCCTCGCCGCGCTCGAGGTTGCGGAGGAACCCGAGCTGGCTCTTGCGGCGCGAGGAGTCGTCGATCGTGCGGTAGCTCTGCGTCCAGTCGACCGAGAGGCCGAGCTGGCGCCAGAGCTCCTCGAAGGCCTTCTCGTCCTCAATGGTGAGCTGCTCGCACAGTTCGATGAAGTTGCGGCGCGAGATGGGCTGCTGGTCGGCGGCCTTGATGCTCTTGCCGTCGCCACCCTCGTGCGGCGGCGTGAAGTCGGCCTCGTAGGGCAGCGATGGGTCGCAGCGCACGCCGTAGTAGTTCTGCACGCGTCGCTCGGTGGGGAGGCCGTTGTCGTCCCAGCCCATCGGGTAGAAGACGCGCTTTCCGCTCATACGCTGGAAGCGCGCGACGACGTCGGTGTGCGTGTACGAGAAGACGTGGCCGACGTGGAGCGAGCCGGACGCCGTGGGGGGAGGCGTGTCGATCGAGTAGATGTCGCCTCGAGTGGCGCCTTCGCGGTTGAAGCGGTAGGTGCCGGAGTCCTCCCAGCGCTCACCCCACTTGACTTCGAGGCCCTCGAGGACGGGCTTGTCAGGAATGCCCTGAGTTGAGGAAGAAGAGGGAACTGAGGGCGAGCTGGACATGCACACTCCGTGTCGATGTTGGCGGCACCGAGTCTGGGGTGCCTGTTGTGAACCCATCCAGGGTAGCGGCTCCCGGGGTGTTGCGGGTTGCCGGGCGGGTCGCCTGCGAGGGCAAGGAAAAGCCCCTCAGGGGCGCATCCTTGAGGGGCTCAGCTGCGAACACAGGGGTTCGAGCTGCCAGGAGTTGTGCGCCCCTCCGCGCCACGCGCGCGCGGAGGGGCACAGCTTGCGGCGAGTGGTCGGAGTCCCGCTCGCCGCCGTCTGTCAGGCCCCGATGGGGGCCTTGGTCTGGGTGGATGCGGCAGCCGCGTCCAGCGCGCCGTGCACGGCGTCGAGTTCGGTGTAGAGCGCCGCGGGGACCTTCTCGCCGATGCTGTCGAAGTACTCGCGGGTCACGCCGACCTCCACGAGCCAGGACTCGGGGTCGACCGTGAAGATCTCCTCGAGCGCGGCAGGTTCGAAGCCCTCGAGGCCCGAGATGTCGATGTCGCTCGTGACGGGCAGCTGGCCGATGGGGCTCTCCAGCGAGTCGGCACGGTTCTCGAGCCGGTCGACGATCCACTTCACGGCGCGCACGTTCTCGCCGAAGCCAGGCCAGAGGAACTTCCCGTCCTGGTCCTTGCGGAACCAGTTGACCTGGAAGATGCGGGGTGCCTTGTCGCCGAGGTCGGCGCCGATGTTCAGCCAGTGTCCCCAGTAGTCGGCCATGTGGTAGCCGGCGAAGGGCTGCATGGCGAAGGGGTCGCGGCGCAGGATGCCGACTGGGCCTTCTGCGGCTGCGGTCTGCTCGCTGGCGAGCGTCGCGCCGAGGAAGCAGCCGTGCTGCCAGTCCTTCGACTCGAAGACAAGCGGAACGTTGCTCGCACGGCGGCCGCCGAAGAGGATCGCATCGACGGGCACGCCGTCCGGAGCCTCCCAGGCGGGGGAGAGGGTCGGGCACTGCGAGGCGCGCACCGTGAAGCGGGCGTTTGGATGCGCGGCCTTCGTTCCGGACTCGGGAGTCCAGTCGTTGCCCTGCCAGTCGATGAGGTGCGCGGGCGCCTCGTCGGTCATTCCCTCCCACCAGACGTCGCCGTCGTCGGTCAGCGCGACGTTCGTGAAGATCGTGTTCGTCGTGATGGTCTCCATCGCGACGGGGTTGGTGTCGTAGCCCGTGCCGGGAGCGACGCCGAAGAAGCCGAACTCTGGGTTGATGGCGTTGAGTCGACCGTCCGCGGCCTTGCGCATCCACACGATGTCGTCGCCGAGCGTCTCGACCTTCCAGCCATCGAGCTTGGGCTTCATCATCGCGAAGTTCGTCTTACCCGTCGCGGATGGGAATGCACCCGTGAGCGTGTAGGTCTTGCCCTCAGGGCTCGTGACCTGGATGAGGAGCATGTGCTCGGCCATCCAGCCCTCGTCGTGCCCCATGGCCGACGCGATGCGCAGCGCGAAGCACTTCTTGCCGAGGAGCGCGTTGCCGCCGTACCCGGAGCCGTAGGAGATGATCTCCCGCGTCTCGGGGAAGTGGGTGATGTACTTCGACTCGTTGTGCGGCCAGGCGACGTCGGGACGGCTCGACCCGTCCTCGAACTCGAGCGGGAAGCCGACCGTGTGGAGTGCCTTCACCCAGTCGCGTCCTGGGGTGAGGTGCTCGAGGGCGCCGTCGCCGGAGCGGGTCATGAGGGCCATCGACAGCACGACGTACGGGGAGTCCGTGATCTCGACGCCGTACTGCGTGATCGCACCGCCGAGCGGGCCCATCGCGAAGGGCACGACGTACATGGGGCGGCCGCGCATGGAGCCGTCGAAGAGGCCGCTCAGCTCTGCCTTCATCTCGGCGGGCGCGCGCCAGTTGTTCGTGGGGCCTGCGTCTTCCTCGTTCTCCGAGCAGATGTAGGTGCGGCTCTCGACGCGGGCGACGTCGCCGGCGTCGGAGCGGGCGAGGTAGGAGCCGGGGCGGAGCTCTTCGTTGAGCTTGATGAGCGTGCCTGCTTCGACCATCTCGGCGGTGAGGGCGTCGATCTCGGACTGGGAGCCGTCGCACCAGACGATGCGGCTCGGCTTCGTCAGCGCGGCGATCTCGCGGACCCAGTCGTTGACTTCCGGGTTCGCTGCCCGCTGCGGGACGTCGAGGTGGTCATGTGCCTGTTCAGTCATTTCGATGCTGCTTTCACGGTTCTGCATGCGAGCTGTCTCCGTCTCGCATACGTGCATGGCGTCGTACACCCAGTGTTGACCTGCGCCGGACGCCACGGGATGGAGATTGGCCGAGAAAAATGGCAAAATTTCACACATCAGCAATTCAGATGCCCGGAGGCACCCATGAGCGGACTCGGTCCTTTCCCCGCTGCGCAAAAATCGACAGCAACCACAGGGAAAGGCGGCGCAGTGGATTCCCTCCTGCTCGGGCGGCGCATCCGCTACTACCGCAAGGAGCGCTCGCTCACACTCGAAGCGCTCGGCGAGAGGACCGGGCTGCTCGCCAGCCAGCTCTCGCTCATCGAGAACGGCAAGCGCGAGCCGAAGCTCTCCGTGCTGCAGCAGCTCGCCGAGGTGTTCGACGTCGACCTGAGCGAGATGCTCGCCAACACGCCGCCGGATGATCGCTCCCGCCTCGAGATCGAGCTCGAGCGCGCGCAGACCTCGACCGTGTACCAGGAGCTCGGCCTCCCGCGCATCCCCTCGACGAAGTCGCTCTCCGACGAGGTGCTGCGCGCCCTCACCGGCATGCACAGCGAGATCGTGCGACGCCGGACCGAGGCGAGCGCGACGCCCGAGGAAGCGCGCCGCGCCAACACCGAGCTGCGGCTCGCGATGCGCGCCCACGACAACTACATGCCCGACCTCGACAAGCTCGCCGACGAGCTGCTCAGCAGGGTGGACCACACGCGCGGCGCCCTCATGCACCACTCGGTCGGCAAGATGGCCGACCACCTCGGGTTCCAGCTCATCTACGTCAACGACCTGCCAAGGTCCACGCGCTCCATCACCGACCTCGAGAACGGCCGCATCTACCTGCCGCCAGCCTCCATCCCCGGCGGGCACGGGCTGCGCGCGATGGCGCTGCAGGCAATGGCGCACCGGGTGCTCGGCCACCGCCGCCCCGAGGACTACGCCGATTTCCTGCGCCAGCGCCTCGAGATCAACTACTTCGCGGCGGCCTGCCTCATGCCGGAGGCGCGCTCGGTCGCGTTCCTCCGCGACGCGAAGGAGCGCCGCGACATGGCCGTCGAGGACTTCCGGGACGCGTTCGGCGTGACCCACGAAGCCGCCGCCCTGCGCATGACGAACCTGCTCACCTCACATCTCGACATCAAGCTGCACTTCCTGCGCGTCGACGACAAGGGCTCCATCTCGAAGGCCTACGAGAACGACTCCCTCCCGCTCCCGCAGGACGTCACCGGCTCCGTCGAGGGCCAGTTCGTGTGCCGGAAGTTCTCGGCCGTGAGCGCCCTCGCCCGGACGAACCGGACCACGGAGACCTACCAGTACACCGATACCCCTGCCGGCACGTTCTGGTGCTCCACCCAGACCGGGCACGCCGACGCCGGCGAGTTCTCCATCACCATCGGGGTGCCGTTCGACGAGGCCCGCTGGTTCCGCGGGCGCGACACGAAGCAGCGCGCGTCGTCGACCTGCCCGGACGGGGCGTGCTGCCGCACTCCGGGGGCTGACCTCAGCGAGCGCTGGTCGGCGAAGGCCTGGCCGAGCGCCCGCGTGCACGCGCACGTGTTCTCGCCCCTCCCGACGGGCGACTTCCCCGGCGTCGACCAGCGCGAGGTGTTCGAGTTCCTCGAGCGGCACGACATCGACGCAGACACGGCGACCGCCGACTCGTAGCCGGGAGCCGGGAGCCGGGGTGGGAGTCGGGATCCGGTGCTCAGGGAGCGCCGTCGGCGTCTGGAACCAGATCACCCGTGCGCGCGTCCCGCAGCTCCGCCCGCGTGAGCTGCCCGGCATCCACCCGCACGCTCAGGTAGGTGACCCGCGGCTGTCGGCGACGGTCAGTGGGGGAGCCGGGGTTGAGGAGGCGCAGCCCGTTGGGGGTGGTCGTGTCCCACGGGATGTGGCTGTGCCCGAAGACGAGCACGTCGGTGTCGGGGAAGAGCGTTTCCATGCGGCGCTCCCGCCCCGCCTTCTGCCCGGTCTCGTGGATCATCGCGAAACGGACGCCGTCGAGTTCGACGCTGGCGACCTCCGGGAGGCGCTCCCGCAGCTCGGGGCCGTCGTTGTTGCCCCACACCCCGACCATCCGGCTCGCCCGAGCTTGCAGCGCATCGAGCGTGTCGCCGTCGACCCAGTCGCCGGCGTGGAAGACCACGTCCGCGCGTTCGATCGCCCGCCAGAGCACCTCAGGGAGGGCCTTCGCGCGCTTCGGGAGGTGGGTGTCGGCGATGATCACGACGTCCAGAGTCATGCATCCATGCTCGCAGCTGCGCCCGGATGCTTCCCGATGTGGGGAAGACCATCTGGGGGAAAACCCCCGCTGAGGAGTGAGGGATGCTCCGTGTCGCGGCGAGGCGCGCGACCATAGCGTTGTGGACATGAAGAACAACGTCAAGCAGCTGAGTCTGACCTCGCTGCACCTCGCCGCCGGCGGCGTCATAGCGCCGCTCCTCCTCTCGCTCATGTTCGGCCTCCTGGGACTCGGCGTCGGACTGCTCTTCGTGCTTGGCTTCGGCGTCGTCGTCCTCGCTGGCCTCGCGTTCTCGTTCCGCGGCGTCTCCGCCTTCGAGCGGCGCCGGGTGGCGGCCCTCTACGACCGGCCGCTCGACGACGCCGGGATGCGCCGATCGCGTCGCCGCGACGGCTGGCGGTTCGTGCTCACGCCGCTCGTGCAGTTCGCCGACGGGGCGAACTGGAAGGCGATGCTGCACCTCGTGATCGTCGCGGTGCTCGGAACGCTCTCCCTCGGCGCCCTGCAGCTCGGCGTCTCCGGCGTCTTCGCGCTCTTCTCGCCGCTGCAGAACCGGGAGACCCTGAGCGTCTGGGGCATGGACTTCGCCGTCAGCCCGTTCATCGGCCTGCTCATCGGCATCGGCATGCTGCTGGTCGCCGTCGCCCTCATCGTCGCGTTCGCCTACGTGCAGCGCGCGGCATCCATCAGCCTCCTCTCCCGCGACCGGGAGCAGCAGCTCGAGGAGGAAGTGCGCGACGCGGGGCGTCGCCGCACCGTCGCAGTTCGCGGCGCAGCCACGGAGCGCGACCGCATCGAGCGTGACCTGCACGACAGCGTGCAGCCGAGGCTCGTGTCGATCGGCATGACACTCGGTATGGCCAAGCAGAAGCTCGAATCGGATCCCGCCAGGGCGGCCGAGCTCATCGACGAGGCGCACGCCTCGACGAAGGACGCTGTCACCGAGCTGCGGCAGCTGGCCCGTGGGTTCCAGCCCGCCGTGCTCACCGACCGTGGCCTCGACGCCGCGCTCTCGGGGCTCGCTGCCCGCTCGCACATCCCGGTCGTGCTCGATGCGCAGCTCCCCGGCCGCTGCTCGAAGGATGCGGAGGCCGCCGTCTACTTCGCGGTCGCCGAGTCGCTCGGCAACGCGGCGAAGCACTCTGGTGCGTCGGAGATCTCGGTGCAGGTCCGCATGCGCGGCTCGATGCTCTGGGCTCGCATCCAGGACGACGGACGAGGCGGGGCACGTCTCGTCCCCGGCGGCGGACTCGACGGGGTCACCGACCGCATCGAAGCGGCGGGCGGCGCGATCATGATCTCGAGCCCGCCGGAAGGCCCGACGACGATCGAGGTGAGCGTGCCATGCGCATCCTGATCTGCGAAGACTCCGCGCTCCTGCGGGAGGGCATCGCCCGCCTGCTCGAGGACGCCGGCCACACCATGGTGGGCATCCTCGCCGACGACGGCAGGCTCGACCGGCTCGTCGCCGAGACGGACCCGGAGCTCGTCATCCTCGACGTCCGCCTGCCACCAGGGTTCACCGACGAGGGCATCCGGGCCGCGCTCCGGCTCCGGGCCACCGACCCGGGCCTCGCCGTGCTGGTCCTCTCGCAGTACGTGGAGGAGCGGTACGCGTCCGAGCTCATCTCGAGCTCGAGGGGCGGGCTCGGCTACCTCCTCAAGGATCGGGTCGCCGACGTCGAGCAGTTCCTCGCCGGCGTCGACAACGTCGCGGCTGGCGGCACGGTGCTCGACCCAGAGGTCGTCGCCCAGCTGCTCGCCCGGAAGACCAGGGATGCGCGTTTCGAGCGCCTCACACCCCGCGAGTCCGAGGTGCTCGGACTCATGGCCGAAGGCCGCTCGAACCATGCGATCGCCGAGGAGCTCCACGTCAGCGCGGGGAGCGTCGAGAAGCACATCTCTGCGGTCTTCCAGAAGCTCGAGCTCGACCAGGGCGACGGCGGCAACCGCAGGGTGCTCGCCGTGCTCGCCCATCTCGACGGGCAGGGGCATGCGCCCCGCCCGCAGCCACAGACACACCTCGATGGACAGGGCCTCACCGCCCGCGCCACGAACGGAGAACTCCGATGACCACGCCAACTCTCGAGCCCGACGCCCGCCCAGACGCAGACGCTGATGGCATCAGCCCGAAGCGATTCGGGTGGATCACCATCACGGTCGCGATCATCGGCGGCATGGTCGTCGCCGGAACCGTGACCAGCGGATTCTTCGCCAATCTCCGCGACGTCCTGCGCGACGAGACCACGATCCGCCAGTCGATCGCCGGCGTCACCTCGCTGCGCGTCGACATCGACTCGGTCGGCATGGAGATCGAGTTCGGCGACGTCTCGCAGGCCGAGCTGCGTGTGCAGTCGAAGGGGTTCACGAAGGCCGACGAGTGGCAGCTCGTGACCGAGGGCGGCGAGCTCGTCGTCGAGCGGGTGGGCGGCACCAGGAACGGCGGCGGGTTCGGTGAGGAGGAGCTCTCGCTGACCCTCCCGGAGAGCCTGGAGGACGGGGAGCTGGATGCGCAGGTCAACGTCAGCTCGGGGGCCGCGACCATCGACGGCGACTTCGGGGACCTGGTCATCGAGACGAACTCGGGTGCGAGCAACTTCGAGGGGTCGGCGGCCAACCTGAGCCTCACGACGGGGTCTGGCGCTTCCAACATCGACGCCGAGGTGCCAGGGGATGTGGTGCTCGCCGCCAGCTCGGGGGCCCTCAACGCCATCTTCGGGGGAGCGGCCCCGAAGAGCACCGACATCTCCCTCGAGTCGGGCTTCGGAAGCGTCTCGCTGCCGGACGGCACCTACAAGCTCGAGACGGGCTTGAACGAGTCGGGGATGGCGAACGTCAATGTCCGGCAGTCGGACTCCGCCAAGAACACGCTCTCGGTGTCCGTCGGCTCGGGGTTCCTGACGGTCGAGTAGGCGATACCGGCGGCGATGCGCCCGGTCGGCTCAGCGCACCTCGAGGCTCTTGTGGGCGTCGAGGAGCGTGCGGCTGGCCGGGTGCTTCGGCGTGGAGAACAGCTCGGACACGGATGCCGTCTCGACGATCTCGCCGTCGCTCATGACGGCGACTCGGTCGGCGAGCTGCGCGACGACGGCGAGGTCGTGCGAGATGAACACGCAGGCCAGGCCCAGCTCGTCGACGAGGCGTTCGAGGAGCGCGAGCACCTGCGCCTGCACGGTCACGTCGAGGGATGAGACGGGCTCGTCGCACAGCAGCACCTCTGGTTCGGGGGCGAGCGCGCGGGCGATGGCGAGGCGCTGGCGCTGGCCGCCGCTCAGGTGCAGCGGGCGGAGTCCGGCGATCGAGCCGTCGAGCCCGACTCGTTCGAGCGCCGCGTCGATGGCGTCGCGCCTCGTCCGGACGGACGTCGAGCGCCCCGCGGTGAGCGCGTCGGCGAGGATCTCGCCGACCGTGCGCCTGGGGTCGAAGCTCGAGAGCGCATCCTGGGGCACGGAGCCGAGCTTCGCTCGGCGGGCACGGCGCAGGCGCTCGGGGGCGGGGCTCCAGGCGTCGCCGAGGAACGAGACAGTGCCCGCGTCCGGCCGTTCCAAGCCGAGCGCGATGCGGGCCAGCGTCGACTTGCCGGAGCCCGAGCTCCCGACGATCCCGAGCGTCTCGCCGCGCGAGAGTGTGAAGGACGCCTCCCGCACGGCCTGGATGGGCGCGCTCCCCGCTCCCCGGAAGGTCTTCGAGACGCCGCGCACCTCCAGGAGCGGCGGAGGGACATCCGCCGCGGCCGTGCTCGCGAGCGGGCCGGGAGCCGGCTTCGGCTGCGCGGCGAGCAGCTGGCGAGTGACCCTGTGCTCGGGAGCCGCGAAGAGCCGCGCCGTCGGCGCCGTCTCGACGATGAGTCCTTCGCTCATGACGGCGACCCGGTCGGCGAGGCGCTGGACGACGCCCAGGTCGTGGGTGATGAAGAGCATCGTCATGCCGTCGGCCTTGAGTGCGGAGAACAGTTCGATCAGCTGCGCCTGCACGGCCTGGTCGACAGAGCTCGTCGGCTCGTCGGCGATGAGCAGCTCCGGTTCCCCCGCCAAGGCGGCAGCGATGAGCACACGCTGTCGCTGGCCGCCGGAGAGCTGGCCGCTGCGGCGGCGCGCGATCGACCCGGGGTCCTCGAGTCCAGCCCGCTCGAGCAGTTCGAGGACGCGGCGGCGGCGCGCCTCGTGCCCGAGGCCGGTGTGCAGCCGCAGTGCGTCGTCGACCTCGCGCCAGACGGGGCGGAGCGGGTCGAGCGCGACCAGCGCATCCTGGTGCACGAGCCCGATGCGCCCGCCGCGGATCGACCGCCAGTCGCCGTCGCCGCTCGCCAGCGGCAGGTCGACGCCGCCGAGGCTGAGCGTGCGGGCCTCCACTCGGGCGCCGTCGCCGCTCAGCCCGAGCAGCGCCCTGGCGGTCACCGACTTGCCGGAGCCCGACTCGCCGACGAGCGCGAGGCACTCGCCGCGCCGCACGTCGAAGGAGACTCCGCGCACCGCCTCGAAGTTGCCGAAGGAGATGCGCAGCTCTTCTGCCCGCACGGTCGGCGCTTCCCGCCGGGGTTCCGGGCTCGATGCGTCGCTCATCCTGCCTGCCTCGTGCGCTGCTGCATGATGCGACCGAGCATCGTCGCCGTGACGGCCGCGCCCACGATCGCGGTGCCGGGGAAGATGGTGAGCCACCAGCTGCCGGTCGGCAGGTAGAGGCGGCCGGCGGAGAGCATTGATCCCCATTCCGGGCTGGGTGGTGGTTCGCCCAGGCCCAGGTAGCTGAGCGCAGCCGCCCACACGATGGCCTGGCCGAGGCCGAGGGTGGCAAGCGAGAAGAGGGGCCAGGCCACGTTCGGCAGCAGCGTCCTCGTGAAGCTGTGCCAGCGCGACCTGCCGAGCACGAGGTCCGCCTCCATGTAGGCGCTCGCCCGCACGCGCAGCACCTGTGAGCGGATGAGGCGCGCGTAGCCGGGGGCAGTGGAGAGGCCGACCGCGATGGTCGTGGTGACGACGCCCGGGCCCGCGAGCGTGATGAGCAGGAGCGCGAGGAGGATGCCGGGGAACGCGAAGAAGACCTCGACGATCCTCGTCGTCCCGAAGTCGAGCCATCGGGGTCCGAGGCCCGCGGCGAGGCCGAACACGGCGCCGAGGAGGAGCCCGATCACGGTTGCCAGGGCGCCGATCGTGAGCGACGACGAGGCGCCGTGCACGATGCGGGTGTAGACCCCCCTGCCGGACTCGTCCGTGCCGAGCGGATGCGCGGCGACGGGAGGCGAGAACGCATCGGCGGGGTTCACGGCGAGCGGGTCGCCAGGGGCGAGGAGCTGCGGGAAGACCGCGGCCAGAAGGTAGATCGCCGCCACGGCGAGCCAGACGCCGAGCCAGAGCCCGCGCCGGGAACCGGAGCGGGTGCGGCCGTCGCGCTGTCCCGTCGTGCCCGCACGAGCATCCCGGACCGCTGCCGCGTCGAGACTCATGCGGTCACGCCCGCTCGGTCGCGCGAGCGCGGATCGATGAGCGGCTCGATCAGGTCGGTGAGGACGGTCACGACCATGTAGGCGGCCGCGACGACGACGAGGACTCCGATCACGTAGGGCACATCCCGCGCACCGACCGCGGCGAGCAGAGAGCGGCCGAGTCCTGGCCTCGCGAAGATCGTCTCGACGACCACCGCGCCGGAGACGAGGGAGCCGAGGGCCCAGCCACTGAGGCCGACTGCGGGGATCGCCGCGTGGCGCAGCACGTGCCGCCAGAAGATGCCGCTCGGGCCCTCGCCCCGCGCTCGCGCGGCCAGCACGAACGGCGACTCGAGGGCGTCGAGCATCTGCTCGCGCATGACCTGCCCGAGGTACCCGGCGAGGGGGAGCGCGAGGGTGACGCTCGGCAGGATGAGCCCGGCGAGCCCCGGGCCCGAGACGGCGACCGGAAGCCCGAGCATTCCGGCGAAGATCAGCACGAGCACGGAGGCCAGCCAGAAGTGCGGCACCGCCGCCGCGACGACCTCGAGCGTCGATGCGATGCCCCACGCGATTCGGCTCCTCCCGGTCGACCACCAGGCCACGGTGAGCGCGATCGCCCAGGCGAGGAGGAGGGAGAGGCCGGCGAGGGCGAGCGTACCAGGCAGCTGCTCGCCGATGAGCGACGCGACGCTCTCGCGCTGGGCGTAGCTGAAGCCGAGGTCTCCGGTCGCCGTGCGCCACAGCTGCGCGAGGTACTGGAGGAAGAGCGGCTGGTCGAGCCCGTTCTCGGCGCGGGCCTGCGCGACGGCCTCGGCGCTCGCGTTGGAGCCCGGCCCGCCGAGGATCGCGAGCACGGGGTCGCCCGGCACGGCGCGCACCGCGAAGAAGGTGACGGTGACGACGGCCCACAGCACGAGCACCGCGCCGCCGAGACGCAGGAGGATGCGCGGAATCAGCGGCAGCAGGCGTGCCGCGCGAGGTCGCGCATCCTTCGTCATCCGACGATTGTCTCGTGCGCCGTGCTCAGTCGTGGCCCAGTTACTCGATGGTGACGTTCACGAGCGAGGGCACGTTGACGTTCGGCTGGAGGCGGAAGCCGTGCACGTTGGCGCCGTAGGCGAACTGCACCGTCTGGTCGTAGAGCGGGATGACGGTGCCGCTGTCGATGATGAGCTGCTGTGCCTCGCCGTAGAGACGTTCGCGCTCGGCGTCGTCGCTCGTCTTCGCGGCCGCGTCGAGCGCCGCGTCGAGCGCCGGCAGCGAGAGGCCGGTGTTGTTGGCGTGGTAGCCGCTCGGGGCGGGGGTGATGCTGTCGGTCGAGTAGACGATGCGGAGCACATCGGCGGAGTTCTTCGAGTACGGCGCGACGATGGCGTCGAACTCCCACGTGCCGCTGCGCTCGTACCAGGTCGAGAGATCGAGCAGCTCGAGCCGCACATCGAAGCCCACCTCGGCGCTCGTCGCTGCGATCTGCTCGAGCACGGAGATCTCGGCCGGGATCGACTGGTTCGTGGAGACCGGGAACGCTACCTCGAGGCGCTCGCCGTTCTTCGTGCGGACGCCGTCGGCGTCGCGCTCGGTCCATCCGGCCTCGTCGAGCAGCGTGGATGCGCGTGCCGCGTCGAACCCGAAGGAGTCCGGGTGCGAGGTCGCGAAGGGTGTTGCGCTCGAGAGCACCGAGGTCGACCGGTCGAGGGTTCCGAAGTAGAGCGACTCGACCGCAGCGTCGATGTCGGCCGAGGCGGCGAACGCCTCGCGCACCTTGGGGTCGTCGAAGGGCGCGCGCGTCGTGTTGAGCTCGATGCGGGCCGTCACACCGGGGCGGGCGCCGATGAGCGTCTCCTCCGCGCCGTTCGCCTGGAACTGCGAGAGCGCATCCGGCTGCACGGAGTCGATGATGTCGACCTGGTCGGACTGGAGCGCGGCGAGGCGGGTGGCGGCGTCCGGGATGAACTTCCACTCGATGGTGCCGACCGTCGCGCCGGGCTGGCCCTCGCTCGTCACGCCGTCTTCCGGCGCTGTCGTGTGGTTCTCGTTGCGCGTCAGCACGACCTGGGACTGCTTCTCCCACGACGCGACCTGGAAGGCGCCGGTGCCGATCGGGGCGAGGCAGTTCTCCTCCGCCCCGCGCTCGAGCCCTGCGGGGGACTCGATGGCCAGCCAGGTCTGTGCGAGCGACTCCAGGAGCGCGCTGTCGGGCTCGCTGAGGTCGAAGCGCACGGTGCGCTCGTCGACCGCGACCGCTTCGGAGACCTTCCCGAGGGCGAGGATGGCCGTCGACGAGGCGGTCTCGGGGTCCTTGATGTGCTCGACGTTCGCGACGACGGCGTCCGCGTCGAACGGGGTGCCGTCGGTGAAGCTCACGCCCTCCTTGAGGGTGATCGTCCAGCTCAGCTGGTCGTCGGACGCTTCGGCTCCCGTTGCGAGCCATGGGATGATCTCCCCTGCGTCGTTCTTCGAGAAGAGCGACTCCAGGAACTGGTTCGCGAGGATCGCCTGGGGCCAGTTGCCTCCGACGTGCGGGTCGAGGCACGTGGGCTCAGCGTCTCCCGAGGCGTACCTGAGGGTTTGCGGCTGGTCCGACGAGGTCGCCTCGCTGGAGCATGCGGCAAGTGGCACGATGAGGGCTGCGGCGAGGGCGAGGAGCGCGATGGGCTTCGCCGCGCGGCGGGTGGCTGATGCTGGCACTCGGAGAGTGTAACTGCTTATTTGAACACCATGCAGAAATGAGAAGATGATGACGGAGCACGAGGAACGGGTCGCGCGTCGAGGCCGACCCTCCGCGTCGAGTCGCGAGACGCTCGAAGAGGCCGCCCTCGAGCTGTTCCTCGAGCAGGGCTACGAGCAGACGAGCGCGAGCGACATCGCCCGCCGTGCCGGCGTCGCGAGGAGCTCGTTCTTCAACTACTTCACAGCGAAGGCCGACGTGCTGTGGGTCGGTCTCGACCCGCTCCTCGCCGAGGTTCCTCCGCGGCTCGAGGCAGCCGCGACCGAGCTCGTCGCGCGCGGTGCCCCGAAGAGGGGAGAAGGCCTCGCGACGCTCCGGAAGGTGCTGCTCGAGATCGCCGACACGGTGCAGCCCGAAACCGTCCGCTGGGCGGGCTCGCTGCGCAGCGTGGCAGGCACGAGTGCAGACCTCGCCGCGACTGGCACGAAGCGCGCGCTGGCCCAGCAGGCGGCGCTCATGGACTTCCTTGCCCGAGCGGAGCCGGGGCTGGGGTGGCTGCAGCGCACCGTCTGCGCAGGGTCCATCATCTCGGCGACCATCGCCGCGACCGTGTTCTGGATCGAGGAGGGGCCCACCCGGGGCAGCTTCTCGAGAGTCGTGGACGAGGCGAGCGCCCCGATCTTCCGGGCGTACTCGGCCGAGTAGGCCTGTGGCTACCGCTGGAGGCGTTCGGCCTCGAGGCGCCCGCTGCAGTCTGGTGTCCTCTGGTCCGGAGCTTCTCGGTCGATTTTATCTTCGAAAAACATTGATAAATTCCTGGTCAACGAGTGTGTAGTGATGGCCTGAGTGCTAGGCTGGAGGTGATCCCGGGGGGAGGTCATCATGGTTCTTGGGCAGAGCGGCACGGGGCGCAACGGGGCGACCTCCAGGAGGTCGTCGCCGGAGACCGCGACGGTCGACGCGCTCATCGCGGCCCCCGGCAACGCTCTGGCTTTGCTGGCGATGGAGATTCCCGTGGTGATCGCGGAGCTCGCGAGCCGTCGGCGCGCACTGGACGCGGCGTTGGTCGAGGTTGCGGGGGAGGTGCTTCGTCGTGACGAGGAGGGCTCGGCACCCGACGAGCTCGTTCGGAGCATGGGCTTCTCTAACCTTGCGGAGCTGCTCCAGCAGCTCCTGGGGGTCCCCTACGCCGAGGCCGGGTCGCTGGTTCGCGTTGCGGAGACCACCCGCGCCCCGGTGAGTCTGACGGGCGAGCATCTCGGGCCGGCACACCCGGCCGTTGCGACCGCGCTTGCAGCTGCGCAGATCACGCTCGGGCAGGCGTCCGCGATCGTGCAGGGATTGAAGCCCGTGAACGGCCGTGCCGAGCGAGCCCATCTCGACGCGGCTGAGACGGAGCTTGTCGACTCGGCGCGGGGCGTGAACCCAGAGGATCTTGCCCCGGCAACTCCGGAACTGCTTCGCGTCCAGGCCGCGCAGTGGGTGGCGTTCCTCGACCCCGACGGCGCGGAACCACTCGCGGAGCGCGTTGCGCGCAAGCGGGGATTCTGGATGCGGGAGCGTTCGGACGGCACGGTCACGGGTCGATTCGTCGCGACTCCGGAGCAGGGGGAGCTGCTCCGGAAGGTGTGCGAGACGGTCACCTCGCCCCGCCGCAAGGTTGCCTTCGAAGAGGCCCCGCCCATCGGGAACGCCCACGCCCCCGACGCAGCTGTCGCGTCCCGCGAGGTCGCCCCGGACGAGCCGGGTAATCCGAGGGCTGGCGCTGCCGCACGCGGTGCCGAGGGACTCGATGCGGCGGACGTCGATGTCTCGCATCCGGA
Organism: Pseudoclavibacter sp. VKM Ac-2867; assembly: GCF_015351275.1. Taxonomy (NCBI): domain Bacteria; kingdom Bacillati; phylum Actinomycetota; class Actinomycetes; order Micrococcales; family Microbacteriaceae; genus Pseudoclavibacter; species Pseudoclavibacter sp. VKM Ac-2867. The sequence goes on from NZ_JADKSL010000012.1 coordinate 44,407, forward strand.
TGAGCGAATCCCTGACCAGCGCACGCCCGCCCAGCAGCGTATGGACGCCGTGGAGTTGGTCTTCGCGCGATTCGCGGAAGCCCCGGACGCTCCCCGCGCGGGCGGGGAGGCGCCCACCGTCGTCATCACCACAACAGACGCTGGCCTGAACGGGAAGGCCAGTCGCCCAGCCGATGTGCCGCACCTCGAACGCACCGGAACGCCGGTGCCGCCGAGCCTGGTCGCGAAGACCCTCTGCGACGGGTTCGTGCAGGTGGCGCTCCTGGGCTCGAACGGAGAACCGTTGAGACTCGGCCGCCGTCAGCGGTTGTACAGTCGCGCGCAGCGCAGAGCACTCGCCTCCCGCGACGGGGGCTGCATCACGCCGGGCTGCTGGAAGCCGCCGGGCATGTGCGAAGCGCACCACACCACGCCGTGGGTTGAAGGCGGCCTCACGAACGTCGATGAGGGAGTGCTCCTCTGCAGCTTCCATCATCACCTGGCCCACAAGAACCAGCTTGAAGTCGTGCGCGACCGGGCGGGCAGATGGCGAGCCCTCCGACCGGGCTGGGAGTATCGACTCTTCCGGCGCAGAACTCTGCGCGGCTCAGCGCTGCAGGAGCAGTTGCACGGGAGCTGACAGCAGCCGAGACCGTCGCCCGGGTCCGCAGCTCTCGCAAGGTCTCGGAGGGCGCTGCTCGAGGGTCCTCCGGTTCCTCTAGCTCGTCTGCAGCTCGCAGTAGGCCGTCAGTGACGAGAGGGCAGACTCGACTTCGCCGAGCTGCGTGAGGATGCTCGCGGCGGCCGCGAAGCCACCTTCGCCGTTCGCGAGCTCCCCAGCTGTCGTCTGCAGCTCTGTCACCTCGGTGACGAGCGTGTCGACGTGCGTCTTGAGGTCGGGGTCCGTGACGCTCTGCTGCAGCGTCGTGAGGTTGGCACCTATGGTCGCGAGCGTCGCGACGGCTCCGGGGATGTCACCGGGCACCTGGTCGGCGATGCCCTGGACGCTCGTGCTGATCGAATCGATCTCGGCCTGCACGTCCGCGCAGGTTCCGCCACCGTCAGCCGTCGTGGCCTCGGTCGTCGTCGAAGCCGAGGGCGACGGAGTCGCCGTCTCCTCTCCGCCGAGCGCTGAGCAGCCGGTGAGCGCGATGGTCGCGAAGATGCTGGTCGCTGCGAGCTTGGAGAGGTGAGAGGTGAGCATGCTTTGGGTGCCGTCCGTCGGTGAATCCAGAAGAGGCGAGCGTACACAGCCTTCCCTTGAGCCTGGCCTGTCCGTTTCGCGCAGCATGCCCAGGCGCGTACGATGTTCGCAGCATGACTGTGATCCGCCCATCAGCGGGGAGTCCCCGGAAGAACGGTGAGCGAGCCTCTCGAGGAGCGCAGGCCAAGTAGAACCGGTCGGGAGGGCCCGTCACAGCCCGGAACGAGTGGCGAGCGCCTCCGGAACATCATCCGGGGGAGCGCGCAATCGGGGTGGTACCGCGCCGGAAGGCGTCCCTGAAGCAGACCAAGCACATCCACTTACTGCCAGGAGTTCCACCGCATGAGCTACCCGAAGGCCTCGTTCGGACCAGCCGCCGATCCCGCCAGCTCGACAAGAGACAGCATCGCCGCCTCACCGTCGTTCCCGCGCCTCGAAGAGCGGGTGCTCGACTTCTGGCGAGAAGACGGCACCTTCCAGGCTTCCATCGACCAGCGCGAGGGCGCCGAGGAGTGGGTCTTCTACGACGGCCCTCCCTTCGCGAACGGCCTCCCGCATTACGGGCACCTCCTCACCGGGTATGCGAAGGACGTCTTCCCCCGCTACTTCACGATGCGCGGCCGCCAGGTGCACCGCCGCTTCGGCTGGGACACGCACGGCCTGCCCGCCGAGCTCGAGGCCATGCGCCAGCTCGGCATCCAGTCGAAGGCCGAGATCGAGGCCATGGGCATCGACACGTTCAACGACGCCGCCCGCGAGTCGGTGCTCAAGTACACGCGCGAGTGGCAGGAGTACGTCACCCGCCAGGCCCGCTGGGTCGACTTCGAGAACGACTACAAGACGCTCGACATCTCCTACATGGAGTCGGTGCTCTGGGCCTTCAAGAAGCTGTACGACGACGGCCTCGCCTACGAGGGCTTCCGCGTGCTGCCGTACTGCTGGAACGACGAGACGCCCCTGTCCAACCACGAGCTGCGCATGGACGACGACGTCTACCAGATGCGTCAGGACCAGACCGTCACCGTCACCTTCCCGCTCGAGGGGGAACGGGCGGATGCGCTCGGCCTCGCCGGCGTGAAGGCGCTCGCCTGGACGACGACCCCGTGGACGCTCCCGACCAACCTGGCCCTCGCGGTCGGCCCCGAGATCGACTACGCCGTCGTACCAGCTGGCCCGCTCGGCGCGGCAGACGGCGCCGAGACGGGCGCGGGCTCCTTCCTGCTCGCCAGCGCACGCGTCGCGGCCCACGCCAAGGAGCTCGGCTACGAGAGCGCGGAGGACGCGGCCGCCGCGACCAGCCGCACCCTCAAGGGCGCCGAGCTCGCCGGCGTCCGATACCAGCGCCTGTGGGACTTCTACGCCGACACCGAGACCTACGGCACGCAGAACGCGTGGCAGTTCCTGCTCGGCGACTACGTCACCACGAGCGACGGCACCGGCATCGTGCACCAGGCCCCCGCCTACGGTGAGGACGACAAGGTGCTCAGCGACGCCGCCGGCATCCCCACGATCCTCTCCGTCGACGAGGGCGGCAAGTTCCTCTCTGCCGTCGAGCCCGTCGCGGGTCTGCAGGTCTTCGATGCCAACAAGCCGCTCACCCAGCTCCTGCGGGCCGACGGTCGGCTGTTCAAGCAGGCCAGCTACGAGCACTCCTACCCGCACTGCTGGCGCTGCCGCAAGCCCCTCATCTACAAGGCCGTCTCGAGCTGGTTCGTGCGCGTCACGCAGTTCCGCGACGAGCTCGTCGAACTCAACCAGCAGATCGATTGGGTGCCGGACAACGTCAAAGACGGCCAGTTCGGCAAGTGGCTCGAAGGGGCCCGCGACTGGTCGATCAGCCGCAACCGGTACTGGGGCAGCCCCATCCCGGTGTGGAAGAGCGACAACCCCGACTACCCGCGCATCGACGTCTACGGCTCGCTCGACGACATCGAGCGAGACTTCGGGGTGCGCCCGACCGACCTCCACCGCCCGTTCATCGACGAGCTCACGCGCCCGAACCCGGACGACCCGACCGGCGCATCCACGATGCGGCGCATCCCCGACGTGCTCGACGTGTGGTTCGACTCCGGCTCCATGCCGTACGCGCAGGTGCACTACCCGTTCGAGAACCGCGAGTGGTTCGACTCGCACTCGCCCGCCGACTTCATCGTCGAGTACATCGGGCAGACGCGCGGCTGGTTCTACGTCATGCACGTGCTCTCGACGGCGCTCTTTCACCGTCCCGCGTTCAAGCGGGTCGTGAGCCACGGCATCGTGCTCGGCAACGACGGTCGCAAGATGTCGAAGAGCCTCCGCAACTACCCGGACGTGCAGGAGGTGTTCGACCGGGACGGGTCGGATGCCATGCGCTGGTTCCTCATGGCGAGCCCCGTGCTGCGCGGCGGGAATCTCATCGTGACCGAGGAGACGATCCGCGAGGGCGTCCGCCAGTTCCTCCTGCCGCTGTGGTCGACGTACTACTTCTTCACGACCTACGCGAACACCGCGGTCGGCTCGACTGAGGCGTACGAGGCGACGTTCCGTACCGACTCGAGCGACGTGCTCGATCAGTACATCCTCGCCAAGCTGGGCGTGCTCGTCTCCGAGGTGCAGGCAGACCTCGAGGCACTTGACTCGACGACCGCCGCATCGCGCCTCCGCGACTTCGGCGACGTGCTCACCAACTGGTACGTGCGTCGCTCGCGCGACCGCTTCTGGCGGGGAGTGACCGACGACGCCACGAGCACCGAGGCGTTCGACACGCTCTACACCGTGCTCGAGACGCTCACGCGCGTCGCCGCACCGCTCACGCCGCTCATCTCCGAGACGGTGTGGCGCGGGCTCACTGGCGGACGCAGCGTGCACCTCACCGACTGGCCGGACGCGTCGGCGTTCCCGAGCGATCAGGCGCTCGTCGACTCGATGGATGCGGTCCGCCGCGTCACGAGCTCAGCGCTGTCCCTGCGTAAGCAGGCCGGGCGCCGGGTGCGCCTCCCGCTCGCGAGCCTCACCGTCGTCGCGCCGGACACGGATGCGCTCGAGCCCTTCGCGAGCATCCTGCGTGACGAGCTCAACGTGAAGTCCGTCGAGTTCGAGCGCTTCGTCGCCGAGTCCGAGGCCAAGTACGGCATCGACCGCGTCCTGCAGGTCAACGCGCGCGCCGCTGGTCCGCGCCTCGGCAAGCAGGTGCAGCTGGCGATCAAGGCCTCGAAGTCCGGAGACTGGAGCGAGGTCGATGGCGTCGTCACGGCCGGCGGACTGCAGCTCGAGGCGGGTGAGTACGAGGTCAAGCTCGTCACCGCAGGCGAGAGCGACGACCGGGCCATCACCCTGCTGCCGAGCGGCGGCATCCTCGTGCTCGACACGAACGTGAGTGCGGAGCTCGCCGCAGAGGGCCTCGCGCGCGACGTCGTGCGTGCGGTCCAGGATGCACGCAAGGAGGCAGGACTCGAGGTCTCCGACCGCATCCGCCTCGCCCTGCGCGCCGACGACGCGTCGGTCGCCGCCATCGAGGCGCACCGGGAGCTCATCTCGGGGGAGACCCTCGCGGTGGAGTTCCAGGTCACCGGCGGACTCGCGTCGCCGGCTGACGACGAGGTGAGCGCGGACACGTATGGTGCCCTTGAGATCGACGTGGAGGTAGTGGCGTGAGCGAACGCGACCAGCAGGATTCCGGCGACTGGGAAGAGCAGTCCGGCGAATCGGAGGCCTTGGACGCATCCGGCGACTTCGAGCTCGAGCCGAGGGACATCGCCGAGACGTTCACGCCGGCGCTCTCCGACGATGAGGACGAGGTCCTGACGGAGCGCGAGGAAGACGAGCGAACGCTCCTCGAGGGCACCGACTGGGCCAGCGAAGGCGAGCGTGTCTTCGACGAGCTCATGGAGCGCGTGGGGGAGGCGGCCCCAGAGCCGCGACTCCACGCGACGAGGCGCGCCGTCGAGCTCCTGGGAGACGTGCACACGGCGTACCCGGTCATCCACCTCACTGGCACCAACGGCAAGAGCTCGACCGCACGCATCATCGAGACCGTGCTGCGCGCCCACGGCCTGCGCACTGGCCTCCTCACGAGTCCGCACCTCGAGCGCATCAACGAGCGCATCGCCGTCGACGGGAGTCCCATCAGCGACGAGCGACTCGTCGCGAACTGGGAGGACATCACGCCCTTCCTCTCGATCGTGGATGCGGAGCTCGAGGCGGCGGGAGAGCCGCGCCTCACATTCTTCGAGGCGCTCACGGTGCTCGCCTACGCGTGCTTCGCCGACGCGCCCGTGGATGTCGCGGTGGTCGAGGTGGGCATGGGAGGCGAGTGGGACTCCACGAACGTCGCCGACGGCGAGGTCGCCGTCTTCACGCCCATCGCGCTCGACCACACGCAGCGACTCGGCAGGACGCTCTCGGAGATCGCGCGCACCAAGGCCGGCATCATCAAGCCCGCCGCACGCGTCGTCACCGCAGAGCAGCAGCCCGAGGTGCTCGCGGAGATCACGCGTGCCGCCGAGATGTCCGAAGCGCACCTGTACGCCGAGCCGAAGGACTTCTCCGTCGTCACCAACCAGCTGGCCGTCGGCGGACGCCTCGTGACGGTTCGCGGCGTCGCTGGCACGTACGAGGACCTGCTGCTGCCGCTGGACGGTGAGTACCAGGCGCACAACGCTGCCGTAGCACTCGCTGCCGTCGAGGCATTCTTCGGCGCGAACCGGAGCCTGCGCGATGAGCTCGTCGAGGCGGCGTTCGTCGAGGTGAAGTCGCCGGGTCGCCTCGAGCGCATCGGCGTCACCCCGCCCATGCTCATCGACGCCGCCCACAACCCGCACGGCGCCGAGGCGCTCGCGAGGGCCGTGACCGAGTCGTTCGACTTCTCGCGCGTCGTCGTGGTGCTCGGAGTCCTAGCAGACAAGGACGCGGCCGGCATCGTCCGTGCCCTGCAGCCCATCGCGGAGCGCTTCGTCGTCACCCAGTCCGACTCGGTGCGTGCCATCGACGCTGAGGAACTCGGCGACATCGTGCGCGAGGTCACCGGCGGCGAGCCCGAGGTGCTCGAGCGAGCCGAGGACGCCATCGAGCGAGCCCGCGAGATCGCCCTCGATCTCCTCGCCGAGGGCGCAGAGGACGGCAGGAACGCCGCGGTGCTCATCACGGGCTCCGTCACGCTCATCGGCACGGCGCTCACCCTCTCGCGCGACGAAGGCTGGGCGCAGGAGTCGTGAGTCGGCGCAATAGCGGCCGGCTGCCCCGTCAGCGCAGCATCCGCGAGGTCATCGGCTCCATCTTCCTGGGCTTCGAGCTCTTCGTCGTCTTCCTCGGTACGCTGCTGGTGTTCGGGATGCGCGTGCTCGAGCCCATTCCAGCGTTTGCGCTCGGCCTCACCTTCGCCCTGCTCATCGTCGTCACCATCGGGCTGCTCAGGTACGAGTGGGGCATCTGGCTCGGGTGGGCCGTGCAGATCCTGCTCGTCGCCGCCGGTTTCCTCCACCCCGGTATGTTCGTGGTCGGGGCGCTGTTCCTCGCATCCTGGACGTACTTCATGTGGAAGGGCGGCCAGATCGACCGGCAGCGGGCTCCGATCATCGCCGAGTACAACCGTCGCCTCGCGGCGGGTGAGATCGGCGCCGACGGGATGCCCATCACGGAGCAGAACGACCCACCGAGCAGCTGACCAGCTGACCAGCACGCATTCACCGAACGACCTGGCCCCTGACAGGGCCGACCACCACGACCAATGGAGGAACCATGGCAACCATCGAAGAGACGCTCGTCCTCGTCAAGCCGGACGGCGTGCAGCGCGGCCTCACGGGCGAAGTGCTTCGCCGCATCGAGACGAAGGGCTACTCGCTCGTCGACATCCGCCTCGTCCACGCAGACCGTGCGCTCCTGTCGGAGCACTACGCGGAGCACGAGGGCAAGCCGTTCTACGAGGGCCTCCTCGAGTTCATGCAGTCAGGGCCAACCGTCGCGATCCGCGTCGCGGGCCACCGCGTCATCGAGGGCTTCCGATCGCTTGCCGGCACGACCGACCCCACGACTGCCGCGCCTGGCACGATCCGAGGCGACCTCGGTCGTGACTGGGACGCCGGCGTGCTCCTCAACATCGTGCACGGTTCCGACTCCGTCGAGTCCGCCGAGCGCGAGCTCGGCATCTGGTTCGCGGCCTGACCGACTCCAGGGGCGGGTGACTCGGTCGGGCTTCGGCGGAGTCGTAGGCTTCGCGGTAGATGGACCGTCAGGTCCGACATGATCGATTCGGGGGCGAGTTACGGGATGAAGGCTGGGAGATCGTCGTCGACGGCACACAGCGAGCGGCTCGACGAGCTGGCCTCTGCGTGGCGCGCTGCGCTGCGCGAGGAGCTGCCAGCGGCCGTCCGGCTGCGTCAGGAGCTCCATGCCGACCCCCGACTCTCCGGTGAGGAGAACGACACCGCCGCCCGCCTCGAGGCCGAGCTCGGCGACCGGGTCACGATGCACCGCATCGCCGACTCCGGGCGCATCGGGCGCCTCGGCCCGGCAACCGGGGGCGCCGTCGGGGTGCGCGCCGAGCTGGATGCGCTGCCCCTGACCGAGCTCACCGGGGTTGCGTTCGCCTCGGCGAACGGCGCGATGCACGCCTGCGGGCACGACGTCCACCAAGCGGCGCTCGTCGCCTTCATCCGGGCCGCGGATCACCTCGACCTCCCCGTCGGACTCGTGCCGATCCTGCAGCCACGGGAGGAGACCTACCCCTCGGGCGCGCATCAGATCGTGCAGGAGGGCGGCCTCGAGCGGTTCCAGGTCGAGCATGTCATCGGCGCGCACGTTCACCCGGGCGTCCCTCGCGGGGCGATCGCCATCGGCGGCGGCTACATCAACGCGGCTGCCGACGAGATCGAGATCTCCCTGCAGGGGCGAGGCGGTCACGGCGCGTACCCGCACCAGGCGGCCGACCCCGTCGCGGCCGTCGCCCAGATCGCGCTCGGACTCCCCGAGGTGGTCCGTCGCACGATCTCGCCCATGAACCCGGCGGTGATCAGCGTCGGGACGCTCACCGCAGGTGAGGGCGCGGCGAACGTGCTGCCCTCGAGCGCCCGGCTGCTCGCGTCGATGCGCACGACGGCGCCGAAAGACCGAGAGCTCCTGTTCGCGGCCGTGCAGCACCTCGCGGTGCGCACTGCTGAGGCGTACGGCACGGAGGCGATCGTGCACATGCACCAGAACATGCCCGTCCTCATCAACGACACCCACCTCGCCTCCGACGCCGACGACTGGCTGGCGCGCCTCGGTGTCGATGGGGCGGAGCCCATGCGCTCGCTCGGCGGCGACGACTTCTCGTACTACTGCGACGAGGTTCCCTCGATCATGTGCTTCGCGGGCGTCGAGACGGCAGGTCTGCCTGGGCCAGGAGGCGCCTACGCCCCGACACTCCACCACCCGCGCTTCCTTCCGACGGAGGATGCGGTCGGGCTCGTGGCGAGCGCGTTCCTCGCCGGGTACTGCGCGGCCGCCGAGCGCATCCTCGGCATCGCACACCATAGGCGGGTCCTGCCCTGACGGTGGGCGCACAGCCGAAATCGGGTCTGGATGCGGTGGCCGTGCGATACTGGAAAGGTCGACCGGGCAGAGTCCCACGGCACCCGAAGTTTTTCAGGCACGAGCCACGAGCAGAGCAACGCTCCGTCGCACGGGCCGCAGGCAGGATCGCCGCAACCGCGGCACACCACGTACAACCTTTCCGCCGAACGGGCGGAGACCATTTTCGATGAGGATGCATGGCATCTTCATCGCCCGGAGGGGTGGGCGCACGCTTTGCGCCACGCCGGAGTAGGAGCACACCAGAAATGGTGACCACAAACGAATCAGACCAGAACACCACCGATGAGCAGTTCGACGCAGAGACGGGCCAGGAGTCCGCGACTGCGGCAGAGGTAGGCGCAGCGGAGCAGGAGTCGACGGAGGAGTCCGCGTCGTCGGTCCCGTCCGTCATCTCCTCCACGACGCTCTTCTTCCTGCAGCCAGATCTGCCCCCGGTGCTGGAGCGCAGCCCACGCGAAGACCGCGGCCGCGCTCGCCGTCAGGACGACGAGCCGTACGAGCGCCAGGAGCGCGGCGACCGGAACGATCGCTACGACAGGCATGACCGCGGCGAGCGCTCCGACCGCAACGACCGCTCAGACCGCAACGACCGCTCAGACCGCAACGACCGCTCAGATCGCGGCGAGCGCTCCAGGGAGTCGTCGCGTGACGACCGCCGCCAGGCCCCGGCAGAGCGCCAGCAGTCGACGACGCGTCGTCGTCAGTCCCGCGAGGAGCAGCCGGTCGAAGAGCCCGTGCTCATCACGGAGCCGCAGAAGATCAAGGGGTCCACGCGTCTCGAGGCGAAGCGTCAGCGCCGCCGCGAGGGCCGCGAGAGCGGGCGTCGCCGCCAGGTCATCACCGAGTCCGAGTTCCTCGCTCGTCGCGAGGCGGTCGACCGCGTCATGCTCGTCCGCGCCAAGGACGACCGCGTCCAGATCGGCGTGCTCGAGGACAAGGTGCTCGTCGAGCACTACGTCGCGCGTTCGCAGGAGTCGTCGCTCATCGGCAACGTGTACCTCGGTCGCGTGCAGAACGTGCTCCCGAGCATGGAGGCGGCCTTCATCGACATCGGGCGCGGCCGCAACGCCGTGCTCTACTCCGGTGAGGTCGACTGGGCCGCTGCTGAGGTCGGCGGCAAGTCGCGTCGCATCGAGAACGCCCTCAAGCCGGGCGACCGCGTGCTCGTCCAGGTCACGAAGGACCCGATCGGCCACAAGGGCGCCCGCCTCACGAGCCAGGTGTCGCTGCCTGGTCGCTACCTGGTCTACGTGCCGGGGAACTCCATGAACGGCATCTCCCGCAAGCTGCCGGACACGGAGCGCGCACGCCTCAAGAAGATCCTCAAGGAGACCCTGCCGGCAGGCGTCGGCGTCATCGTGCGCACGGCTGCCGAGGGCGCGACACAGGATCAGCTCGAGCGCGACGTCAACCGACTCACCGCGCAGTGGGCCGACATCTCCTCGCGCATCGAGGCGGGACCCGCTCCGGCGCTCCTGCACTCCGAGCCCGACCTCCTCGTCAAGATCATCCGCGACGTCTTCAACGAGGACTTCCACAAGATCGTGATCCAGGGCAGCGAAGAGCTCGAGACCATCACGAACTACCTGCACCAGGTCGCTCCGGACCTCGTCGACCGCGTCGAAGCGTTCCAGGGCGGCGACGTCTTCGCCGAGTACCGCGCTACCGAGCACATCGAGAAGGCGCTTGACCGGAAGGTCTGGCTGCCGTCCGGCGGCTCGCTGGTCATCGACCGCACCGAGGCGATGACGGTCGTCGACGTCAACACGGGGAAGTTCGTCGGCTCCGGCGGCAACCTCGAGGAGACGGTCACCAAGAACAACCTGGAGGCGGCCGAAGAGGTCGTCCGCCAGCTGCGTCTTCGCGACATCGGGGGCATCATCGTCGTCGACTTCATCGACATGGTGCTCGAATCGAACCGCGACCTCGTCATGCGTCGCCTCATCGAATGCCTGAGCCGTGACCGCACGAAGCACCAGGTCGCAGAGGTGACGAGCCTCGGGCTCGTGCAGATGACCCGCAAGAAGCTCGGTCTCGGCCTGCTCGAGACGTTCAGCGAGCCGTGCGAGTCCTGCGCTGGCCGGGGTGTCATCGTCTTCCACGACCCAGTGCTCAAGCACCGTGGGGGAGCGCCTGACAGCAGCGCCAACGCGAAGAGCGGCCGCAAGGGCCGCGGTGGTCAGCAGCGTGAGCAGCAGGCTCCTCGTGCCGTCGCAGCTCCGGCCGCGACGTCGACGCACGGCATCACCGAGGAGGCGCGGGGCGCTCTCTCGAAGATCGCGGCTTCGACGCTCACCGGGCAGAAGCAGGGCGAGCCCTCGGAAGAGCAGCAGCCCGTCGTGCAGGTGAGCGGCCAGGCGCCGGTCGCCGACGAGCGTGGCGGCGATGAGCAGGCCGGGCAGCAGGGCGAGTCGCGTCGTTCGCGACGCGGCCGCAGGCGCGCCAAGACGGATGCTCAGGCTCCCGCATCGTCTGAGGCTCCGGAGCAGGCGCCAAGCGAGCCGGTGACGGTCGACCGCAATGCGGTGCAGCAGTCGGATGGCGACGACCGGAAGGCGCGCGCCAGCGAGAACCTCTTCGACTTCGACTCGGCCCAGAGCGCCGAGCCGGCACAGACCAAGCGCGAGGCCGACCCGGCAGCGCTTCGTGAACTCGACTCGCTGCTGGATGCGCTGGTCACCCCAGAGGGTGAGCCGCAGCCTGCAGCAGACGAAACGACCGAGGCCCCCGCCGCGGTCGAGGTGACGACGCCCGCCGCCGCCCCTGAGAAGGTTCAGGATGCGCCGACGACGTCAGCGCCGAAGGCAGCGCAACCGGCAACGGTTGAGCCGCCCAAGGGTGCTTCGGGGCGTCCGCGCCGCCGCCGCATCACGACGCCGCCGCTCTCTGCCGAGTAAGATGGCAGGGTAGGGCGACCGGACGCGAAAGCGTCGAGTGGGTGGGTGCGCTTGCGCGCACCGACCCTGCCGGGTAAAGTGGTTCGCTGTTGCACGTTTGCATTCGTGCTGGCATTCCCTCGCCCGGTTGCAGGGCAGAGTCAGCTCGCCGCAGCGAGCAGGGCTTCCAGAGTTTGAAGACACAGCGTCCGACCTTGTCGGGCTCGGAGAAAAGGTACTGAAGTGGTATTCGCAGTTGTGCGCGCCGGTGGACGGCAGGAGAAGGTAGAGGTGGGCACTGTGCTCACCACGAACCGTGTTGTTGCCGACAAGAAGGGCAACGTCACGCTTCCGGCTGTGCTGCTCGTCGACGGTGAGACCATCACGAGTGACGCAGAGAAGCTCGCTAAGGTCACGGTGACTGCAGAGGTCCTCAACGACCTCCGCGGCCCGAAGATCGTCATCCAGAAGTACAAGAACAAGACCGGTTACAAGAAGCGTCAGGGCCACCGTCAGGAGCTCACGCGCATCAAGATCACCGACATCAAGTAAGTCGAGGAGCAGACTTCAATGGCACACAAAAAGGGAGCGAGCTCGACTCGCAACGGCCGTGACTCGAACGCTCAGCGCCTCGGCGTGAAGCGTTTCGCGGGCCAGACCGTCAGCGCGGGCGAGATCCTCGTCCGTCAGCGCGGCACGCACTTCCACCCCGGCGCCCTCGTGGGCCGCGGTGGCGACGACACGCTGTTCGCCCTCTCGGCAGGCATCGTCGAGTTCGGTGCGAAGGGCCGCCGCAAGGTGGTCAACATCGTCGCTGGCGAATAGCAGCAAGCACAGTCCCTGAATCCAGGGCGGTGTCAGGATGAGGGGCGGGCCACGGTCCGCCCCTCATCCGTATTTTCACGACTTATCGTTCTACAGGAGCTCTTCATGGCCACCTTCGTCGACCAGGTGACGCTGTATCTGCGCGCTGGAGAGGGTGGCAACGGCTGCGTCTCTGTCAAGCGCGAGAAGTTCAAGCCACTCGCCGGCCCCGACGGCGGTGATGGCGGCAACGGCGGCAGCATCACGTTCTACGCCGACCCGCAGGAGACGACGCTGCTGTCGTACCACCACAAGCCTCATCGCTCGAGCGACAAGGGCGGCTTCGGCATGGGCGATTGGCGCAACGGGTACACCGGTCAGCCGCTCGATCTGCCGGTTCCCATCGGAACGGTCGTCCGCGACGCTGACGGCGTCGAACTCGCCGATCTCTCCGAGCCCGGTATGCGCTACGTCGCTGCCGAGGGCGGACAGGGCGGGCTCGGCAACGCGTCACTCTCCAACACGAAGCGCAAGGCGCCGGGCTTTGCTCTGCTCGGCACGCCCGGCGAGGAGCTGCAGGTGCAGCTCGAGCTCAAGATCGTCGCGGACGTGGCCTTCGTCGGCTACCCATCCGCTGGCAAGTCGAGCCTCATCGCGGCGATGTCCGCGGCCAAGCCGAAGATCGCCGACTACCCGTTCACCACGCTCCACCCGAACCTCGGCGTCGTGCAGGCGGCCCAGTACCGCTACACGGTCGCAGATGTTCCCGGGCTCATCGAGGGTGCGAGCGAGGGCAAGGGCCTCGGCCTGGACTTCCTGCGGCACGTCGAGCGGTGCTCCGCGCTGCTGCACGTGCTCGACTGCGGAACACTCGACCCGGGCCGCGACCCGATCAGCGACCTCGATGTCATCCTCGAGGAGCTCGGCAACTACCCGGTGCCAGAGGGGCAGACGCCGCTCCTGGAGCGTCCGCAGTTCATCGCGCTCAACAAGATCGACCTGCACGATGGGCGGGAGCTCGCCGACTTCGTGCGCCCCGAGCTGGAGGAGCGCGGCTACCGTGTCTTCGAGATCTCGACCGTGAGCCACGAGGGGCTCAAGGAGCTCTCCTTCGCGCTTGGCGAGCTCATCGACCGCGATAGGGAAGCCAAGCTCGCCGAGCTGGCCATCAAGCCGCGCATCGTGCTGCGTCCGCGCCCCGTCGACGAGAAGCCGTTCGAGATCCGCGTCGAGGGCGGAACGCACGGCAACACGTACCGGATCCTCGGTGAGAAGCCGCAGCGCTGGGTCGCGCAGACGGACTTCGCGAACGATGAGGCCATCGGCTACCTCGCGGACCGCCTCAACAAGATCGGTGTCGAGGAAGCCCTCTTCAAGGCCGGTGCAGTCGCCGGCTCCGCCGTCATCATCGGACCTGGCGCGCAGGGCATCGTCTTCGACTGGGAGCCGACGCTCACGAGCGCGGCAGAGCTCACGGTCTCGCCGCGTGGCACCGATAGCCGCCTCGAGGAGAACAGCCGCACCACCACGCGTGAGCGGCGCGAGGGCTACTACGAGCGAATGGACGGCAAGGCCGCGGCGCGTGCCGAACTCGAGCGCGAGCGCGAGGGTGGCGTGTGGAAGGTCGACGAGTGACCCCGCGAACATTGGTAGGGTGGGACGCATGATCGAGCTGATTCCCGCTGCGCTTGCTGATGCCGTGCTGGCCCAAACCGTGCTGGCCGAAGAGGGGCACCACATCGTCAACGAGCTGGTGATGCCCCCGATCATGTTCGGTGTCGTCACGCTCGTCGCCTTCGTTGCCCTCATCGTCGTCACGTACGCGTTCCGCAACACGTGGCACAGCAACCCGGTCGACTCCAAGGTCGTTCCATACGAGCCGTTCAACCACGCTGGCGTCATCGAGGCCGGCTCGGAGCACTCGAAGCACTAGCGCGGAGCCGCGCCCCCCTATGCCTCACACCGTCGAGCCTTCCCCCGTTCCCGAGCGCCGCAGAGTCGGCGTCATGGGTGGAACCTTCGATCCGATCCACCACGGGCACCTCGTGGCGGCGAGCGAGGCGGCGGCGCACTTCGATCTCGATGAGGTGCTCTTCGTGCCGACGGGGAAGCCGTCGCACAAGTCGCACGTCACCCCGGTCGAGCACCGCTACCTGATGACGGTCATCGCGACGGCCTCGAACCCCCGGTTCAAGGTGAGTCGCGTCGACGTCGACCGCGATGGCCCCACCTATACGATCGACACCCTGCGCGACGTTCAGCGACTCCGTCCGGACGCAGACCTGTACTTCATCACGGGTGCCGATGCCATCGCGCAGATCCTCGGGTGGAAGAACTCGCTCGAGCTGTTCGAGCTCGCCCAGTTCGTCGCGGTCTCGCGGCCAGGGCACGAGATGCGCACCGACGGCATCCCCGCCGACAAGGTGACGGCGCTCAAGATCCCAGCCCTGGCGATCTCCTCGACGGACATCCGGGCAAGGGCCTACGAGGAGAAGCCGGTCTGGTACCTGGTGCCAGATGGTGTCGTGCAGTACATGGCCAAGCACAGGCTGTACACGGCAGAAGAGATTGATGCCATATGAGTGACGCCCCACTGACTCGCCGCGAGCTTCGCGAGCTCGAACGTCGCCGAGAGAAGGGCGAGCAGCCCGAGCTCCCGACGATGGCGCCGACGGTCTCCGTGGAGGCTGGGGCGGGATCCGACGAAGCCGCTCCAGCCGCTCCTGTCGTTCCAGCCGCTCCGGCCCCTCCCGCTGAATCGGCCCAGCCGGCTCAGCTCGCATCCGGCGTCGCGCTCGAGGCTCCGCTCCAGATCGAAGGCCTCTCGCCGACCCCGATCGAGGTGCTGGCGACGCTCGAGGCCCCGGAGGTGCCCGAGGCCCCTGAGCTGCCCGGCGACTCGTTCAATCGGAGCCCGGCGGCCGTCGAGCAGGAGGCGCAGGAGGACGGCACGAGCGGCGACTACTTCCGACGCCTCGTCATGGCCAGCCACTCCACGGACGAGACGCCGACCGGCATGATCGTCATGCCGGAGATGAGCTCGCCCGATATCACCGGCGCCCTCAGTGGCGCGGGTGATCTCATGATCACGGGCAAGATGCAGGTCTCCCGCGAGCTCTCCAACTTCGGCACGCTGACGACGGGGCTCGACTCGCCGGAGATCGACCACGCTGACGAGGGCGACGAGCAGCTGCACTCGAGGGTCGCCGAGGAGCACAGCCCTGTCGCGGCCAGCCGCGCGGTGCGCGAGCCTGGAATGCCGCTCGCACCCCGCCGCGGGCACGGCGTGCGGCTGTCGATCTGGGCGGTCGTGAGTGGCCTCGCCGTCGCTGTGGCTGGCGTTGTCGCAGTGATCCTGGGTATTGTTCAGGGTTGGTTCTGATCAGCTGGCGAGCGCATCGCCTCTCGGACACCACGTTGAGCTCTTCTGGGCTCTCAATGAAAGGGACCGAATGACCGCGAGTACGCGAGCAATCGAACTGGCAGACATCGCAGCGAAGGCTGCCGACAAGAGACTCGGCTTCGATATCGTCGCCCTGGATGTCTCGAACAACATGCCGCTCACGGACATCTTCCTCCTCGTCTCCGGTCGCAACGAGCGCATGGTGCTCTCCATCGCCGATGAGATCGAGGACGCGATGCGCGACATCGGGCAGCGCACGCTGCGCCGCGAGGGCCGTCGTGAGGGCCGCTGGGTGCTCCTCGACTTCAACGACATCGTGGTGCACGTCTTCCACGAGGAGGAGCGCACGTTCTACGGGCTCGAGCGCCTGTGGAACGACGCACCCGTCGTGAAGCTCGATCTCGGCGAGGGCGACGCGGTCGCCACCGAGCCGAACCAGGCCGAGCAGAGCTGAGCAACGTGACGCCCCGCAGGTCGAAGGGCGGATGGGCGTGGCTCATCCTCACCGGCTTGCTCGCGGGCTTCCTCTCGGGGCTCTTCGGGGTCGGCGGGGGCATCCTCATCGTGCCCGCACTCGTCTATCTGGTGCGGCTCGACACCCGCTTGGCCGCTGGCACCTCGTTGCTCGCCATCCTGCCGTCGGCGATCGTCGGTGTGGTGACGTACGCGGTCGGCGGCAACGTCGACCTGCTCCTGGCGGGGCTCCTGGCCGTCGGCGCGATCGCGGGTGCCCCGCTCGGATCGTGGCTGCTGGAGAAGGTCTCGAAGCGCACGCTGCAGTGGGCGTTCATCGCGTTCATCGGGGTTGTCATCGTCTCGCTCTTCCTCGTCGTGCCGTCGAGGGATGCCGCGGTGCACATCGATCTGCTCGGTGGTGTCCTGCTGGTGTTCCTGGGTCTCTGCACGGGTGTGCTGTCCGGTCTGCTGGGCATCGGCGGGGGAGTCGTGGTCGTGCCGATGCTGGTCGTGCTCTTCGGCTCGAGCGACCTGCTCGCGAAGGGCAGCTCCCTGCTCATGATGATTCCGACGGCGCTGTCCGGCACGATCAGCAACCTGCGACGCAAGAACGTGGACGTGGGCGCCGGTCTCGCGGTCGGTGGCGCTGCCTGTCTCACGACGAGCCTCGGGGGTTTGAGCGCCGCCGCCATCTCGCCGTCGCTCGCGAACCTGCTCTTCGCGGCCTTCCTCGTCGTCATCGCGGTGCGCATGGGCGTGGATGCGTGGCCACGCCGCACCGCTCGGTAGCGACACGCGCTGGCCGCCTCGATTTGGTGCGTCCCAGCTTCTGAGCTATTATTTTCGAGTTCCCGGAAACGGGTGCGGGTCTGTGGCGCAGCTGGTAGCGCACCTGCATGGCATGCAGGGGGTCAGGGGTTCGAATCCCCTCAGATCCACCATGAAGCCCCGGTCAGTCGAAGCTGACCGGGGCTTTTTCGTTTGAGCCGCGTCTCGTTCGCGACGCGCGCCTCCGACGCCCATATCCGGGTGGCCTGATTCGGTGAGATCGGCGAGTCTTGGCTCCGCTTGATTCCCGCCCGATGCGGGAGGATAGCCGCATGGCGAGACGCATCACGGGCGACACTGCACGGGCCAACTGGAGCGCGCTCATCGCGGTGCCGTTCGCAGCGGCCTTCTACCTGTTGGTGGCGAGACGCCTCGGCGTCGAGATCGGCGACACGGTTCGCTACCTCGTGAGCATCTTCATCGTGTTCTGGCCCCTGTTCGGAACGGTGTACCTGGTCTGGACGCACCTCGCGTATCGCACTGCGGACGCGGTGCAGCTGCGTGTCGCCTCGAGGCGAGAGCGCATCACGAAACGCCGCTGGTGGCACCGGCTCGTCGGCTACGGGGGAGCGACGGACTGGACGATGGCGGGCGCCATGGTCGCGGTCGCTCTCACGGTTGCGATCGCGCAGGAACCCGCCTTCCGCGACCAGACCATCTTCGTGGTGCTCGGGCTCGCCACGGTCGCGGCCTCCTGGGCGCTCATGGTCTACGCGTTCGCGTTGGAGTACCTGCGTCTCGATGCCGTCCCTGAGGCTGAGGCGGACCTTGGGGGAGCGGATGAGGAAGAGCGGGGCACCGCGCGCCGGTCGCAGATCGTGTTCCCGTTCGAGGAGGAGCCGCGCTTCGGCGACTACCTCACGCTCGCGGTGCTGATGTCGACGATGGCGGCGACGGCGTCGGCTGAGATCACCTCTCGCCGCGGCTGGCGCATCGCCCGGACCAACGTGGTGCTGGCGTTCGCCTTCAACTCGGTCATCGTCGCCATGATGGTCTCGGTGCTCTTCGGCGGGCTCACGACCTAGCGGGGGAGGCCAGCCCAGGCAGGTTCAGCGGACGACGCGGAAGCCCTCGGTTCCCTTGGGGGTCCGCTCAGAGACACGAGACACGGTGACTTCGGCGTACGGGGGCCCCTTGCTCATCCACGCGAGGAGCGCATCGACCTGGTGCTCCTCTCCTTCGAGCTCCGCTTCGACACGGCCGTCGTGCAGGTTGCGGACCCAGCCGCTCACCCCCAGACGCTGTGCTTCCTGCGCCGTGGTGAAGCGGTAGCCGACGCCCTGAACGGTGCCGGCCACGATGACGTTGACTCTCCGCATAGCGACATTGTGCTTTCCGAGCCTGAAATCCGGGAAGACACCGGTCGGTGTGGGGTGGGAAGCACAGCCTTTTCCCACCTGGCGGGCTCGGCCCACCTGGGGCGGGCTCGGCCAACGTGAGCGCTCGGGAAGCGTCCCCGGTCAGGCGAGGTGCGAGAGCTCGCCCACGTCGTAGCCGGTGTCCGGGAGACAGCCGAGCTCGGTCAGCAGCTCGGGCATGCTCCACAGCCGCACCTCCTGCGGGCGGTTGGTGGCGATCGATGCCGCCGCGCTGCCGCCGATCGCGAGCGCGCGCACGCTCACGGGCGACGGACCCGATGCTGGGCTGGGCGCGCCGCGGACGAGGCGCCAGGAGGGGTGCCCATCAAGCGGATGCTCCTCGACGAGCAGCGAGGACGGCTCGTCTCGCAGGCCACGGCCGGAGACCTTCAGCGCAGCCTCCTTCGCGGTCCAGAGGGCGATGCGATCGGCGACGCCCACCCGCTGCGTCGGCGCGGGCATCCGCAGCCGCTCTGCTGGGTGAAGGGCGTACGCGTCGAACTCGGACCACAGCTGTGTCGGCACTGTCTCGATGTCGACGCCGATCGCATCCGCCGGGTCTGCGATCGCGACGAGCACCCGGCCGCTCGTCGTCGAGGAGCTGAGCGAGAGGTCGCTGCTCGTCGGCTGCCCGTGGCGCCCGCCGCAGTCTGCGCAGCGGCGGTCGATGTCGAGCTCGCCGGCCAGCTCGAGCGGGACCCCGCGGCCCCAGGCCGCCAGCAGACGGAGGGCGGCGCGCCCCGCCAGCGTGCGGCGGCGCAGCTCCTCGGTGCTCCGAGCACTGGCGGCGGCGAGATCGTCGGTGCCCGCGCACTGCGACGCGGCGTCGAGCACCTCGTCGATGCCAGCGGCGAGCACGGCGATCATCGGCGGCTGATGCGGCGGTACTGCCACACGGCGATCGGCGCGAAGATCGCGATGATCGCGACGCTGCACAGGAACGCGTACAGGACGGCGTTCTCGGCGGGCCAGCCACCGGCGGCGGTGAAGCCGCTCGGGGCCGCGTTGCCGAAGAGCTCTCTGACGGCGCTGGCGACCGCCGTGACCGGGTTCCACTCCGCGAACGCCCGCAGGGGGCCGGGGAGCATATCGGCCGAGACGAAGGCACCGGAGATGAAGCAGACGGGGAACAGCCACAGGAGGCCGAGGCTCTGTGCGACCTCGACGCTCTTCGCGGTCAGCGCGATGGTCGCGCCGATCCAGGAGGTCGCGAAGGCGAAGAGCAGCAGCAGCGCGAAGGCGGCGAGGACTTCGAGCGGGCCGGATTCGACGCGCCACCCGATCGCGAGTCCGCACGTCAGGATCACGGCGATGGAGATGACGCTCGTGACGAGGTCGGAGCTCGTCCGCCCGAGGATGACGCCGACGCGCGACATGGGGAGCGTGCGGAGGCGATCGATGAGGCCCGACTGCAGGTCTTTCGCGAGGTAGACGGCGGTGAACGAGGAGTTGAAGGTCAGCGTCTGGGCGAGGATGCCGCCGATCAGGAACTGCCGGTAGTCGGCGCCACCCAACGCGCCGCCGAAGACGAAGGCGAGGATGAGGACGAAGATGATGGGCTGCGCGATGCCGGTCACGAGAGCGCCCGGCGTGCGCTGCACGTTGAGCACGTTCCTGCGGGCGACGATGCTGCCGTCGCGGAAGGCTGCGGTGATTGCGCTCATGCGGTAACCGCCTCTCGCTCGTCATTGGTGTGCGCGTCGGCAGACGCGTCGTCGGGTCGCTGTCCCGTGATCTGGAGGAAGACCTCGTCAAGGGTCGGCTGACGCAGCGCCGCCTCGATCGTGCCGATCCCGGCCTCCGAGAGGCCCGCGAGCACGGCCGCGAGATCACGGCTGCCGTTCGGTGCCTTGGCGGTGATGCGCACGGCGCGGTCGTCGAGGGATGCCTCGCGTCCGATCGCGGCGACGATCTGGAGGGCCCGGTGGCCATCCTCAGCTCGCTCGAGCACAAGATCGATCGCGGCTCCTCCGGCTCGCGCCTTGAGCGCCGACGCGGTGCCCTCTGCCACGATCCGGCCCGAGTCGATGACCGAGATGGCATCGGCCAGCTGGTCGGCCTCCTCGAGGTACTGGGTCGTCAGGAGCACCGTCGTGCCTGCCGTCGCGAGCGTCTGGATCGCATCCCAGGTGTCGCGACGCCCGCGCGGGTCGAGTCCCGTCGTCGGCTCGTCGAGGATCACGACGGGCGGCCTGGCGACGATGGCGCCGGCAAGGTCGAGGCGTCGACGCATGCCGCCCGAGTAGTCGCCCGCGCGCTTCTTGGGGTGCAGGTCATCGAGGCGGAAGTCGCGGAGCAGTTCGTTCGCGCGTGCCTTCGCATCTCGGCGCCGCATGCCGTAGAGCTGGCCGACCATCGTCAGGTTCTCGACTCCGGTGAGCTTCTCGTCGACGGCCGCGTACTGACCGGAGACGCCGATGCTGCGCCGCACATCCTGAGCCTCGTGCCGGACGGAGTGGCCGGCGACCTGCACGTCGCCAGCATCCGGATCGAGGAGGGTCGTGACGACTCGGACGGTGGTGGTCTTGCCAGCCCCGTTCGGGCCAAGGAGCGCATGAACGGAGCCAGCTGGGATCTCGAGGTCCACGCCGTCGAGCGCAGTGAAGTCGCCGAAGCGCTTCCTGAGCCCGCGGATCGAGATCACGAGACCGCCAGGTCGCGCTCGCGGACGGGCGTGATGTCTCGCCAGTTCTCGGTTACGTAGTCGAGGCAGGCCTGCTTAGGGGCTGGGCCGTAGACGACGACCCAGCCTGCGGGCACGTCGGCGAAGTCAGGCCAGAGGGAGTGCTGCTGCAGCTCGTTGACGAGGACTCGGAACTCTGCGGAGATGTCATCGAACGGATTGGTCATGATGTTCCCTTCTCTGTTCACGCGGGGGTTCGTGAGTGAGGTGGCGCGAATGGTTCTCCAGGTGCTTCGGAGCAGGCTCGCTATCGGTTGGCAACCTGTGCATGTGAATCGGACATGAGCGTGTCGAGCACCGGGGCGATTTCGCGAAGGGAGGCGTCGTCCAGCAGCGCGGAGTGGCGAGCCTGCACTTCGCTCGAGGTGACCCGACCCGTGGCGTGCGCCGCCCAGGCCTGTGGGGCTGGCCGGTCAGCTGGCACGTCGACACGCGCCTCGAACACGTGCAGCCCGCCCTCGAAGGTGGGGATCGGGGTCGTGTCGAGGAGCGCCCCGACGCGCAGGAAGCCACGCACCATGCGGTCGATGCTCCGTGCTGGGATGTCCGCGAGGGGGTTGCCCGCCTCGGCGAGGACTGCGCGCACCGCTTCGGCGTCGAGCTCGCCTGCCGGGGCCGCCACCTCGTTGGCGTCGAGGAACGCGCGCCACATGCGGTCACCGCCGTCGACTCCGGCGACGGAGGAATGCTCTGTCGGGTAGGCGTCGATGATGGCGAGGAGCTCGACATCGTCGCCCCCGCGCTGCAGGTGGGCGGCGAGGTGCTGCGCGAGGCGTCCGCCGAAGGACCATCCGACGATCCGATACGGGCCCTCGGGCTGAACGCTCTTCATGGCCTTCACGTACTCGTCGAGCAGCTCATCGAGCGAGCTGTGCTCGAATTCGTGGTCGACATCAGGGGCGATGCCGGGCAGCTGCAGTCCGTAGAGCGGTCGGCTGCCCTCGAGGTGCGCGAGGAGTCCCGCGAACTTCCAGGAGATTCCGCTGGCTGGGTGGACCGCGAAGAGCGGCTCCTGGCCGGCGGTGGGGCCGTCCGCATCTCGCGCTGGGCGCAGCGGCAGGATCATCCGGAGACTCTCCGCGATGTCACCGCCACCGTCGCTTGCGAGGGCAGCGAGGCCCTCGACCGACGGTGCCTGGAAGATGGCTTGCACGGGCAGTTCGGTGCCGAGCGCGTCGTTGATGGCCCGGATGGTCGGCTGCGCGACGAACGAGTGGCCTCCGAGCGCGAAGAACGAGTCGTCGGCGCGGACGTCGTCGATACCGAGCGTCTCCGCGAAGGCCGCCGCGACGGCCAGTTCCGCCCGTGTGCTCGGGGCGCGCCCGGTGCCTCCGCTCGCCTGCTGATCAGGGAGGGCGTCTCGGTCGAGCTTGCCGTTCGGGGTGAGCGGGATGCGCTCGATGACCGTGATGCCGACCGGATGCATGTAGTCGGGCACTCGTCCGCGGACGGCGGCGAGCACCTGCTCGGTCAGCTGTTCTCGCGCCTCGTCGTTCGACGCGGCGGGCAGCTCGCTCGGCACGATCCAGGCCCCGAGCACGGTCTGTCCGGCCGACTCGACGGGAAGGACAACGGCACTGGCGACGCCGGGCTGATCGGCGATCACCCGGGTCAGCTCCTCGGGTTCCACGCGGTGTCCGCGGATCTTGAGCTGCGCATCGGTGCGGCCGAGCGAGACGATGCGGCTGGGCTCGTCAGGCATCGCATCCCGCACGACCACGAGATCGCCGGTGCGGTACATGCGGCTGCCGTCTCGGGCGAAGGGGTCGGCGACGAAGCGCTCGGCGGTTGCTGCGGAGCGGCCCGTGTAGCCGTCGGCGAGCTGGGGCCCGGAGAGCCAGAGCTCGCCGATGCTGCCCGCGGGTGCCGGTCGGAGGCGGGCATCGAGAACGTGGCCGATGACGTCGCGGGTCGTGGATCCGAGCGTGGGCTCTCGCGTGTCCTCGATGCTGGCGAGCATCGAGTCGACGCCGACCTCGGTCGGGCCGTACAGGTTCCAGGCTCGGGTGCTGGTCCGGCGACGCAGCCAGGTCCACAGCTCGCCGCTGATCGCTTCGCCGCCGAGGAGGAGCGTGAAGCTGTCCGTGGCCGAGAGCGAGTCGAGCCAGTGCTCGAGGCCAGTCTGCGCGGTGAGCGCCTCGACGTAGCTCGGCGTCGTCTCCCATGCCCTGATCTCCCGGTCGGCGAACAGCTGGACAAGCGCCTCCGGGTCCCGGCGCACGTCGTCTGCGATGACGTGCAGCTCGTGGCCGCTCGCGAGCCACAGGATGGGGTCCATGGCCGCGTCGAAGCCGACGCCGGTGGTGTGCGCGACGCGGATGCGGCGCTCTGCGGCGTCCGGCAGCAGGGTCGAGCGGTGGCTGCGCAGGAGGCTCGCGAGAGCACGGTGGGGGACCTGGACACCCTTGGGGACGCCAGTCGTTCCGGAGGTGAAGATGAGGTAGGCGGGGGCGTCGAGCTGTGCGGTGCGCACCTCGGAGCTGCTGGGTTCGTCGGCGGCGAAGTCGGCGTCTTCGGCCAGGGTCTCCTCGAGTCCTCCGTCGATGACCAGCGCGGGACGGGCTGCATCGATCATCGCGTTGACCCGCTTGCTGGGATACTCGGGGTCGATGGGCATCGCGACGGCACCGGCCCGCCAGATTCCGAGGAGCGCGGCGACCGTGTCGATCGACCGTGGCAGGCGGTAGGCGACGACGCCGCCCTGTGTCACGCCGCTGCGACGCAGTGCCAGGGCCACCTGATCGGCTCGTTCGGCGAGGGCCCGGAAATCGACCGCACCGTCCGGGGCGACGACGGCCGGTGCGTCCGGGGTGCGCTCTGCCGCGGCATCGAAGGCTTCGAGCACGGAGCGGAGTTCCGCGTCCGCAGCCGTTTCGTCGTCAGGCCGCCACGCAGGCAGCCGATCCGGGGTGCCCGGGATGGTGATCGACGCGAGGGGCGCATCCGGGGTCTCCGTCGCGACCGTGAGGAAGGCGAGGAGTCGCTGGACGAGGCCGTTGGCCGCTGCCTCGCTGAAGAGCGCGGAGTTGTACTCGAGCACTCCTGGCACGTCAGAGCCGGCTTCGGCCGGGCGCAGAGTGAAGGAGAGGTCGAACTTCGCGCCTCCTGTGCTCTCTGGGGCCACGGGCGAGACATCGACACCGGGGAGCGCAAGCGGGAGATCGCTCTGCTCTTCCACGGCCAGCATCGTCTGGAACAGGGGGTGGCGTCCGAGGACGCGTTCCGGCGCGACGGCCTCGACGATGCGCTCGAATGGCACCTGCTCGTGGTCGATGCCGAAGAGCGCTGATGCGCGTGCGGCCTCGACGGCGCCGGCCAGGGTGGTGTCGTCTCCGAGCTGGATCCTGAGGGGCAGCGTGTTGACGAAGAACCCGATGAGGTCACTCAGGTCAGCATCCTGGCGCCCCGCCGACGGGGCCCCGATCATGAGATCTGTGCCCGAGCCCGTTCGCATGAGGAAGCCGGCGAGCGCGCCGAGCCAGCCGTGGAAGCCGCTCGCTGACGTTCCTGCGGCCACGGATCCGAGACCGGTGGCGACGTTCGCGGGGACCGTGAAGGCCAGCTGGCGCGCCGGTTGGGCGCTTCCGGCTTCGCGGGTGCCGTCTGCGCTGAGCTCCAGCACCGACGGCGCACCGTCGAGGAACTCGGTCCAGGCGGTGAGCTCGCGTGCTTCGCTTGCCGCGTCCTCGTGCGCCGTGAGCAGGCGCGCGAAGTCGGCGAATTGAGCAGGCAACGGACGTCGGAGCGCTGCGGAGCCGCTCCTTCGCGCGGTGTACGC
The DNA here is from genome assembly GCF_015351275.1 of Pseudoclavibacter sp. VKM Ac-2867. Lineage (NCBI taxonomy): Bacteria > Bacillati > Actinomycetota > Actinomycetes > Micrococcales > Microbacteriaceae > Pseudoclavibacter > Pseudoclavibacter sp. VKM Ac-2867. Next base: position 69,324 of record NZ_JADKSL010000012.1, read on the forward strand.
GGTTGCGAGGTCGTGGGCGAGGGGCGCCAGCGAGGCTCCGTCGGTCGCGATGTGGTGGATGACGAGCTGGAGCAGCCAGGATCCATCGCCCAGCGCGGAGAGCCCCGCGCGGAGGGGCAGATCGCGAGTGAGGTCGAACCCGGCGGAGGCGTCGACCGGCTCGCTCTGGAGCAGGCCGGAGACAGGGGGGTGGATGCGCTGCGCGGGTGCCCCATCGGTCTCCGGGTAGCTCGTGCGCAGCACCTCGTGACGGGCGACGAGGTCGTCGAGCGCGCCGGTGAGCGCCTCCCGGTCGAGTTCGCCGTCGAGTCGAGCGCTCAGGACGACGTTGTAGTCGCCGGAGCTCGGCGCGAGTCGGTTGAGGAACCACAGGCGGGCCTGACCGGGGGAGAGCGGGAGCGGTTGTCCGGCCACGCGGGGGTTCGCTGCCGTCCACTCCCGAAGCGGCGGGCGCGCACTGGAGGCCGCCATCTCGGCGTTCGCCGTGCGCTCGCTGGTGCGGCCGAGCAGCGCCAGCAGGCGTGCAGGCGTGGGGGCTTCGAAGATCGCACGGAGCGCCGGTGCGGTGCCGAAGCGCGTGCGCAGCTCGCCGGCAAGCGCGACGGCGAGCAGGGAGTGCCCGCCGAGGCGGAAGAAGTCGTCGTCCAGTCCGACCTCGTCGAGGCCGATGACGGCGGCGAATGCCTCGCAGATGGCGCGCTCGTCGTCCGTCTGCGGACGTCGCGAACCGGCGGCGGACTCGGGCGCGGGCAGCGCTGCGAGGTCGACCTTCCCGTTCGGGGTCAGGGGCAGACGCTCGAGCACGGTGACGGTTGAGGGCACCATGTAATCGGGCAGTGCAGCACGGGCGTGGGCGCTGACGGTCTGGGCGTCGACGGTCCCGGCGACCCAGGCGACGAGCCGCGCGCTGTCCTGGCCGGCGGGCGCGTGGATGGTCGCGACTGCGGCATCCACGCCAGCCGTGCGCTCGAGGCTGCGCTCGACATCGCCGAGCTCGATGCGGTAGCCGCGCAGCTTGATCTGGTCGTCGTCGCGGCGGAGGAACTCGAGCTCGCCCGATCCGTGGCGGCGGACGATGTCGCCGGTCCGGTAGAGGCGGGTGCCGTCCCCGGAAGGGTCGGCGATGAAGGCGGTCGCGGTCTCGGCGGATCGCCCACGGTAGCCGTGCGCCTCCGAGGCGCCGGCGAGGTGGAGCTCTCCCGGCACTCCGTCAGGCACATCCCTGAGGTATGCGTCGAGGACTCGTGCGGTCACGTTCGCGACGGGGCGGCCGATCCGCACACGTCCTGGTTCGCTGATGCGGGTGACGACGGAATCGACGGCGAACTCGCTCGGGCCGTAGAGGTTCCACGCGTCGACGCCGTCTGCGGCGAGGAGGGAATCCCAGAGCTCACGCGAGACGGCCTCGCCGCCGAGTGCGATGAGCAGGGGCGTCTCGCGGTGCGCGGCCCGGTCGAGGAGTCCCGTGCTGATGAGCTGTCGGACGTAGGAGGGCGTCGTCTCGAGCACGTCGATCGCGGCGTCGTCGACGCGCTGCACGAGCTCGTCGGCGCTTCGTCGCGTGCCGTCCGTTGCCATCACGAGCGTGGATCCGGCGGCGAGCCAGAGGATCGGGTCCCAGGCGGCGTCGAAGCCGAGGCCGGCGACGTGCAGGACGCGCGGGGCTCGCCCGTCGAGGCGTGAGCGCAGCGGGGCGATCATGGCGTCCTCGTGTTGCGCCTGGACGTTGGCGAGCGCGGAGTGCGGGACCTGCACGCCCTTGGGGGTGCCGGTCGTGCCCGAGGTGAACACGAGGTAGGCGGGCTGCTCGGGGCGGGGGAGCTCCGGCAGGCTCGTGTCCTCGGCGCTCTCCCCGAGTGCGACGAGCGCGGCGGGTGCGGCTGCCGGTGTGCCGGAGTCAGCAGCGAGGGCGGCGAGCCGGTCTGCGTCGCTCGCGACCAGCAGCGCGGGCGAGCTCGCCTCGAGGATCTGCGCGACGCGCGCATCCGGGTAGTCGATGTCGATGGGAACTGCGATCGCTCCGCTGCGCAGCGCGGCGAGCACGAGGGTCACCGCATCGCCCGAGCGCGGAAGCGCGATGGCGACGCGGTCGCCGGGACGCACGCCGGAAGCGACGAGCCCCAGGCCCGCGGCGTCGACACGGACTCCGAGCTCGGCGAACGAGAGGTTGTCATGCGCGTCCTCGAGCGCAGAGGCCTGCGGCGCACGCTGGATGCTGGCTGCGAGCACGTCGAGGACGGTCCCTTCGACGGCCAGTGAGCGGCCACGGGCCTGCGTGTCGATGCGGTGCCGCGTCGCGGCGTCGACGGCGGGGATGTCCGAGAGGGGATGATCGACCGTCTCGACCATGGCGGCCAGCATCCGGTCGACCGTGTCGCGCATGCGCTCGATCGTCGATTCGTCGAACAGTGCGAGGTCATAGGCGAGCGCGGCCTCGAGCGGCCCCTCGTCGCCAGCGGGCGTCGAGAAGTCGAGCATGAGGTCGGTCTTCACGCCTGCCGTCGTCACCTGGCCAGGGACGGTCACCTCGACGTCGCCGAGGTCGAGCCGGGCTGGCTCGGTGTTCTGCAGCGTCAGGAGCACCTGGAAGACGGGGTGGCGATCGGCGACGCGAGGGGGTCGCACGGCGTCGACGACAGCATCGAACGGCACGTCCTGGTGCGCATAGGCGTCGGTGTTCCCCGCCCGGACGCGCTCGATGAGCTCGGCCAGGGTCGGGTCGCCGACCAGGGAGGTGCGCAGCGCGACCGTGTTGACGAAGAATCCCACGAGCCGCTCGAGCTTTGGGTCGACTCGGCCCGCGACAGGCGTGCCGAGGACGATGTCGGTGCCTGCGCCGTGCTGGCCGAGCGCGGCGGCGACGGCAGCATGGAGGACGATGAAGAGGCTCGTGCGGTGCTTCGAGGCGACGCGGCGCAGCGCGAGGTGGCGTTCGGCGTCGAGCTCGAAGGCGAGGTGCCCGATGTCGCTTGGTCGGCTCCCGCGCTCGCGGTCTCGCGGCAGGTCGATCTCGTCCGGTGCGCCCGCGAGCGCGCGGCGCCAGAAGTCGAGCTGGGTGCTCATGGCACTCGTGGAGTCCTCCTCCGAGCCGAGCGACTCGCGCTGCCACAGCGTGTAGTCGGCGTAGGAGACGGGTAGCGCGGGGGACGGGGCGGCGCTCGAGCCGGCGGACTCGGGAGCCGTGCGCGCCGTGTAGGCCGCGGAGAGGTCGGCGGCGAACGGCGCGAGCGACCAGCCATCCGAGGCGATGTGGTGCATGGTCGCGACGAGCACGTGCGAGGTCGCGGAGCGGCGCAGGAGCACCGCGCGCAGCGGAACCTCGACGGTCACGTCGAAGGGGCGCAGCGATTCCTGCCTAACGATCTCGTCGACGCGGTCCGCGGGGACCTCGACGGCCGTGAAGGAGGGGGCACCCACGTCGATCGGGAGGATGCGCTGGCGCGGCTCCCCATCGATGTAGGGGAAGACGGTGCGCAGCGGCTCGTGGCGCTCCGCGACGTCCCGGAACGCGCAGCGGAGGGCAGCCACGTCGAGCTCGCCGTCCAGGTGCAGCACGACGGGGATGTTGTAGGCGCTCGAGCCGGGCTCGAGGCTGTTCAGGAACCAGAGGCGACGCTGGGCGAGCGAGACGGGGAGCTCGTCAGAATGGGGGATCGGAGCCAGTGGGAGCGCTCGAGCGTCGTCGGCATCCTGGGCATCGAGGGAGGCGAGGCCTGCGACCGTTGGCCGCTCGAACACGTCGCGCACCGTGACCTGGCGCTCGAGGCGTTCAGAGAGGTTCGAGGCGAGCTTCGTGGCGAGGAGCGAGTGTCCTCCCGCGGCGAAGAAGTCCTCATCGACGCCGATCGAGGTGATGCCGAGCACTTCGGCGAATGCTTCGGCCGTGACGCGCTCCGCACGGGTGCGGGGCTGCTGCACGGGGTCGCTCGGCGCTTGGTCCGGCGCGGGAAGCGCGCGCCGGTCGAGCTTCCCGTTCGGCGTCATCGGCAGCTCGCTGAGGGCGAGCACGCTGCTCGGAACCATGTAGCCGGGCAGCTCGGTCGCGAGGGCGGCCCTGGTGCGCGCGGCCAGGTCCGTGAGCTCGCTGTCGCCGGTCACGTAGCCGACGAGGCGCGCGGAGGCGCCTTCGCCGACCACGATCGCAGCAGCGGCCGAGACGCCGGACTGGCGACGCAGCGCGGCCTCCACCTCGGCGAGCTCGACCCGGTAGCCGCGGATCTTGATCTGCTCATCGATACGGCCCAGGAATCGGAGCGAGCCGCTGCGGCGGCGTCGCACGACGTCTCCGGTGCGGTACATGCGTGTCCCGTCGCCGGCGAAGGGGTCGGCGAGGAAGCGCTCGGCGCTGAGGCCTGGCTGCCCGACGTAGCCGGAGGCGACGTTCGCGCCGGCGAGGTACAGCTCGCCGATCGCTCCGTCTGGAACGGGCGTGAGCGATGCATCCAGGAGGTAGTGGCGGGTGTTGCGCACGGAGGTGCCGATGTGCGGCTCGGAGCCGCTCTCGATCGGCGCGATGAGGCTGTCGACGGTCGTCTCCGTCGGCCCGTAGAGGTTGAGGGCGCGGACATCGTGCTGGGCCGCAAGGACATCCCAGAGCGCGGGTCCGACGGCTTCTCCGCCGAGCGCGATCTCGGTCGGGTAGCGGTCCTGATCGAACAGTCCGCCTGCGATCAGCGCCTCCGCGAATGAGGGGGTCGTCTCGATCGCGTCGATCTCGTGCTCGGCGAAGTACGCGGCGAGCCGCTGGGGGTCACGGCGGACGTCGTCGTCGATCATGTGCAGCTCGTGGCCGGCGAACAGCCAGAGCAGCGGATCCCAGGCGGCGTCGAACGAGAGCCCAGCCGTGTGGGCGACCCTCGCCGGCCTGCCGAGGCGCTCGGCTGCTGGGTCGAAGATCTCCGCCCTGTGGTGTTCGAAGAGGTTCCGGAGGGCGAGGCGGTCGACCCCGACGCCCTTGGGGCGGCCGGTGCTGCCGGAGGTGAACACGACGTAGGCCAGCTCGGAGGGGGCCACCGTGGGGAGGCCGCTGGGGTCCGCCGTCTTCCTGCGCCAGGCGACCGACGTGTCGGCATCGATGGGCAGGGTTGCGACCCGCCACTGCGCTCCCGCCGCCAGGTCGCGCTGCTCCTGCGCCTTGCTCGTGAGCAGGAGCGCGGGTTGCGCGTCTTCGATCATGTTGCCGACTCGGTCGATGGGGTACTCGGGGTCGAGGGGGACGTACACGCCACCCGCCTTGAGGACCGCGAGCACGAGCACGGGGAGATGACGGCTGCGCTCGATGCGCACGGCGACCGTGCGCCCCGCACCCACGCCCTCGCCCACGAGGTGGTGGGCGAGCCGAGTCGAGAGTTCATCCAGCTCGGCGAAGGTGAGCGTGCCGTCTGCGGCGACGACCGCCGTCTCCGCGTCTCGGACAGCCGCGACCTTCGAGAAGGCTCGCAGCACGGACTCCTGGCCGATCGGAACCTCGTCGCCTGAGCCCTGCTCGAGGAGCCCCGCGATCTCATCGGCGCGCACGACGTTGGCGTCGGTGACGGTGGTGGTCGTCGGCTCGTCGAGGACCTGCGAGAGCAGCTCCAGCATCCGCCAGGCATGCTCGCGCAGGACGTCGCTCGTGTACAGCTCCGCGTCGCCCTCGAGCTGGAGCGTCGGCGCAGCGGCCTCGCTCGTGAGCCCCGAGATGACGACGGACAGGTCATGCACCGGTCCCGTCGACAGGATGTTCACGGTGCCGCGAGCGCGGCCGAAGACCAGTTCGTCGATGACCGGGAGGAGATTGACGGAGGGGCCCGCGAGTGCGTGCGTCTGCGCGACCTCCTCGACCCGGAACTGCTGGTGGGAGACGGCCCCGCGGACCGCGTCACCGGCATTCGCGATGACCTCGGCGAGGCTGAGTCCCGCGGAGACATCGACGCGCAGGGGGAGGATGCTGGAGAGCATCGATGGGGTCGTCTTCGCGATCTTGCCGCGCCGCGCTGTGACCGGGAGGCCGACGGAGACCCGCGCCTGTCCGGTCATCTTCGACAGGTACAGGGCCACGAGGCCCACGGCCGTCTTCGGCATGTCACGACCCAGCCCTCGGAGCCGAGCCGCGTCGGCGTCCGGGATGCTCGTCGAGACGCGCACGACGCGCTTGGCGGCGCGTCCGGTCGTGCCCTCGAGGCCCGTGACGACGCTGTCGTCGGCGAGCTGGGCGCGCCAGTAGTCAGCATCCGCCTCGTGCTTCTCCGACGCCGCGTACTCGTCGAGATGCTCGTGGAGCTCGCGGAGGCTGGGCAGGGGAGACGCGGTCCTCGCGGCGAGGTGTGCGATGGGTCCGGACAGGAGTGTGCCGAGCACGCCGCGAGGGGCGCTCTTCTCGAGCCGGGAGTATGCGCCGGCGAGGTAGCGCAGGCCGACGACGGCCGAGTAACCATCGAGGAGCACGTGGTGGACGCGCTGGAACAGGAGCCAGCGCTCCTGGGCGACGCGGTACAGCGTCGTGCCGAGGAGGTCGCCTCCGGTCATCGACCGGGGCGTCTCGAGCTCGAGGTCCATCCGCTCGCGGGCGACCCGGACCGCTTCCTCCTCGCCGAGCTGGCGGAGATCGGTGGTCGTGAGGAGGTCAGCAGTCGGGGATGGGCGCTCGATCAGGGCGTACGGCCCGTCGCCGTCCTCGGCCAGAACGAGGCTCATCGCGTCGAGGTCGGCAACCGTCTTCGTGAACGCGATCCGCAGCAGCCGCTCATCGACCTGGCCGCGGAGATCGAGGTACTGTCCGATCTGGTAGCTGGGGTTCTCCGGGTCGAGCTGCTGGGCATACCAGATGCCCAGCTGCGCTGCCGTGAGGGGAAGGCGATCGGGGGAACCTGCGGTGGTCTGCTGATTCGTGTCGATGCGGCGGCTGGTCTCGGTCACTGTGCGCTCCTCATAGAGGTGCCGAGGTCTCCCTCGGCACCTGATGTCCTGCTCGGCGTGCGGCGCTGGCCGCTGGGGTGCCTCCTTGAGACGGAGGCGCACCCGTTACTGGAACTGGCCGATCTGGAGAGAGTTGAGGAGCCCGCCGAGGTCGATGAGCGGGCCGTCGATGAGGGGGCCGTTGATGAGCGCGCCGCTGGCCAGCGTCGAGACGGAGCTCGAAGCCGAAGCGGGTGCGAGCTCGCCGGCGCTCGCGGGAGCGGCCGTCAGGGCGACGGCGCCGAGGGAGAGGGCTGCGGCCGTGGAGAGGCTGGCGATGGTCCGAGTCGTCGTCTTCTTCATGTGTTGCTCCTCAATTCGCTGTGTCCGGGGTTGGTCACGTGGGTCGTTCGGAGCGCATCTGGCGGCGGTTTGGCAACAATCCCGCGTCTCTCGGGCATTTCACAGCTAGCCTGAACCCGTGTTCGACTGGCTCATAGCGCTCCCACCACTCCTCGTCGTCCTCCTCGTGGCGGTCATCGTCACGCTCGAGAGCCTCGGCCTGCCGCTCCCGGGCGAGAGCGTGCTCATCGCCGCTGTGCTCATGAGCGTCGCGGGCACGGGCGTCGACCCCTGGCTGCTCGCCGCCGCCGCGGCCGTCGGTGCCATCGTCGGCGACTCCATCGGCTACTACATCGGCAAGCGGTGGGGCGCTCGCCTGCTGCGCTACCTCTCGCAGCGGTACCCGAAGTACTTCGGTGTCGCGCGGATCAACGCGGCGGTCGGGCTCATGCAGAAGTGGGGTGCGTACGCGGTCTTCTTCGGTCGCTTCATCGCGCTCCTCCGAGTCTTCGCCGGGCCGCTCGCCGGTGCCATGGCCATGCCGTACGGGCGCTTCCTGCTCGCGAACGCGCTCGGCGGCATCGCCTGGGCGACGGGCGTCACCGCCATCACCGTCGCGCTCGGGAAGAGCGCCCTCGCGCTCATCCACGCGTTCGGCTGGGCCGCGCTCGCGGTCGCCGCGGTCCTAGTGATCGTCATCGTCGCGATCGTCGTCTATCGAGCCCGGCGACGCCCAGAGGGCGCGGAGGCGACAAGCGAGACCGAGCAGGAGCTCGACCTCCTCATCCCTGCGGCGAAGGACGCGCAGGACTCCACCCCGGGAGGCGCCGCAGTTCGCGACGCCCTCGCCGCAGCCGTGCGCCCGATCGTCACCTTCGCTCGCCGGGCCCCGTTCACGACGGCGCTCTCCCTCGTCATCATCGCCATCGGCGTCGCGACGGGGGCCATGTGGCACCTCTCACGGGCTCAGCCCTGGTACGGCGACGTCGCCTTCGGCATCCCGCCGTTGGAGGCCGGCATGTGGTGGACCCCCATCACCGGATCGCTGCTCGGCGGCGGCGCCTGGCACTACGCCCTCCTCATCGTGCAGCTCCTCGTCGTCGGCGGCGTCTTCGAGTTTCGCTTCGGCTGGAAGCGCACCGCCCTCGTGTTCCTCGGCGGCCAGGCGCTCGCGGTGCTCGGCACCCTCGCGATCGTCGCGGCGCTCGCTCCGACCGGCTGGGAGTGGGCGACGCGCCTTGCCGACGACCTCGACGTCGGCGCGTCAGGCGGCATCGCCGCCCTCACGGCGGCGCTGGTCTGGGTGCTGCGTCCGCCGTGGCGCCTGCGACTCGGGCTCGCGCTCGGGGCGCTCGTCTCCCTACGGTTGCTCTACGTCGGCGACCTCGCCGATATCGAGCACTTCCTGCCGGTCGCCGTCATCTTCACGATCTACGCCGTGCAGCGCCATCGCAAGACGGGCCTCGCGACAAGCACCCGCGAAGACCGGCTGATCGCGTTCACCGCCCTCATCGCGCTCGGCGCGGCCCAGGTCGTCGCCGCGTTCTTCTCGCTCGACGGCCCGCTCGGCAAGACGGACGCCGAGACGGAGACGTGGGTGGGTGTCGCCATCGACGTCGTCGTCATCCTCCTCGTCGCCAACGGGATCAGGCGTGGCCAGCGCTTCGCCTGGGTCGTCGCGGTGGCCCTCGGCGTCTTCAATCTCCTGGAGCTCGCCCTCATCGTCGTCGCGGTCGCCACCTCCGGCAGCCTCGACGAGGGCCTCACCATGAACTTCGCCGGCTCCCTGCTCTGGGTGCTCGTCGTGGTCTTCCTCATCGTCGCCCGCCGCTCGTTCGCGGTCCGCGTGCGGCCGTCGAAGAACTCCATCTCGGGCGAGCGCCGAGGAACGGTCGAGGACGCTCGCAAGATCCTCCCGAGAGTCGGCGGCAGCACGATCTCCTGGATGACGCTCTGGCCGCGCAACCACTACCTGCTGAGCGCGAAGAAGGACGGCTACGTCGCCTATCAGGAATACTCGGGCGTCGCCCTCGCGCTCGGCGACCCGGTCGCGCCGAAGAGCGAGCTCAGCGACCTCATCCACGACTTCGCATCCCGCGCCGAGCTGGCCGGGCACACGCCCGCCTTCTTCTCGGCGACCCGCGCGACTGTGGATGCGGCCCCTGCGAGCTGGCAGCGCGTGCAGGTCGCGGAGGACACGATCATCGACCTCCCGGGGCTCGAGCTCAAGGGCAAGCCGTGGCAGCCGGTGCGCTCCGCCGTGAACCGCGCTGAGCGCGAGGGCATCCGCTTCAAGATGACGACGCTCGCCGAGGAGCCGTGGGCGGTGCTCGCGCAGGTGCGTGCGATCTCGGAGGACTGGGTCGGCGACAAGGGGCTGCCCGAGATGGGCTTCACGCTCGGCGGCGTCGATGAGGCCCTCGACCCTGCCGTGCGCCTCGGCATCGCGATCGACGACGACGGCAGCGTGCACGGCGTCACGTCGTGGCTGCCGGTGTACGGGCAGGATGGCGCGGTCCGTGGCTGGACGCTCGACCTCATGCGTCGGCGTGACGGCGGCTTCAAGCCCGTGATGGAGTTCCTCATCATCTCGTCGGCCCTCGCCTTCCGGGACGAGGGGGCCGCCTTCGCCTCGCTCTCCGGAGCGCCGCTCGCAGGTTCGGGACAGGCGGAGGCGACAGCCCTCGACCAGGTGCTGAGCCAGGTCTCCGAGCTCCTGGAGCCGCTCTACGGTTTCTCCTCGCTGCACAGCTTCAAGACGAAGTTCAATCCGCGATACGAGCCCATGTACCTGCTCTACCGCGACGAGGCCGACCTTCCGCGCATCGGCATCGGACTGACACGCGCCTACCTGCCGACGGCGACGACCGGTCAGCTCATCAGGGCGGGTCTCGGCGCGGGCAAGTAGCGTCTCGCATCCTTCGCGCCGAGGCGGGCCGCGTCAGCGAGCCACAGCTCGCGACGCTGCTCGGTGGAGGTCTTGACGGGGGAGTAGCGGGTGACCGCGATGGGTCCGAGGCCGACGAAGCCGAGCACGTGGGTCTTGAGCTGCCTGATCGGCGTGTTGCCGGTCAGGAGCAGGTAGAGGTCGGGGCTGTCCGCGGTCAGGATGATGCGCGCGCTGCGTCCTTTGAGAAGGCCCTTGGGTAGCTTGCCGGAGGCGTCGTAGGCCATGCGCGGCAAGAGCAGTCGGTCGAAGAACCCCTGCAGGAGTGACGGGACGGAGCCCCACCAGACCGGGGTGACGAGCACGATGCGTGCGGCGTCCTGGATCGCGCTCCAGGCTTCCTGCAGATCGGGCTCGAGCTCCTGGCGCCTGGTGTAGCCGCGCCGGAGGTTCTGATCGAACACGAGGTCGCGGACTGCGAGGACCCGAGCGTCGCCGTGGGCGTCAGCGTAGCGTGCGGCGAGCGCCGCGCAGAGCGAGTCGGGGTTGGGGTGGCCGTCGATGACGATGGTGTGCATTCGGGCTCCAGAGCCTTGAAGTGGACAGTGTCAAGATGTGACGACAGTCAGCTTAGCTATGATGTTGCTCATGTCAAGATCGGATGCGCCGTACCACCACGGCAACCTCGGCCCGGTCCTCGAGGCCGCAGGCATGGAGCTGCTCGCGCAGAAGTCGCACGCCACGATGAGCCTCCGTGAGCTGGCCCGCGAGGCCGGTGTCAGCCACAACGCGCCCTACCACCACTTCGGAGACAAGGCCGGTCTCTTCAAGCGCCTCGGCGAGGTGAGCATGCAGCGACTCGTGCACGCGGTGAGCTCGGCGGATGATCCCGGAGCCGCCCCACAGGAGCGTGCCCTCGCGCTCACTGTCGCCTACGTCGAGTTCGCCGTCGATCATCCGCACGCCTTCACGCTCATCTACGACCCGGAGGTCTGCATCCCGGGGGCGCCCAGCGCGACGATGGCGCCACTCATCCAGGAGCTCGAGGGGCTGCTCGGGAATGCGGCCGCCGACCTCGACCCAGAGGCGAGCGCCGCCAGGATCGAAGCGCGTGCTACGGCGCTCTGGGCAACCGTGCAGGGCCTGTCCCATCTCGTGATCGCGGGCCACCTCACGCGTGCTCAGGTCCAGCCAGCGCTCGCCGAGTCGCTGCGACGCTAGACGGCCGGGCCGAGCGCTGATGTGACTCGGGAGTTATGCGAGCGAGGCGACGACCGCGGCGATTCTGCGTTCGCGAGTCGCGTCGGCCTTGGCTGACTCGACTCTGGTGATGTGGGCTTTCCCGGCGCTCGGCGAAAGGGCGTCGAAACGTGCCCGTGCGCCCGAGGCGTCGAGCGCCTCCGCGAGGTCGGCGGGCACCTCCGTGGTGCGCGGCTCCGTGTCGAGCTCGATGACGACGGTGATGGGGTCACCGCCCTCTATGCCGGTCTCCTTGCGCCTGTCGGAGCTGAACGAGATGAGGAAGCGCCCACCCATGACCGCGACAGTGCTCCGGTACGTGTAGCCGTTGACGGTCACGACGACGGCCGGCTTCTTTCCTGCGCCCAACCGCTCGATGACCTCTGCCGGCACCTCGATGCCGGTGTTCCTGCCCATGAGGCTCATGGTGGTCGTGAATTCCATGCCGAGATTGTTTCACGGTATTCCCTGCCGGAACACCTCGAAATGTCGGTGGCCTGTGCCACGATCGGACGGTGTGACGAGGCCCGTCGTCCACAGGAGAGAAAGGCACGACCATGGCCGTCATCCTCAACCCATACATCCACCTCCTCGACACCGCGCGCGAGGCGCTCGAGTACTACAAGGAGGTGTTCGGGGGCGAGCTGGTGCTCAGCACGTTCGGCGGCTCCGGCATGCCGATGGACCCCTCCGAGTCGGAGAAGATCATGCACGGCCAGCTGACGACTGCCAGCGGGTTCACGATCATGGCCTCCGACACGCCCTCCTTCATCGAGCCCAACCCCGGACGAACGGTCGAGATCTCCCTCAGCGGCGACGCCGCCGACGAGCTGCGCGGGTACTGGGAGAAGCTGGCCGACGGCGGCGAGATCGAGCAGCCGCTCGTGCAGGCGCCGTGGGGAGACACCTTCGGAATGCTGGTCGACCGCTTCGGGGTCGCATGGATGGTCAACATCCTGGGAAGCTGACGAGTGCCCGAAATGCAATCGGCCTGGCTGCGCCATACACTTGACGCCGACCTACTGCGAGGTGAGTGACCCTGGTGCCATCGAGTTTCGACGTGACGTCGCTTGCTTCTCTCGACACTTCTGCGTTGCCGCGAATCGGGCGAGCTGTCGGGCGCGGGAGCGCGCACGCCAAGCTGATCCTGTTCGGCGAGCACGTCGTCGTCTACGGGAAGCCGGCCGTCGCGCTTCCGCTGCGTGCCATGCGCATGCGAGCGACCGCCTGGCGCGAGGGTACTGAGCCGCGCTTCGAGTCCGACCACTACACGGGGCCGCTCGCGGCAGCCCCGGAGATCGTGGAGGCACCGAGGAAGGCCATCGAGGAGACGCTGCGTGCGATCGGGGGCGAGCTCGCGGGCCTCACCGTCGCTGTCCGTGGCAACATCCCGCTCGGACGAGGACTCGGGTCGAGTGCCGCGGCGGCTGGCGCGATCGTCGACGCCGTCTCCCGCCTGCACAACGTGACGCTCTCCGGTGGTGAGCACTTCGCGCTTGTCCAGCTGGCCGAGCAGGTGGCACACGGCAAGCCGAGCGGGCTCGATGCGCTCGCAACGACCATCCCGTCGCCCATTCGATTCCAGAACGCCAGTGCCGTGCCAGTGCCGGTCGCCCTCGACGCGTGCTTCGTGATCGCCGACACCGGCGTGCACGGATCCACCCGTCAGGCTGTCGACGACGTGCGCACCTCGCTGGAACGCGACCACGACGCCACGATGTCGATCATCGATGCTCTCGGGGAGCTCTCCGACCTGGCCATCACCGACCTCGAGACCAATGAGGCGCGCTCGCTCGGCTCCCGGATGTCGGAGGCGCACGTCCTGCTGTCGCGTCTGGGTGTGAGCCACCCCGCCCTCGACGAGCTGGTCGAGGCTGCGACCGGCGCCGGCGCGTTCGGCGCGAAGCTCACGGGAGGCGGACTCGGCGGATGCATCGTCGCCGTCGTCGATCGAGGAAACGCAGCGGTCGTCGCGGCTGCGCTGCAGAGCGCGGGTGCGATCCAGACCTGGAGCGTCACCAGCACTGGCACGCCGCTGTGACCGCGACCGCCGTCGCCTACCCGAACATCGCTCTCATCAAGTACTGGGGGAAGCGCGATGAGGCGCTCATCATCCCGCAGACCTCCAGCCTGTCGCTGACGCTCGCGGTCTACCCGACGACGACGACCGTCTCGCTCCTGGGGGAGGGCAGCCCCTACGAGATCCTCCAGGACGGCACACCCATGCCGGAGGCAGCGGCCGCCAAGGTCGCGCGCTTCCTCGACCACGTCGGCGAACTCGCCGGCAGCGTGCGGTCAGCGCGGGTCGAGACGAGCAACGCGGGACCAACCGGGGCTGGTCTCGCGTCCTCCGCCTCCGGCTTCGCCGCGCTCGCAGCGGCAGCATCGTCGGCCTACGGCCTCGACCTGTCACCGAGGGAGCTGTCTCGGCTCGCGCGGCGCGGCTCGGGCTCGGCCTCACGCTCGATCTTCGGCGGCTTCGCCGTCTGGAACGCGGGGAACGACGACCTCAGCTCGTATGCCGAGCCGGTCGACGATGCGCACATCGACGCCGCCATGGTGCTCGGCATCGTCAACGCGGGGGCGAAGCCGATCTCGAGCAGGGAGGCCATGCGCCGGACCGTCGAGACCTCCCCGTACAACGCGCCATGGGTCGAGACGAACCCAGGCGAGCTGGCGCTCATGCGTGACGCACTCCGCCGTGGCGACTTCACGGAGGTCGGCGAGATCTCCGAGCGAAACGCCCTCCGCATGCACGCGGCCATGCTCGGGGCCGTGCCGCCGGTCCGCTACCTCACGGCAGGCAGCATGGCGCTGCTCGACGCCGTCGCCGAGCTCCGACGCGGTGGCCTCGAGGCCTACGCGACCATGGATGCCGGACCGAACGTGAAGACGCTGTGCAGGGCCGCAGAAGCTCCGGCTGTGCGTGACGCGCTCGCATCGGCGGCCCCCGGCACCGAGTTCGTGATCGCCCCGGCTGGTCCGGGTGTGGCGGTCTCGAACGCCGACGCGCAGGCCGACGCTGCCCCCGGAGTGGCGCGGTGATCGTCGCCGAGGCACCGGGCAAGCTCTTCGTCAACGGTGAGTACGCGGTCGTCGAACCGGGGAGGCACGCCGTGATCGTCGGCGTATCGAGACTCATCCGAGCGAGCCTGCGGGCTGCCTCGGCCGACGAGGGCAGCACCGTCAGCTCGCACCAGTTCGGCGCGCAGCCGGTACCCGTGAGCATCGACGGCGACCTCGTCTCGATCGATGCCCCCGGTGCCGACCTCGTCCGGGAGTGCATCCGAGTGCTGGTCCAGCTGGCGCACGAGCGTGGCATCGAGCCGCAGCCCTTCGCGCTCGACATCGAGAGCGAGCTCGACGACGTCAACGGTCGCAAGTACGGCCTCGGCTCGAGCGGCGCCGTCGCCGTCGTCACCGTCCGCGCCCTGGCGGAGCACTTCGGCATCCACGTCGACGACGACGCGGTGTACCGCCTCGCGAGCCTCGCCACGATCGAGCTGCGCCCCGCCGCATCGTGCGCCGACATCGCGACGAGCACGCTCGGGGGATGGGTGCACTATGCCTCACCCGATCGTCTCGCCGCTCGCGAGCTCCGACGTCGCAGCGGGGTCGAGGCGAGCCTGGCCGAGGCCTGGCCCGGACTTGTCCTCGAGGCGCTCCCATCCCCGAGCTCCGTCGTCCTGCATGTGGGGTGGACCTCGGCGCCGGCTTCGACCGCCGAACTCGTCGGCACCCTGCACGCCGGAGACTGGCGATCGACCGAGCAGTACGCGGCCTTCCTGACGGAGAGCGACCGGATCACGGCCGCGCTCGTCGCCGCCGTGCGTGCCGAGCGCGGCGAGCTGGCCCTCGCGGCCATCCGCGACGCCGAGGCCAACCTCGAGGCGCTGGACGAGCTGAGCGGCATCGGCATCCGCACCGAGGCGCTCTCGGCGCTCATCGCGGCAGCACGCTCGGTCGGGATCCCCGCGAAGACCTCCGGGGCCGGCGGTGGAGACTGCGGCATCGCCCTGGCACCCGCCCACAACGAGGAGCTCGACGCCGCGTGGCGCGCCGCCGGCATCGAGGTCCTGGATCTGCACGTCGTACCGCATCGTCGAGTTGGAGTTCGAGAACATGGGTAACCGCAAGGACGAGCACGTCGACCTGGCTCTCGCGCAACGTCCCGGGATCGTCCGGAACGACTTCGACGATGTCCGCTTCATCCATCACGCGCTCGGCGGGGTCGACCGGGCGACCGTCTCGACGGCCGTGCAGGTGGCTGGCGCGAGCTGGCCCGTGCCGTTCTACCTCAACGGGATGACGGGCGGCAGCGAGCGCACGGGCATCATCAACGGCGACCTGGCACGCGCAGCTCGCGAAACCGGGATCGCGATGGCCGCTGGCTCGCTCTCCGCCTACCTCAAGGACGCGTCGACGGCCTCCAGCTTCCGCGTCATCCGTGACGAGAACCCCACAGGCTTCGTCATGGCGAACGTCAACGCGACCGTGTCGCCGGATGACGCTCAGCGTGCCGTCGACCTGCTGGAGGCGAACGCCCTGCAGATCCACATCAACTCGGTGCAGGAGACGGTCATGCCGGAAGGCGACCGGGACTTCGCCGCGTGGCCCGCCGCGATCGAGTCGATCGTGCAGCGCGTGAGCGTGCCGGTGATCGTGAAGGAGGTCGGCTTCGGACTCAGTGCGAGCACCCTGGAGCGACTGGCCCAGCTCGGCGTGCAGTACGCCGATGTGAGCGGGCGCGGCGGCACCGACTTCGCCAAGATCGAGAACTCGAGGCGCCGCCTCGGCGACTACGCCTCCCTCGTGGGCTGGGGCCAGTCCACGCCGGAGGCGCTCATCGAGGCTGACGCGAGCACCGCCGCTCTGCCGGTCCTCCTGGCGTCGGGGGGAGTGCGCACACCCCTTGACGTGCTCCGCGCTCTCGCGCTGGGCGCGCGGGCAGTTGGGGTCTCCGGGCACTTCCTCGAGGTGCTCGTCGAGCACGGGGTCGAGACGCTCATCGAGCACATCCGCTCCTGGCAGGAACAGCTCACATCGCTCCAGACGATGCTCGGCGCCGTCACCCCTGGCGCGCTCAGCCAGCAGGAGCTGGTCCTCCACGGCGCCCTCCTCGACTTCTGCACCTCCCGCGGCATCGACCCGGCCACCGTCTCGCGTGCACGCGGGCGGGGCACCCTCCCATCGAAAGGACAGCGATGAGCACCGAGCTCCTCGACCACGCACCAGTTCCGCTCAAGTGGGTCGGTCCGGTTCGCGTGACCGGCAACGTCATGGAGGGTGAGCAGCTCGTGCCGCTCGCAACCTACGAGCAGCCCCTGTGGCCGTCGGTCGGCCGTGGTGCCAAGATGTCGATGCTGGTGCCCGACGGCATCAAGGCGACGCTCATCGACGAGCGGATGAGCCGCTCGGTGCTCTTCGAGGCAGACGACGCCGGCGTCGCGCTCAAGGCGCTCCGCGAGATCGAGGCGCACATGCACCTGCTGCAGGAGGTGGTCGCGACCAGCAGCCGATTCGCCCGCCTCATCGACCTGCACGCGCAGATCGCCGGGAACCTGCTCTTCCTGCGCTTCGAGCTCACGACCGGTGATGCGTCCGGCCACAACATGGTGACGCTCGCCTCCGAGCGGCTCATGGACTTCATCCTGCGTCGCTGGCCCGAGCTTCGCTACGAGTCCATCTCGGGCAACTTCTGCTCAGACAAGAAGGCAACGGCCGTCAACGGCATCCTGGGCCGGGGCAAGAACGTCGTCACCGAGCTGGTGCTCCCGCGCCGCACCGTCGAGCGGTGGCTGCGATCGACCCCTGAGAAGATCGCCCAGCTCAACGTCCGCAAGAACCTCATCGGCACGATGCTCGCCGGCGGGCTCCGGACCGGCAACGCGCACTACGCGAACATGCTCCTCGGGTTCTTCCTCGCGACTGGCCAGGATGCGGCGAACATCGTCGAGGGCTCGCAGGGCATCACCCATGCGGAGGTGCGCGATGGCGACCTGTACTTCTCCTGCACGCTGCCCAATCTGATCGTCGGCAGCGTCGGAAACGGCAAGGGCCTCGACTTCATCGAGGCGAACCTGGCTCGACTCGGCTGCAAGGAGGAGCGAGAGCCCGGAGCGAACGCTCGGAGATTGGCCGTACTGTGTGCGGCAACCGTTCTCTGCGGCGAGCTCTCCCTCATGGCTGCCCAGACGAACCAAGGCGAGCTCATGGCCTCGCACATCAAGCTGGAACGCGCCGCGAAGTGAGCGACGCCCGGAGACGATCGAACACTATGACTACACCAATCGGCATCCACGACCTCGCGTTCGCGACGGGGTCACGCGTGCTCGACCTCTCGGTCATCGCCGAGCGACTCGGGACCGAACTCGAGAAGTACACGATCGGCATCGGTCAGGAGCGGATGAGCATCACCGCTGCCGACGAGGACGTCGTCACGATGGGTGCGGCCGCGGCCAAGCAGATCATCGACCGGCACGGCGTCGAGGGCATCAGGACGGTGCTGTTCGCGACAGAGACCGGTATCGACCAGTCGAAGGCCGCCGGCGTCTACGTGCACCAGCTGCTGGAGCTTCCCGCGACCTGCCGCGTGGTCGAGCTCAAGCAGGCCTGCTACTCAGCGACGGCCGCGCTGCAGTTCGCCACGGCACTGGTCGCCCGTGATCCTCGTCAGCGGGTGCTGGTCATCGCCAGCGACGTCGCGCGGTACGAGCTCGGCTCGAGCGGGGAGCCCACGCAGGGCGCGGGCGCTGTCGCGATGCTCGTCGCTGCGAACCCGGACCTGGTGGTCATCGAGCCAGGCTCCGGCGTCTTCACGAGTGACATCATGGACTTCTGGCGACCGAACGGGCGCGTCACCGCACTCGTCGACGGGAAGTACTCGATTCGGGCCTACCTGCAGGCCGTCGAGAACGCCTGGAGCGATTATGCAGCGCAGGGCGGATTCCCGATCAACGAATTCAGCCGCTTCTGCTATCACCAGCCGTTCACCAAGATGGCGTCGAAAGCGCACCGTCATCTCATCAAGACGGCCGGTGGCGATCTCGACGCCGGGGTGCTCGACGCACAGATCGCACCGACGCTGAAATACAACAGAATCATAGGAAATACCTACACCGCATCGATCTATCTGGCGCTCCTCAGCCTCTTGGACAGCGATGAAGACCTCGAGGGAGCGAAGATCGGGTTCCTCAGCTATGGCTCGGGAAGTGTCGCAGAGTTCTTCGCGGGGACGGTGCAGCCCGGATATCGCCAGCATTTGCGTGCTGAGGAGAATCGGGCGGTCCTCGAGGCTCGACTCCCCATCGACGCCGCGGAATACCTCGTGTGGCATGAGCGACGCGACCCGAGTGGTCTTGGTGAGTTCACGCTCCCCAACGAGACGCCGGGCCCATTCCGCTTGGCGGGATTCACGGACCTCAAGCGGGAGTACACCTCTACGCAGTGATTCCACCGGCCGACGGCGTTAGCATTCGGGTATGAGCGAGAACATCACCGTCGGAGTCGCCGGAAACCAACCAGGAATCGTCGCCACGCGATGGGCGGCGGCGCGAGCCTCCCGCGGTCGGAAACGTCTGAAGCTCGTGCACATCGTGGATCCGAGGATCGCCGGGGCAGGTAACCCAGACCTCCTCATCGAAGCGGAGAGCGCAGCGGCTCGCATCCTCCAGGAGGCTGCGGAGGCGGCGCTTGCCGTGGACGGGGCGCTCGAGGTCGAGACGGCCGTCGTGACCGGAGCCATCATCGAGACCCTCACGGAGCTCTCCAAGACGTCTGGCCTCCTTGTCGTCGGCAGCAACCGGGGGGAGTCCTCGGGGCGGGCGAGCGGCACGCACAGCGTGCGCGTGGCCGCTGCGAGCGAATCACCGGTCGCAGTGGTCCCCGATGTCGATCTCTCGGACCGGCGCGGTGTGGTGGTCGGGGTCGACGGCTCCGACCTCTCAGAGCACGCTCTTGCCGTGGCGGCTGAGGAGGCGAGCCTGAGCGGAGAGCCGCTCATCCCGGTGCACGCCTGGCATGCCCCGAACGTGTACGGCGGCGGCGTCATCGTGACCGGTGACTTCTTCGATGAGCTCCGCCTCTCGGCGGAGGAGACGCTCTCGCTGGCCCTCGCCGGGCTGCGGGGGCGATACCCGGATCTCGAGATCACACCGGTGGTCGTGGAGGGCATCCCGGACATGGCGATCATCGATGCCGCTCATTCGGCATCGCTCGTCGTCGTCGGCAGTCGTGGACGCGGCACCTTCGCCCGTCTCCTGCTCGGTTCCGTGAGCCACGGAGTCCTCGCGCACCTCGAGACGCCGACGATCGTCGCCAAGTAGGGCGTCCCGCTTCCGCCTTTCCCGAGCGTCTTCATCGGGGGAGAAGTCGGGAATGCGGTGGCTGAGTGACGAAAGGAGGGCCGGACGGCATTCGCCGTCTGGCCCTCTTCTCTGCGTGCGGCCTGTTCTACGCTGCCCGTGCGGCCGCTCAGTCCCGCAGCTTAGGAGTTCGCCGCTTCGAAGTCCTCGATGATCGAGCCGGGAATGCGGCCTCGGTCGGAGATCTTGTGTCCTTCAGCGCGCGCCCAGGCGCGAATTGCGGCGAGGTCGCGCTTCGGGCGGCTGGAGTTGGAACCCGTCGACTTGTTCTTGCGGGTCTTTGCTACTGTGCGAGCCGCCGACACGTAGTCAGCGAGTGCGTCGCGCAGCTTCTTGGCGTTCGCGTCCGAGAGATCGATTTCGTAGTCGGTTCCGTCGAGGGCGAATTGAACGGTCTCGCCTTCGCCTTCGGCGAGTGAACTCGAGTCGATGTCGTCGACGAGCTGATAGATGACTTTCCGAGCCATGTGGATCCCCTTCGGTTATTGCAGAGCGAATACATGCTAGATGATTATCCGGTGATTTGAATCCAGGTTCGTCCAGAAGACCGAAGTCGGTCCTGAATTCACCGAACACTAGGTGTCGACACGATGAGTTCACGCACTACCGAAGTCATTTCGGTTGCTGATCGCGCAGTCCGACGGAATGACACTCAGGCTCTCCAGCGAGATTTCCGATCCCTCCGGGTGGGCCGGCGGCAGGTGCGGGCAGGATACGATTTCGACAGCTATGAATGTTCTTCAGGGATTCGCGGTCATCGCCGTCATCGTCACGGTGGGCGTGTTCCTGGCACGCAGCGGAGTGCTCGGTCAGACCGGGCAGACTGGCCTCTCGAAGCTGGCGTTCAACGTGGCGACGCCGGCGCTGCTCTTCACGCTCATGGCCGACGCGCACCTCGAGGTCCTCTACTCGAGCCAGTTCGTCGTGACCGCGATCGCGATGACCGCGGTGGCGCTCGTGTACGGCGCCATCGGCGCACTGCGAAAGTGGGGGCTCGGCACGACGACCTCCGGTGCGATGGCGGCAAGCTACGTCAACGCCGGAAACCTGGGCATCCCCATCGCCGTCTATGTCCTCGGCGACGCGACGCTGGTCGCTCCGGTGATGCTCGGACAGCAGCTCATCATGGGGCCCATCTTCATGACCCTGCTCGATATCGCCTCGCGCGCCGAGGATGCGCCCAGGCTCCGCTGGTGGCAGATCGTCCTGCGTCCGTTCAGGAACCCCATCGTGATCGGTGCTCTCGGCGGCATCGCCGTGAGCGCATCCGGCATCACCATCCCGCCCTTCCTGCTCGATCCGCTCGAGCTGCTGGGAGGCATGAGCGTTCCCGCCATGCTGCTCGCGTTCGGCATGTCCCTGTGGGGGAACGCGATCCCCTTCCGGGAACCTGAGCGGGCGCCTGCGATCGTGGCCACCGTGCTCAAGGTGTTCGTGCATCCGGCCCTCGCGTGGCTGATCGGGGCCTGGCTCTTCGGCCTCGATGGTGCGGCTCTGCTCATCGTGGTCGTCACTGCGGCGCTGCCCTCCGCGCAGAACGTCTTCACCTACGCCAGCAACTACGGTGTTGGGATGAGGGTTGCTCGCGAAGCCATCCTGGCGTCGACGTTCCTGTCCGTTCCGGTCATCTTCGTGGTCTCGCTGCTGCTCTCGAAGTGACGAGAGCAGATTGCCGCTGGCGCTTCGAATTCGTGGCGGGCTAGCGTGGAGGCATGGAGCTCTGGCGCGGGGAACTGCGATGGCCGATCAAGTCGTCCTTCGTCGAGTACGTGCGCCGCTCCGGCGGCAAGGTGCTGCTCGAGGGTGGCGCGTTCGTCGACGACGAGGAGTTCGCCTACCCGCGCGGAGCCACCGACTCGGCGTGGCTGGCCGGCGACACACCCATGGGCAGTGCGTCCTTCACCGGAGCCGTTCGCCTCACCGGGCACGGCGGCATGCTCGACGTGAGCTTCCGTAACCCGCAGCTCGTCTTCGAGGGCGAGGACGCGAGGCTCGTCGTACAGGGTGAAGGCGGCGAGCTCATCGACTTCGCCAGCTGCGAGATCGGAACTCCGCTCGTGCGCGATGACGTCGCCGAATGGCTCGGGGTGCGGGTGATCCTGACTCCGGAGGGCTCGAGGGTCTTCAACGGCATGTACCGCCCGTACTCGGAGATGGACTCGCTCAACTTCACGCTCGCCTTGGGCAGGGCTCAGTCCCCGCGGGAGGAGCCCGCCTAGCTGGTGGCGTCGGGTGCCTGTGCCGGTGCCTGCGTGAGGTCGGGCAGGATGCCCGCTTCGGTCAGCTGCTTGGCGAGTCCCGCGCCGTCCGGAGAGTAGACCCATGGGATGGGTGCGTTCTTGCGCCAGTGCGCACTCGCCGCGCGTCCACCCGCCAGAACTGCCTCGCTGGTGGACAGCTGGCGGATGGCGATCGCGAGCACGCGATCCGGGTGGCGGCTCGTGAACTCGCCGTAGATCTGCTCGTCATGCTGTCCGTCGTCGCCGACGAGGATCCACTTGATGTCAGGAAACTCCCGCGCGAGGCGGTCGAGGTTGGAGACCTTGTGCTCGAGCCCGGAGCGGAAGATGCGATCTGGGGTGGGTCCCCAGTCGGTGAGCAGGAGCGGGCCGGCGGGGTAGAGGTTTCGTCCGAGGAAGCGCGCGAGGGTCGGGGCGACGTTCCAAGGGCCAGTCGACAGGTACACGACCGGGGTCTCGCTGCGCCCGAATGAGGTCAGGATGCGCTCGGAGAGCACGCTCATGCCCGGGGTCGGTGTGCGCGCGTGCACGTCGAGGACGAAGGTGTTCCAGGCTGCGAGCATCGGGCGAGGCAGGGCTGTCACCATGACGGTGTCGTCGATGTCGGAGAGCAGGCCGACGCGCTGCTCGTCGGCGACGATGAAGACAGGCGCGCTGCTCGTCTGGCGATCGAAGCTCTCGAACGTGATGGTGTTCCAGCCGGGCTTGAGGTTCGCGGGCAGGTTGATGTCCACGATGCCGCCTCGGTCGGCTTTGACCGGGTGTCGAACGCCGTCGATGATGACGGTCGCGGGGACGTTGCCTGCGGAGACGCGCGCGAAGCTCCGCCATCCTCGGACGACCGATTCCCGGCGCTTGCGCCTCAGCAGCCTGGAGAGGCTGAAGCGGCGTCTGTTGCCCGGAGGGGCCATGTGGACCCGCGCGAGCGCGCGAACCCAGGACGTGGTTCCGTACCCGGTGTAGGGCTCGAGGACCGTGAGGTAGCCGCGCTTGCGAACGAGCTTCACGCGCACGAGGCGCACTCGGTCTTCGATGCGGAAGGCATTGTCGATCACGGCCCTGACGGGCTTGAGGCTCAGAAGCCAGCGCTCGAGCGGGGACTGGGCGTCGGAGGTCGGCGTCACCCGCTCATCCTCGCACGCCCGCGGTCTCGGCGTCTGAGCCGTCGTGGCCCGTCGGGGCGTCGGAGGTGGACTGGGCGGCTGATGCAGCGGCAGCCTGCGCGTTCGCTTCGTCGAGATCGCGGTTCATGACCTTCCCGACGGCGCGCTTGACGAGCCACATGATCAGGAGGAACACGACGATGACGCCGACGAAGAGGTAGCCAGCCCAGTGCAGCGACGACGAGAGCTCGCGGAAGCTGGCGGACGCTCCGGCTGCAGCGCTCACGTAGGCCGTCGACCAGATGATGCAGGCGGGGATGGTCCAGGCGAGGAAGCGCCGGTAGCGCATGCCGCCCATCCCTGCCGTCAGCGGCACGAGGGAGTGGAGCACGGGGAGGAAGCGGGAGATGAGGACCGCGGGGCCGCCGCGGCGCTGGATGAGGAGTTCCGCGCGCTGCCATCGTTCGTCTCCGAGCCACCTGCCGACGCGTGACGCGCGGATCCTCGGACCGAAGGTGCGACCGAGCCAGAACCCGAAGGACTCGCCGAGCAGCGCGCCCACGATGGAGGCCGCGATCGTCAGGACCCAGGGGAGCGGCGCGTCGATGCCGGTGCTCAGGGCGAGCAGGACCGTCTCGCCGGGCACGATGAGGCCGATGAGCACGCTCGTCTCGAGCAGGATCGCGACGCCGACCAGCACGATCCGCCACACCGGAGGCACGGACTCGATGTACTGGAGGGCGGTCTCGATCAGCTCGTTCATGCTCTGCTCCCCGCATCCATGTCGCAGACTCTAGGGCCCGAACTTTGGCATCCCTGGAGATTCCCCTCCGTTATCATTTCGTTACATCCACTACAATATGTAGAAGTACCTGATCCGAGGTCGAAAACGTCTCAACTTAGGGTGTCCTATTCGACACGATGTAGTAGTGGGACCGGCGTAGCATTGGGCCAGGAGTCGCGCTGCGATCCCGGGGCATCATGCCCAACCTCAGACGCATCAGGAGGCACTGTGGACGCCCTGCTGGATCCACTCATACTCGCGCGGTGGCAGTTCGGTGTCACGACCATCTACCACTTCCTCTTCGTGCCCGTCACTCTCGGGCTGGTCCTCGCCATCGCCATCTGGCAGACGGCCTGGGTCCGCACGGGCAAGGTCACCTACCTGCGCCTCACGAAGCTCTTCGGCAAGATGTTCCTCATCAACTTCGCCATGGGCGTCGTGACCGGCATCGTGCAGGAGTTCCAATTCGGCATGAACTGGTCCGACTACTCCCGCTTCGTCGGCGACGTCTTCGGTGCACCACTTGCGTTCGAGGGGCTCGTCGCCTTCTTCCTCGAGGCCACGTTCATCGGACTGTGGATCTTCGGCTGGGACAAGCTGCCGCCGAAGCTGCATCTCGCGACCATCTGGCTCACGATGATCGGCACGTGGACCTCCGCCTACTTCATCCTCGCCGCCAACGCGTTCATGCAGAACCCGGTGGGCTACGAGATGAACGAGGCCAACGGGCGAGCTGAGCTCGTCGACTTCGGTGCGGTGCTCACCAACCCAGTCGCGATGGCGGCATTGCCGCACACGATCTTCGCCTCTCTCATGGTGGGCGCGGCCATCATCATCGCGACCGCCGCCTGGCACCTGAAGCGCGACCAGAACCACGACGTCATGCAGCCAGCGCTGAAGTTCGGCCTCTGGTTCATGCTCGTCGGCGGTGTCGGCACGATGCTCAGTGGCGACCAGCTCGGCCTCGCCATGGTCGAGGCCCAGCCCATGAAGATGGCGGCGGCCGAGGCGCTGTACACGACCGCGACCGGCGCTGACGCCTCCTTCTCCATCTTCACGTGGGGAACCCCTGACGGATCGTCCGAGCTGTTCTCCATCCGCATCCCCTACCTCCTCTCCTTCCTGTCGACGCACACCTTCGATGGCACCGTCGAGGGCATCAACGACCTGCAGGCCCAGTACACGGCTCTCTACGGCCCGGGCGACTACGCCCCGGTCATCTGGGTCACCTACTGGGCGTTCCGCTGGATGATGGGCTTCGGCATGGCCTCCATCGCCGTCGCCGTCGCCGGTCTCTGGGTCACGCGCAAGAAGGCCAAGAACCCGCCGAAGAAGTGGATGTGGAACCTCGCGATCCTCACGGTGCTGTTCCCCACGCTCGGCATCACGGTCGGCTGGATCTTCACCGAGATGGGCCGCCAGCCGTGGCTGGTCTTCGGCCTCCTCAAGACGGAGGCGGGCGTCTCGCCCAACGTGAGCGGACTCAGCGTGCTCATCTCGCTCGTCGCCTTCACGCTCGTCTACGCGATCCTCGCCGTCGTCGAGGTCAAGCTGCTGCTGAAGGCCGCCCAGGAAGACCCGCCGAGTTTCGATTCCAACGAAGATGGCACCGTCGATGACGTTGCCGCCGTCAAGGTGAAAGCGAGCGTCTACTGATGGATCTGCAAGTCCTCTGGTTCTGGATCGTCGCCTTCTTCTTCGTCGGCTACTTCGTGCTCGACGGCTTCGACTTCGGCGTCGGCATCGCCCTCCCGTTCATCGGCAAGGACGACACCGACCGACGAGTGCTCATCAACACGATCGGCCCCATCTGGGACCTCAACGAGACCTGGGTCATCGTGGCCGGAGCCGCGCTCTTCGCGTCCTTCCCTGAGTGGTACGCGACGATCTTCTCCGGCTTCTACCTGCCGCTGCTGCTCATCCTGCTCGCGCTCATCGTGCGTGGCGTCTCGTTCGAGTACCGCCACCAGGGCAAGGGCGTGGAGTGGACGAGATGGTTCGACTGGATGATCTTCGTCGGATCGGCCGTCCCGGCACTCCTCTGGGGCGTCGCGTTCGCGAACATCACCCAGGGCCTCGCGCTCGACGAGAACTTCAACTACATCGGCTCGTTCTTCGACCTGCTGAACCCGTACGCCCTGCTGGGCGGGCTCACGACGCTCACGCTGTTCTTCTACCATGGGCTGGTGTTCATCACTCGGAAGACGGAAGGTGACATCCGCGACCGTGCACGGTCCCTCGCACTGAAGGTCGGCGTCGTCGTCGCGGTGCTCGCCATCGCCTTCCTCGGCTGGACCGTCGTCGCGCACTTCTCGGTCGCAGGTCTTGCGCTCGCGTTCGTCGCCGTCCTCGCGTTCGTCGGCTCCTACATCAGCACGCTTCTGGGTCGCGACGGCATCGCCTTCGCACTCGGCGCGCTGACCGTGGCCGCAGCGGTGCTGACGCTCTTCGCCTCGCTCTTCCCGAACCTGCTGCCCAACACGCTCGACCCCTCCAACCCGCTGACGATCACGAACGGCTCCTCCAGCGACTACACGCTTGGCATCATGAGCTGGGCGGCGCTCATCATCGTCCCCTTCGTCCTCGGCTACCAGGCCTGGACCTTCTGGGTCTTCCGCAAGCGCATCAGCAGGAAGACGATCACGGGAGACGCGCACGAGGAGCCAGCGGTCGTCGCCGCCTGACCCGTGAAACCCCTCGACCCCCGCCTCCTGAGCCACGCCGCGTCGGCACGAAGCTTCTTCGTGCTCGGCGCGGCGCTCGGCGCAGTCCAGACCGCATCTATCGTCGGCTTCGCCTGGCTCGTCACACACCTCATCGTGTCCGCGATCGCGGGCGAGCGTGTCGTGGAGCTGCTGCCGTGGTTCGGCGCCCTGCTCGTCGTGATCGCCGTCAGGAGCGCGGCGACCTGGGGGATGGAGGCCATCTCGGCACGCGCGGCCGCGAAGGTGAAGAGCGAGCTGCGCTCCAAGCTGCTCGCGTCCATCGCGAAGCTCGGCCCGGCCTGGCTCACGGGCACCTCCAGCTCCCGGCTCACGACGCTTGCCGGCCCAGGCCTCGGCGCCCTCGACACGTACTTCGCCAAGTACCTCCCGCAGCTCATCCTGACGGCGATCGCCGCTCCCGTGCTGATCGTCGTGATGGCGCTCTGGGACCTCCCATCCGCAATCACGGTCATCATCACGCTGCCGCTCATCCCCGTCTTCATGATCCTCATTGGCTGGGCGACCGAGAAGGTACAGAAGCGGCAGTGGACTGCGCTGTCGACACTCGCCACCGGGTTCCTGGAGGTCGTGGAAGGGCTGTCGACGCTCAAGATCTTCGGCCGTGCGGAACGCCAGCCGGCGCGCATCCGCGAGGTCACCGACGGCTATCGGGTCGCGACCATGAAGGTCCTCAGGCTCTCCTTCATGTCCGGTTTCGCGCTCGAGCTGCTGGCGAGCCTGTCCGTGGCCCTCATCGCCGTCACGATCGGCATCCAGCTCATCAACCGAGATATGACGCTCGAGGTCGGGCTCTTCGTGCTGCTGCTCGCTCCCGAGGTCTACCTGCCGCTGCGCCAGGTGGGAGCCCAGTTCCATGCGGCCGCGGACGGCGTCGCCGCCTCCGACGACGTGTTCTCCATCATCGAGGAAGCCGAGAGGGCGCCTGCGCCGAGCGATGCGCGTGCAACGGCTGCTGCAGCTGGCCGCCCGATCGGCGCAGGCCTCCAGCACCGAGGCCTCGCCTTCACCGGCGTCACCGTCGGGTACGAGGGGCGCACGGTCCTCCGCGACTACAGCCTCGTCGTGCCTCCTGGCGAGGTGACGGCGATCGTCGGCCCCTCGGGCGCCGGCAAGTCGACTCTGCTCGGCGTCGCGCGCGGCACCGTGGGCGCCTCGGGCGTCGTGACCATCGACGGCGAGCAGCTCACGGGCGATCGCCGCAGGGCCGCGATCGCCTGGATGGGCCAATCGGCCTCGCTGATCGAGGGGACCGTCGCCGAGAACGTGGCACTCGGCCAGCCGGAAGCAGGACCAGACGAGGTCCGTGCGGCCCTCGCCGATGCCGGCCTCGAGTTCCTCGAGGGCGAACGGATGCTCGGGGTCGCGGGTGCGGGTCTGTCCGGTGGGCAGTCCCAGCGCGTCGCGCTCGCGCGGACGCTCCTGCGCGCCCGCCGACTCGACTGCCCCGTCGTGCTCTTCGACGAGCCGAGCTCGGCGCTCGACGCCGACACGGAACAGCGCATCGCTGCCGCTTTCCGGAGCCTGGCAGAGGAAGGGCGGGCCGTGCTCGTCGTCAGCCACCGGCGCGCGCTCGTCGCATCCGCCGACTCGGTGCACACCATCGAACGACTCGAGACGGTGGCGAACGCATGACCGGGAACCAGCAGCGCGTCTCCGACGACGAGCGGCGGATCCTCCGTCTTGCGATGCCCTCCGCTCGGCGTCTGTGGCCCTCGATCGCCATCGGCCTGCTCAGCGCGATCTGCGCTGTGGCGCTCCTCGCCACGAGCGCCTATCTGCTGACCCGGGCGTCGGAGATCATCCACATCCTGCTCCTGGGCATCGCGATCGTCGGCGTGCGCGCCTTCGCCATCGGGCGAGCGGCGTTCCGCTACGTCGAGCGGCTGCTCGGCCATGACGCCTCTTTCCGGCAGCTCGCCGAGCTGCGCGTCGGCGTGCTCGAACGTCTCATCCCGCTGGCTCCCGCTGGCCTCGCCACGCATCGTCGGGGAGACCTGCTCACACGACTCGTGAGCGACGTCGACGAGCTGCAGTTCCTGCCCCTGCGCGTCGTGCAGCCGCTCATCATCGCCGGCCTCACATCGACGCTCGCCGTCATCGGCATCTGGCTCGTGAGCGCCCCGGCCGCACTCGTGCTCGCTCTCTGCCTCGTGCTCGCGGGGATCGTCGCGACCACCACCAACCTCGCGATCTCGGGGCGCGCCGACCGCGAGGCCGCTCCGCTCCGCGCAGCCCTCAATGACCGCATCTACGAGACCGTCTCCAACTTCGAGACGCTCGAGGCCTACGGGGCGCTCGACGCGAAGCTCGCCGAGGTGGAGGCCGCGGATGCGAGACTCCGCGACGCGCTCGTCTCCCGAGCTCGGGGCAGCGGTGCCGTCGCCGGACTCGTCATGCTCTTCTCCGGCCTCGCGACGGCGGGCGCGCTTGCCGTCGGCATCAACCCCACCGTCGACGGCACGCTGCTCGCGCCGATGCTCACCCTCATCGCGCTTGTGCCGATGGCCCTTTTCGAGATCTTCGCGCAGGTGCCGCAGGCGGTCGCCGCCTGGCGCCAGGTCAGGGCCAGCGCCGCCAGAGTCGCCGATGTGGCACCGGCATCGGCGCCGAGGGAGCTCCCGGATGCTCAGCCGCTGCCTGCCCCTCGCGCCGCCCCGAGCCTGCCGGTGACGCTGAGCCTCGAGAACGTCTCGGCAGCGTGGCCAGGTGCGCCCAAGCCCGCGATCAGCTCCGTCTCGCTCGAGCTGGCTCCCGGCGATCGGCTGCTGGTCGAAGGCGAATCCGGTGCAGGAAAGACGACGCTCGCCAACGTGCTCGTGCGGTTCCTCGACTACGAAGGCTCGTACCGCGTCAACGGCGTGGAGGCGAGGGCGTACACGCCCGCGCAGGTGCGGTCCGTCGTCGGCCTCATCGAGCAGCGGCCCCACATCTTCGACGAGAGCATCAGGCAGAACCTGCTCTTCGCCAAGCCGGAGGCCGACGACGAGGAGCTCAGCGCCGTCCTCGAGCGAGTCGGCCTCGGCAAATGGCTCGACGAGCGCGGTGGGCTGGAGGCGCGCGTCGGCGAGCACGGCGCGCTCGTCTCCGGCGGCCAGGCGCAGCGCATCGCGCTCGCGCGCGGCCTCCTGGCCGACTTCCCGGTGCTCATCCTCGACGAGCCGACGGCCAACGTCGACCCGGGTCTCGCCGACAGGCTCGTCGCCGAGTTGCTCGCCGCATCCGGTGACCAGCGCTGCGTCGTGATCATCTCGCACACCCCGCTCGACCCCGCCCTCGTCACACGCGCGCTTCGGCTCGACGGCGAGTAGTCTTGGTCGTTGGTGTCCGACGCAAGGAGCCCCGCGCTTCGCGACGACGCCAGACGACCGCGACGAGAACCACCCTCCGTGCAGCAACCGGCAACGCGAAAGAAGAAATCTGTGACCGAAGCGACAGGCGCTGAGCCCCAGGAATACGACTTCAAGGCTCTCGAAGCGAAGTGGTCGGCTGAGTGGGACAAGCTGCAGCCCTTCGCGACGAACCTCCAGGGCGACGATCGCCCGCGCAAGTACGTCCTCGACATGTTCCCGTACCCGTCGGGCGACCTGCACATGGGGCACGCCGAGCAGTACGCACTCGGCGACGCGGTCGCTCGCTACTGGCGCCACCAGGGCTTCAACGTCCTGCACCCCATCGGCTGGGACTCCTTCGGGCTGCCGGCCGAGAACGCCGCCATCAAGAACGGTGGCGACCCCAAGGACTGGACGTACGAGAACATCGCACAGCAGCGCGCGTCGATGAAGCGCTACGCCGCGTCCTTCGACTGGGACCGCGTCATCCATACCTCCGACCCCGAGTACTACCGCTGGAACCAGTGGCTGTTCCTGCAGATGTACGAGCGAGGTCTGGCCTACCGCAAGTACTCCGACGTGAACTGGTGCCCCAACGACCAGACGGTGCTCGCCAACGAGCAGGTCGTCGACGGGCACTGCGAGCGCTGCGACGCGATCGTCGTGAAGAAGAAGCTCAACCAGTGGTATTTCAAGATCACCGACTACGCAGACCGGCTCATCGACGACCTCAACCAGCTCGAGGGGCACTGGCCGCAGAAGGTCATCACGATGCAGCGCAACTGGATCGGGCGCTCGCTCGGCGCCGACGTCGACTTCGTCGTCGAGGGGCGGGATGAGCCCGTCACGGTCTTCACGACGCGCCCAGACACGCTCTACGGCGCGACGTTCATGGTCGTCGCCCCCGACTACGACCTCGCCTCCGAGCTCGCCGAAGGCGCAAGCGACGAGGTTCGCGAGCGCTTCGCGAAGTACCTCGCCGACACCCGCGCGCTCGACTCCATCGACCGCCAGTCGAGCGACCGCCCCAAGACCGGCGTCGACCTGGGTCGCTTCGCCATCAACCCGCTGAGCGGCGAGCGCCTGCCCATCTGGGCCGCCGACTATGTGCTCGCCGACTATGGCACAGGCGCGATCATGGCGGTGCCCGCGCACGACCAGCGCGACCTCGACTTCGCACGCGCGTTCGACCTGCCCGTGAAGGTGGTCGTCGACGTCACGCAGGCCGTCACGGGGGTCATCCCGATCATTCCCGAAGACGGGTCGATGCCGGAGTTCGAAGACCTCCACCCCGCCAAGACCGGGGAGGCGCTGTCCGGCGACGGACGCCTCACCAACTCGGGACCGCTGGACGGGCTCTCGAAGCGCTCGGGCATCCAGGCGGCCATCGAGCTCCTCGACGAGCGCGGCACAGGCCGCGCCGCGAAGAACTACCGCCTGCGCGACTGGCTCATCTCCCGCCAGCGCTACTGGGGAACGCCCATCCCGATCCTCCACGGCGAGGACGGCAAGGAGGTTCCAGTGCCGCTGGACCAGCTCCCCGTGCGCCTCCCCGAGGCCGAAGGGCTCGACCTGCGCCCGAAGGGAGCTTCGCCCCTCGGCGGCGCGACCGACTGGGTGAACACGGTCGACCCGGAGACGGGCGAGCCGATGCTGCGCGACACCGACACGATGGACACGTTCGTCGACAGCTCCTGGTACTTCCTCCGCTTCCTCTCGCCGAACAACGAGCTTGCCGCGTTCGACGAGAAGACCGCCGCGAGCTGGGCGCCCGTCGACCAGTACGTGGGCGGCGTCGAGCACGCCATCCTGCACCTCCTCTACGCGCGTTTCATCACGAAGGTGCTCTACGACCTCGGACACGTCGACTTCACGGAGCCCTTCTCTGCACTGCTCAACCAGGGCATGGTCGTCATGGACGGCAAGAAGATGTCGAAGTCCAAGGGCAACGTCGTGAGCCTCTCGGCCGAGCTCGACCAGTACGGTGTCGA
Source organism: Pseudoclavibacter sp. VKM Ac-2867 (assembly GCF_015351275.1). Lineage (NCBI taxonomy): Bacteria > Bacillati > Actinomycetota > Actinomycetes > Micrococcales > Microbacteriaceae > Pseudoclavibacter > Pseudoclavibacter sp. VKM Ac-2867. The sequence goes on from NZ_JADKSL010000012.1 coordinate 101,204, forward strand.
CGCCGTGCGCCTGACGATGCTCTTCGCCAGCCCGCCGGAGGACGACGTCGACTGGGCGGATGTCTCTGTCGCAGGCTCCGGCAAGTTCCTGGCGCGCGCCTGGCGCATCTCCGGCGAGGTCACGAGCCCCGTCGGCGTCGATTTCGGCGAGGGTGACCGCGGTCTGCGCCGCGAGACGCACCGCTTCCTCGCCGACATCCCGCAGCTGGCTTCCGGCTTCAAGTTCAACGTCGTGATCGCGCGCCTCATGGAGCTCACGAACGCGACGCGCAAGGCCATCGACTCGGGTGCTGGCCCGGCTGACCCCGCCGTGCGCGAGGCCGCCGAGGCCATCGCGGTTGTGCTCGACATGTACGCGCCGCACGCGGCCGAGGACATGTGGGAGCGACTCGGCCACGAGGGCAGCATCTCGCACGTCAAGTGGCCGACCGCGGCTCGCTCGCTGCTCACGCAGGACCAGGTGACGGCGGTCGTCCAGATCAACGGCAAGGTGCGGCACCGCCTCGATGTGCCCCCGACGATCGACGAGGCGTCGCTCGAGCAGCTCGCGATCTCGTCGCCGAAGGTGCAGGCCGCCATCGACGGCCGCGAGATCGTCAAGATCATCGTGCGGGCTCCGAAGCTCGTGAACATCGCGGTCAAGGGCTAGCAGCCCCGCCACGCAGACGCGCCCCGCTCGAGAGAGCGGGGCGCGTCTGCGTCTGTCCGCGTCTGCGTGTCTGCTCGCGTTCGCGTTCGCGTTCGTTCGCGTCTGTGGCTGCTCGCGTCTGTCTGCCGTCTGCTTTCGGCTCTGAACGCCCCTGCTGTCCGCTCCGCCCTCGGTCCCGTTTCGCCCTCGTTCTGTCCTCGATCCACCTGACCTCACCCCGTTCAGGTTCGGGATGGGTTTTGCGCTTCGGGATGGAGTGCTTGCCATCTCGAAGCGAGGAAGCCATCCCAAGAGTCGCGCGGGAACGGCTGATGCCGAGCGACTGTGCAGACACCTGCCTTGTTCGTGGCTGGTTCTCCACAGCTCTCGAGGTCGACGCTGAGCGGATAGGCACGCGATCGTAGCGTTCTGGGGTGTCCGAATCCGAGCTGGCTGACCTCTTCGAGCGTCCGCCCCGACCGCGTCTGCGAATTGGGGTCGGTGCTGCCATTGTCCTGGTCCTGGTCGTGCTCGCTGGGGCGATCACGCTCGCGGCCCTGCGTCCCACGCCGAGTCTCGGTGCCCTCGGCGAGGTGTCGCCGACCGAGAGCCTCCAGCTGAGTGCAACGGAACCGCCTGCCGGGGAGCCGAGCTCCGAAGGGTCGACGACGCTGTTGGTCCACGTCGTCGGGGCCGTCACGAGTCCCGGAGTCTACGAGGTGCCGTTGACGGCCAGGGTGGTCGACGCGATCGCCGCGGCGGGCGGTCTTGCCGGCGACGCCGACCCGTCGCTCCTCAACATGGCCCGAACGCTCGTCGACGGCGAGCAGCTGCGGGTTCCGCGGATCGGCGAGGCCGCGTCCGAGCCTGTCGCAGGGGGAGCGGGGCCAGCCGGTGCCGGGGGTGCTGCCGGCGGTGGCCTCGTGAACCTCAACACGGCGTCTGCGGCTGAGCTCGAAGAGCTGCCGAGGATCGGACCAGCAATGTCATCGCGCATCATCGACCACCGCGAGCAGAACGGCGGATTCGGTGCTGTGGAGGAGCTGAAGGAGGTCGCCGGCATCGGGGACGCCACCTACGAGGGGCTCGTCGACCTGGTGACCGTGTGACCACTCGCGAAGGTCGTGCCGTTCAGATGGTGAATGTGAGAGCGCTGACCGAGCGCCTCGATGGTCGAGACGCGCGTCTCGTTCCGGCGGCGGCCGGTGCCTGGGTGGTGGCGTGGATCTGCGTCGCGCATCCCGACCTCACCTGGTCCTGCGGCATCGGTCTGGCACTGCTCGCGATCGTGCTCCTGGCGGCGGCGCGTCTGCGGCCCGTGCTCGCGACGTTCGCAGTCGTCGCGGCCGTCATGGCGCTGCTCGCGGTGAGCGCCGGCGCTCAGTATCCCGTGAGGTCTCCCGAGGTGCTCCGTGCGGGCGCCGTCGACGGGCTTCGCGTGCAGGCGACAGGCACGCTCACGACCCTGGTGGGGGAAGACGCCGTCGCGGTTCCCGGCGACGACGGTGGGCGCTGGTCCGGTGCGCAGCTGCAGGAGCCGACACATTTCGAGGTGCGCCTCGATTCGTTCGAGGTCGATGGGAGAAGCGGAGGCGGCGGCGCCTCGCTGTTCGCGTTCGGGCAGCTGAGCGTGCCGACGTCTGAGGGGGAGCGGCCCCCAGCTATCGGCTCACGGGTCGAACTCGAGGGGGTCCTCGGCGCCGCGGACGCGGGCGATAGCGTCGCCGCTCTGGTCTTCCTCGATGCTCCTGCACAGGTCGTCGCCACGCCAGGCGGGCTGCTCGAGGTCACCGCAGGCGCACGGGATCGGTTCGTCGACGCGGCGCGCGCCCTCCCCGGTCTCGGCGCGCAGTTGCTCCCGGGTCTGTCCGTCGGCGACACGCGCCTCGTCGGGGCCGAGTTGGACGAGCAGATGAAGACGGCCGCCCTCACGCACCTCACTGCCGTCTCAGGGGCGAACTGCGCGGTCGTGGTCGCCGCGGCCCTGGTCCTTGCTCGCCTCTGTGGGCTGCGGCGAGGAGTGCGCCTCGCGCTTGCGGCCGCGGTTCTCGCCGTGTTCGTGGCGCTCGTCACCCCGGAGGGCAGCGTCATCCGGGCGAGCATCATGGCCATGGTCGTCCTGGTGCTCGAAGCCACTCCGCGTCGGTCGACAGGTCTTGCGCTCGTTGCCCTCGCCACGGTGGTCGTGCTCGTCGCCGACCCCTGGCGCAGCCGCGACTACGGCTTCGCGCTCTCGGTGCTCGCGACGGTCGGGCTGCTGACGCTCGCGAACCCGATCGGCGACCGCCTCGCACTTATCATGCCGCGGTCCATCGCGCTCATGCTCGCCGTGCCGGCCTCCGCGCAGCTCGCGTGCCAGCCGGTGCTGCTGCTCCTGTCCCCGGAACTGCCGCTCTACGGCATTCTCGCGAACGTGCTGGCCGCCCCCGCAGCGCCCGTGGCGACGCTCGTCGGGCTCGTCGGCTGCCTGCTCCTGTGGGCCGCTCCCTGGCTCGGTCAGGCGCTTCTGTGGGTCGCTTGGCTGCCCGCGCAGTGGATCGGACTCGTGGCGATGGCGGTCAGTGGCTGGCCCGGGGCGCTGCTGCCGTGGCCTGGCGGACTCCTGGGTGCACTGCTCTGTCTCGCCGTCGTCGTCGCGCTCATCGTCCTGCTCCACCGCTGGAGAGCGTGGCTGGCGCTCCTGCTCTGCGTGGCCCTGGTCGCCTATGTCGGCACGGTCATCGGGCAGGCGGTGCACCTCAGCAGAAGCATCCCCAGTGCTTGGCGCTATGCGGCGTGCGACATCGGACAGGGGGATGCGCTGCTCGTCACCACCTGGAGCGGCTCGGCGCTCATCGACACCGGCGCGGAGCCTGACGCGCTTCTGGCCTGCCTGAGGGCGCTCGGCGTCGATGAGCTGCGTCTGCTCGTGCTCACGCACTTCGATCTGGACCACACTGGAGCGGCGACCGCGTTGCTCGAATCCGGCATCGGCCTCGGGTCGCTTGTCGTCCCCGATACTGCCGAGGCGCGAGCGGAGCCGCTCGTCGATGAGCTGCGCGTGGCCGGAGCCCAGGTGCACTACGCCGCGAGTGGCGACTCCTGGACGCTCGGCGACCTCGCGTGGAGCGTCCTGTGGCCCAAGCGCGGGAGCGGCGGGGAGCCGGCGAGCGTCGGTGGCAACGATGGGAGTCTCGTGACGCTGCTCGAACCGACGACGTCCTGCGTGACGGTCTGCCTGTCGCTCGCCGCGCTCGCAGACCTGGGAGAGGAGGCTCAGCGCGGCCTGCTGCGCGAGCACCCGCGCCCGCGAGCCGACATCGTCAAGATGGCGCACCACGGCTCGCGCGACCAGAGCGCGCAGCTCTACGAAGAGCTCTCCTCGTCCATCGGACTCGTCTCGGTGGGAGCAGACAATGGCTACGGCCACCCGACGGACGCGGCGCTCGGGATGCTCACCGCGGCAGGCACGCGACCTCTCCGTACCGACGAGCTCGGCACCATCGTCATCGGCGAGGGAGGTCACGGAGGTTCGGACCCTCCCGCGGTCGCGGGAGTCGCCACGGCCCCGCGAGCCCGCGGGCGACCCGCGCCGCCGCGCGCACTCAGGGCGCGGTCAGGCTGACCTGGTCTCGTCGAAGCATGGTCGTTCTCGTGGGCTGGCTCCTCATCGCCGGTGCTGCAGGTCTCTTCGCCTGGAGTGCCGCCCGGGTCTCGCGCGCGAACAGGAACCGGAAGGTGAAGTTCGGGCCCGTCGGGGCCGCGCCCGGTCTCACGTTCCCGCAGGGGCACTGGTGGCTCCAGTTCGGAGGTTTCGGGGTGGCGTGCGCCGGCATCGCTCAACTGGGATGGGACCCTCGCGTCGACCTGCTCCTGCTGGTGATCGCGGCGGTCGTGGCCGTAGCGCCGTATCCGCTGATCCTCGCCACCCACAACCGACGCGTCGAATCCTCTTAGCGCGGTTCGACAGATCGGGGTCTCGGTCGCACGGCCAGATGCGCGTCGTTACCATTGAGCTATGGCACAGGCGAAGCGGGCGAGCACCCCCAAGAGGGCGATCCCCGTCCTCACCCACCGGGAGGTGCGGCCTGCTGGCATCGTGCTCGTGAGATTCGTAATGGCCCTAGCGAAGCGGGGTAGCTCGCACAGTCGCACAGTCTCGGAGTCTCGACTGTGAACGTAACCTCCCAACGGTCTATTTACCCGGGTAAGGACTTCTCCGCGTGGCCGTTCCACAAGGCGGCTCGCGCGTACGAACTCGTCTGCCAGTTGCGTGACGAGTACAACTCCTACCGTGCTTCTCTGGGCCGAGAGTCGGTTTCCGAGTCGGACCCGACACAGAGAATCTTCAGCGTCCGGGCGCGTCTGAGGCACGAGCCGGACTCGATTCGTTGGTCGTTGCTCTTCGGCGATGCGATCCACAATTACCGTGCGAGCTTGGATGCTTTCGCCTGGGAAATGGCTCACTTGGAAGGCGCCACGCTGGCCGACGAACTTGAGCATCGGTTGTACTTCCCGCTTGCGCGAACGCAAGCGCACTGGGCAGCCATGGTGAAGTCAACCTTGTCTAGCATGCCGAGCTTCGTTCGTGATCGCCTTGAAATCAATCAGCCCTTCCGCTACGGCGAGCCTGATCTCGCGGCCGGAGTGGTGCTGCACCGTCTGGATCTCACGGACAAGCATCGCGCCTCTCTCGCAATGATGATCGAGATGGCATCTCGATCCACCTTCGCCTTGAGAGTCGAGTCATTCGAAAACAGTGACTCGTTCTCGATGGCTGGCATCGCGAGCGAGGAGCTTTGGCGGCAGGAACCAGTTCGTGACGGCGCTCTTCTCTGGCGGTTTAGGTCCGAGCTCCCTCTCCGGTCTCTCGTCATTGACAAGTTGCCCATGTACTTGTCGGTGTCCGACGGCGATGAGAACCTGCGCGCGTTCGACCTGCTTGACCTCATCGACAGACAAGTTGTGGGCATCTTGCTCTCCACATGTTTTGGAGTCCCGAGCTCCAATTGGACGAGCTACATTCTGGGGGACCAGCCCAGGCCAGAGATGGTCGTCGAGGATCTTTCGGGCAGCACGGCGTGCGGCTAGCAGGCTTGGGTTCTCTTGACGGTTTCGTTTCGTTGCCTGTTGTCTGCAGAGGCTGCACGGAAGCCATGTTCGCTGGACGGCGGACAAAAATCCGCTGGTCAAAGCTCGACTGATGATTCTGCCTGAGGGGCCATTTGCCTGGACTTCGGCTCGTGACTGCGACAACAGGGCGACCGCGCGTCGTTACCATTGAGCTATGGCACAGGCGAAGCGGGCGAGCACCCCCAAGAGGGCGATCCCCGTCCTCACCCACCGGGAGGTGCGGCCTGCTGGCATCGTGCTCGTGAGCGGCCCAGAGGACTACTTCGCCGAGACCGCGATCACACGGCTCCGCGACGTGCTCCGGGCAGAGTCACCCGACCTCGAGATCACGGAGATCGAAGCCTCAGGCTACGCGGGCGGGCACCTCACGACCCTCGTCAGCCCATCGCTCTTCTTCGAACCGCGCCTGGTCATCATCCGAGGCGTGCAGCAGTGCACCGACGCCCTCATCGCCGACGTGGTCGCCTACACGAAGATGCCCGTCGAAGGCGCGACGCTCGTGCTCCGGCACGGCGGGGGAGTGCGTGGGAAGAAACTCCTGGATGCCGTGCGGGGCGCGAAGGATGTCGCCGTCGAGATCGACTGCCAGAAGCCCAAGCCGAGCGAGCTCGTCGACGTCGTCGTCGCCGAGGTGCGCAACGCGGGCCGACGCATCGAGCCGCAGGCGGCCTCGCTGCTTGTCGCCGCATTCAACACCGACCTCGCTGAGCTCATCGGAGCTGCCCGCCAGCTGCTGACCGTCACGAGTGACACCATCACCGACGAGCACGTCGACAAGTACTTCGGCGGCCGCGTCGAGACGACCGGATTCAAGATCGCGGACGCCGCACTTGCTGGGCGGGTCCGCGACGCACTGGCGTTGGTGCGCCATGGCTTCTCGACGGGCCTGCACCCGGTGCCGATCGTCTCGGCCGTCGCCTCGAAGCTGCGCATCATGGCGAAGGTGCAGGGACTCAGTGGCTCGGACGCGCAGATCGCCAGCCGCGCAGGCGCGTCGCCCTGGCAGGTCGGCCAGGCCCGCCGCGAGCTTCGCGACTGGGACGACGCATCCCTCGGCCGAGCCATCACGCTGGTTGCCGAGACCGACCACGCCGTCAAGGGGGCGGGGAGAGACCCGCAGTTCGCCGTCGAGCGGATGCTGCGCTGCATCGCACTCCGCGACGTCTGAAAGCCGCCGCGCACCCTGGCCAACTTCCGTGATGGATCGGCGCCCGTCTGCGAGCAGCGTCACCTGAAGACCGTCTGATCACGCAAGTTGGTCACACGGGGTCGGACCGTCGCTGGGAAGCGGGCCTCACATGCGCTGACTCTAGAGCTTGGCCGCGACCCGCAGCACCGTGCCCCAGGTGCGCACCGTGGCCGGCCCGCTCGACGTGTCCGAGCTCTTCGGGCGGCCGAGGCGCTGCAGCACCGGGCTCTCGATCTGCCCGTTCGGACAGGACACGTACAGCTCGCGTCCGCGCGCGACCCACCGATCATCCTTGAGGTCGACGCCGTCGAGCAGCGCCTCGACACGTTCCAGCGGCGGCTCAGCGCAGAACACGACGACGAAGCGGCTCGGGTGGGGATCGAACTGGCGGAACGGATCGTGTTCGACGACCGCCCGCCACTCGTCGGCGTCGCGGACGAGCGTTGGCACGTCGAGGTCGAAGGCGGCCGCGATCTCGGTGCGGAGCCGCGTCTCGAGCTCGGCGTTCGTGACCGCTGCCGGAGCGTCGAGCAGCACGTTGCCTGTCTGCAGGACCGTCGCCAGGTTGGTTTGCCCGGCGGCCTCGAGGGCTTGCTTGAGCTCGGCCATCGGCAGCTTTCGATGCTGGCCGAGGTTGATGCTCTGGAGCAGCGCGATACGACGAATCGACCCCCGCACCTCGGAAGAGGATGCGGGGGTCGATGTCGGCATGACAGGAGGCTTAGAGCGCTGCGACCGTCTTGGCGATGGCCGACTTGCGGTTCGCTGCCTGGTTCTTGTGGATGACGCCCTTGGAGACGGCCTTGTCGAGCTTCTTGGCAGCGAAGGTGAGCGCGAGCTCAGCCTGCTCCTTGTTGCCCTCGGAGACAGCCGAGCGAACGCGACGGATAGCCGTGCGGAGTTCGCTCTTGTAGGCGCGGTTGCGCTCGGTCGCCTTGCGGTTGGTGCCGATGCGCTTGATCTGCGACTTGATATTTGCCACGTTGCTTCTTTCTTACAGGAAGGTGTACTGGAACGGTGCCGCACGGAAGAGGGCCGTGCCGCCAATCCGCGCCGAGTGGGCGACGCGTAAGCCAAACAGAAACTCTACCAGGCTTCAGGCGACGTCGGTACCTGAATCGGCGATGGTGATCTCGAGCTCGGCCGGAGCGTCCGTTTTCGTGCCGAACACGACGGTCCCAGTGGCGACCTTGTCGATGAAGAAACGATCGTGGCTGACGACGATGACGGCGCCGGGGAAGTGCACGAGCGCGCGCTCCATGACCTGCGTGCTCGGCAGGTCGAGGTGGTTCGTCGGCTCGTCGAGCACCAGCACGGATGCGCCCGACAGCAGGCACTGCGCCATCGCGACTCGCGCCCGCTGTCCACCCGAGAGGGTGCCGATGCGGGACTTCAGCTCGGCCTCGCTGAAGCGGAACATGCTGAGGAATCGGGCGACGGACTTCTTCGTCGCACGCAGCGCGATGCTGTCCGGCATTGCGTTCACCGAGTGCGACACGGTGTCGGACTCGTCGAGCTCGGCGAGCACCTGGTTGTACGAGACGACCTTCACGCCGTTCGGCCAGTCGACCCGGCCGACGTCGCCGGACTCCTCGCCCGTGAGGACGCGCAGGAGCGTCGACTTGCCGCTGCCGTTGGGTCCGATGACGGCGATGCGGTCGCCGCGGTGCACCTCGAAGGTCACGTCGTCGAACAGGGTCCGGTCGCCGTAGCTCTTGCCGAGGCCCGAGACGCGGGCGAGCACGTCCTTGACGTGCAGGGAGCCGTAGATCTCGGTCACGATCTCGTCGACGGGCCGGGGTGCTCGCTTCTTCTTGATGCTCGAGAGGCGCTTCCCGAGCCCCTTGCCGCCGGCCTTCGCCGCCTCGCGGCGATCGGAGATGCCCTCCGCCTCGAAGGCGAGCAGCTCGGCCTCGTGGACGAACTGCGCCTGCAGGGTCTTGAGCCGGAACTGCTTCTGGATCACGTACTCGCCGAAGTCGCCCGGGTACTCGTGCAGGTGCAGGTTCTCGACCTCGAGGATGCGCGTGACCACCGCATCCAGGAACGTGCGGTCGTGCGACACGATGATCGCGGCGCCGCGGAACGAGCGGAACCAGGTCTCGAGCCACTCGACGCCGGCGACGTCGAGGAAGTTGGTGGGCTCGTCGAGGAGCAGCACGTCGGGCTGTTCGAGCAGGAGCTTGGCAAGCGCCGCGCGGTTGCGCCAGCCGCCGGAGAGCTTCTCGATGGGGCTCGTGCGGTGGGCCTCGTTGAAGCCGAGCTTCGTGAGGGCGGTGTCGATGTGGCGCTTGTAGTCCCAGCCGTCCGCGCGGTCCATCTCCTCGAAGAGCTCGGATTGGCGCAGGATGAGCCGGTCGAGCGTGTCGGCGGCTGGCTCGGCGGCGATGGCGGCATCGATCTCGGCGAGCTCCGCCTCCATGTCGTGGACATGCGAGAACAGGGTCTCCAGCGTCTCGAGGATCGTCGACGAGCCGTCCAGCTCGGAGAACTGCGAGAAGTAGCCGATGCGCACGCCGTCATCGATCGAGACGGTGCCCGTGTCGGGGGAGACCTGCTCGAGGATGAGCTTCAGCAGCGTCGACTTCCCTGAGCCGTTCTGGCCGATGAGCCCGACTCGATCCCCTCGGTCGAGGGTGAGGAAGATCTCCTTGAGCACGGGGGAGGGGCCGAAGCCGACCTCGACGTCGTTGAGGCGGATGAGACTCATGCGGTGGTGCCTTCCTGGGCCGTTCTCTGGCGGTGCGCACGCTGGTTGCGCGCTGAAGCGCCGGGCGATGAGCGCTGGGTGCGCGGCTCATGGGAGAATAGGCGACACCATGTCACCACGCGCCTCCACTCCGCTCGAGCCGGCTCAGACCGACCCCGCCCGGATCCGCAATTTCTGCATCATCGCTCACATCGACCACGGCAAGTCCACCCTGGCCGACAGGATGCTGCAGCTCACGGGCTCTGTCGACGACCGCGCCATGCGTGCACAGTACCTCGACCGGATGGACATCGAGCGGGAGCGTGGCATCACGATCAAGAGCCAGGCGGTCCGCATGCCGTGGGCCGTCGAGGGTGACACGTTCGCGCTCAACATGATCGACACGCCCGGCCACGTCGACTTCTCCTACGAGGTCTCTCGCTCGCTCGCGGCGTGCGAGGGAGCCATCCTGCTGGTGGATGCGGCGCAGGGCATCGAGGCCCAGACGCTCGCGAACCTGTACCTGGCGATGGAGAACGACCTCGAGATCATCCCGGTCCTGAACAAGATCGACCTGCCTGCCGCCGACCCCGATCGCTTCGCGGCGGAGATCGCGAACCTCATCGGCGGCGACCCCGACGACGTGCTGCGTGTGAGCGGCAAGACCGGCATGGGGGTCGGGGAGCTGCTCGACCGTGTCGTCGAGCGCATCCCGGCACCGGTCGGTGTTGCGGATGCCCCCGCTCGCGCGATGATCTTCGACTCGGTCTACGACGCCTACCGCGGCGTTGTCACGTATGTCCGCGTCGTCGACGGCGAGCTCAAGGCTCGCGACAAGATCAAGATGATGTCGACCGGTTCCACGCACGAGATGCTCGAGATCGGCGTCTCGTCGCCGGAGCCCACCGTGGCCAAGGGGCTCGGCGTCGGTGAGGTCGGCTACCTCATCACGGGCGTGAAGGACGTGCGTCTCTCGAAGGTGGGCGACACCGTGACGGGCAGCACGCGTCCATCCGACGACCCGCTCCCGGGCTACACGGAGCCGAAGCCCATGGTCTTCTCCGGCCTGTACCCGATCGATGCTGGCGACTACCCCGAGCTCCGCGAGGCGCTGGACAAGCTCAAGCTCTCGGATGCTGCGCTCAACTACGAGCCCGAGACGTCGGTGGCGCTCGGCTTCGGGTTCCGCGTCGGCTTCCTCGGCCTGCTCCACCTGGAGATCGTCACCGAGCGCCTCATGCGCGAGTTCGATCTCGACCTCATCACGACCGCGCCATCGGTCGTCTACGAGGTCAAGACGGAGGACAAGCAGCTCCACACCGTCACGAACCCCAGCGAGTACCCCGAGGGCAAGATCCTCGAGGTTCGCGAGCCGATGATGCGCGCCGCGATCCTCGCCCCGAAGGACTACGTCGGCAAGATCATGGAGCTGTGCGAAGGCAAGCGCGGAGCGCTCATCAGCATGGACTACCTGAGCGAGGAGCGCGTCGAGCTGCGCTACTCGATGCCGCTCGGCGAGATCGTGTTCGATTTCTTCGACCAGCTGAAGAGCCGGACGCAGGGGTACGCGTCCCTCGACTACGAGCCCATGGGAGACCAGGTCGCCGACCTCGTGAAGGTCGACATCCTGCTGCAGGGCGAGCGCGTCGACGCGTTCAGCGCCGTCATCCACAAGGACAAGGCCTACGCCTACGGGCTGCTGATGACCGAGCGCCTCCGGAAGCTCATCCCGCGCCAGCAGTTCGAGGTGCCCATCCAGGCCGCCATCGGCGCCCGCATCATCGCCCGCGAGACGATCCGCGCCATCCGCAAGGACGTGCTCGCGAAGTGCTACGGCGGCGATATCTCCCGCAAGCGCAAGCTGCTGGAGAAGCAGAAGGCCGGCAAGAAGCGCATGAAGATGGTCGGACGCGTGGAAGTGCCGCAGGAAGCCTTCATCGCGGCGCTCAGCGGCGACGTGGAGAAGAAGAAATAGCAAGCTCGACAACAAGACCCAGTCTTTACCTAGTGGAAGTAGCCTGAGAGACGTGATGGAACAGGACAACCCTTTCGGCCAGGTGCTCGTTGCACTCGTGACTCCGATGACGCACGACGGCGAAGTCGATTGGGCGGGCGTCGAGAAGCACATCGACGACGTCATCTCGGCCGGCGCTGACGGCATCGTCGTCACCGGCACGACCGGTGAGACGTCGACGCTCACCGACGCCGAGAAGCTCAAGCTCGTCGTCGTGGGCAAAGAGGTCTCGGCCGGGCGCGCGAAGATCATCACAGGTGGACCGTCGAACGAGACGGCGCACGCCATCCAGCTCGCGAAGCAGTCAGCGGATGCCGGCGCCGACGGCGTCATGGCCGTCACCCCGTACTACAACAAGCCGACGCAGGCTGGCGTGCTCACGCACTTCCGCATGATCGCGGACGCGACCGACCTGCCGCTCATCCTCTATGACATCCCGGGCCGCACGGGCATCCCGATCACCTACGAGACGATCCTGCGCCTCGCCAAGCACCCGAACATCATCGCGGTCAAGGACGCGAAGGGCGACCTCGCGCAGGTGTCCCGCGTTCTCAACCAGACCGAGCTGCTCTACTTCTCGGGAGACGACGCCAACACGCTCCCGCTGCTCTCGATCGGCGCGACGGGCCTCATCGGCGTGACCGCGAACATCGCGTCGCAGCCCTACCGCATGATGGTCGACGCCGTCAACGCGGGCGACCTCCGCACGGCGACAGATGCGCACCAGCGCCTCGAGCCGCTCGTGCGGGCCACCATGACCCACGTTCCGGGCACCGTGGCGACCAAGTACATCCTGCACGGCCTCGGCCGCATCCAGTCCCCCCGCGTCCGGTTGCCGCTCGTCGGCCCGGAGGAGTGGGAAGCCGCCCTCATCGAGGACGAGCTGGACCTGGTTCGCGACGTCGAAGGCGCGAGCTTCACGAACTTCCGGCCTGACCGCAACGCGGCCGCGGGTGGTGCGCTCCCGCGCATCCCAGGCACAACCCGCTGATTCGACCCTCACCTCACCAGCGGCAACGCTGACTTCCCAAAGGCTCATATGACAAAGACCGAACACCTTCCCAAGCTCGCACCAGGCTCGATGCGGATCATCCCGCTCGGCGGTCTGGGCGAAGTCGGCCGCAACATGGCGACGTTCGAGATCGACGGCAAGATCCTCATCGTCGACTGCGGCGTGCTCTTCCCAGAAGAGACCCAGCCAGGCGTCGACCTGATCCTGCCCGACTTCGACTCGATCCGCGCTCGACTGGACGACGTCGTCGGCATCGTGCTGACCCACGGCCACGAGGACCACATCGGAGCGGTGCCGTACATCCTCCGACTCAAGCCGGACATCCCGCTCATCGGCTCCACGCTGACGCTCGCCCTCGTCGAGGCGAAGCTCAAGGAGCACCGCATCAAGCCATACACGCTCACGGTCGCCGAAGGGCAGATCGAGGAGATGGGGCCTTTCACGCTCGAGTTCGTGGCCGTCAACCACTCCATCCCGGATGCGCTCGCCGTGCACATCACGACGGACGCCGGCACGGTGCTCCACACGGGCGACTTCAAGATGGACCAGCTGCCGCTCGACGGTCGCCTCACGGATCTTCGCGCCTTCGCTCGCCTCGGCGAGGAGGGTATCGACCTCTTCATGGCCGACTCCACCAACGCCGAGGTCCCGGGCTTCACGCCGACCGAGCGCAACATCGGCCCGGTCATCGAGGACGTCATCTCGCGGACCAAGGGCAAGGTCGTCGTCGCGAGCTTCTCGAGCCACGTCCACCGCGTGCAGCAGGTCATCGACGCCGCCGCGGCCAACGGTCGCCGCGTCGCGCTCATGGGCCGCTCCATGGTCCGCAACATGGGCATCGCATCCGAGCTCGGCTACCTCAACGTGCCGCAGGGCGTGCTCATCGACCACAAGAAGGCGCTCAAGCTGCCCGACGACCAGATCGTCTTCATGTCGACGGGGTCGCAGGGCGAGCCCATGGCCGTCCTCAGCCGCATCGCGTCCAAGACGCACGCCATCGAGGTGGGGGAGGACGACACCGTCATCCTCGCCTCGAGCCTCATCCCCGGCAACGAGAACTCGGTGTTCCGCGTCATCAACGCGCTCATCAAGCTCGGCGCGAACGTGGTGCACAAGGCGAACGCGAACGTGCACGTGTCCGGTCACGCCGCGGCAGGCGAGCTGCTCTACTGCTACAACATCCTGCAGCCGCGTCAGGTCCTGCCCGTGCACGGCGAGATCCGACACCTCGTCGCAAACGCCGAGATCGCGAAGAAGTCCGGCATCGCGGATGAGAACGTGCTCGTCGTCGAGAACGGCGCCGTCATCGACATGCGGGACGGTGTCGCACGCCAGGTCGCGCAGCTCGACATCGGCTTCATCTACGTCGACGGATCCACGGTCGGCACGATCACCGACGCGGATCTCAAGGACCGCCGCATCCTCGCTGAAGAGGGGTTCATCTCCATCTTCACCGTCGTCGAGGCGGCCACCGGCAACATCCTCGTCGGTCCGGAGATCCATGCACGCGGGTTCGCACCGGATGAGGCTGTCTTCGACGACATCATCCCGGGCATCCAGAAGGCGCTCAAGGAGGCCGTCGAGGCGGGCAACTCGAACTCCTACCAGCTCTCGCAGGTCGTGCGACGCACGATCGGCCGCTGGGTCAACACGAAGCACCGCCGTCACCCGATGATCATCCCGGTGGTCATCGAGGCCTGACCTCACGCCCCGAGAGTCGCCGATCTCGGCGGCTCTCGGGGCGTCATCCTCGATCCTGTCGGTGGCCGCAGGTACCTTGGGCACCATGGCCACAACTCCGTCCAACACCAAGCGAACCCCCGCGCCCAAGAAGCGGGCGAGCGCGGCAGCCGCGAAGGCGCCGGCGGAGACCGAGAAGCCGGGCATCGCGACCCGCGCCTGGATGGCCGCCGCGAACGTCGCTGGCCAGACCGCTCGGGCGCTTGGGCCCGAGACGCTCGAGAAGGACCAGCGGCGCGACGGATTCCCATTCCTGCTCTTCCTGCTCGCGGTCATCGGCGGTGTGGTCGTCTGGTTCTTCCCCGGGAACGGCGTCGCCACGGCCCTGAACGACTTCACCTTCGGCGGGCTCTTCGGCCGCGTCTCCTACGCGTTGCCCGTCGTGCTCGCGTTCTTCGCGCTCTGGCTCTTCCGGCATCCGTCCTCCGTGAGCGACAACGGGCGCATCGGCGTCGGCCTCTTCCTCGGGCTCGTCTCGAGCTCCGCGATCTGCCACGTGCTCGCGGACAGCCCTGACCCCGTCAACGGCATGCCGGCGCTCGCACTGGGCGGCGGAGTCTTCGGCTGGCTCCTCGGTGGCACCCTCGGTGTTGTCATCACGCCGATCGGCGCGGCCATCGTCGCAGGTCTCCTCGTCCTGCTCTCCGTCTTCATCATCACGAAGACACCGCCACACAAGGTCGTCGTCAGGCTTCGCGAGCTGTGGGCCTGGATGTTCGGCATCGACGAGGAGTCCGCAGCCCACGCCCGCTCGGCGAAGGCCGGCAAGGCGGCGTCCGGCGATGACGAGAGCCTGCTCGGCGGGGAGGACCGCGCTCGCTCGGCCGAGTCGGACCGCCTCCCGTGGTGGCGACGCAACGACTCCGGCCGCGAAGAGGACGTCGACTACGAGGAGCAGCCGTACGACACCGCCGTCGCCGACACGAAGAAGCACGAGCACCACCGCATCGACCCGGAGGCGACGACGACCGTCCTGCGTGGTCTCACCTCCGAAGACCCGGACAACGCGGTCACCGGACCGCAGCCGACTGCGGTCCTCTCCGGAGTGCGGATGGATGACGCCACCGATGTCATCGACGTCGCCGAGCCCACGCTCTTCTCGGCCACGGGTATCCAGGACGACTCGACGCCGACCGACCCGGACGAGTTTGCCGACCTCTTCGGGCCGCCCGCGCCTGCGTCGCCCGCCACGGCGGCGCCGGCAGCCGCGACGCCAGAGCCTTCGGCCTCGGCTGAGGATGGCGCCGAGCAGTGGGATTCCCGCGACGCGGGTGCCCCGGGCCAGGCGTACAGCCTCCCGGTGCAGTCGATGCTCTCGCGCGGTGCGCCGGCACTCGCGCGCACCGAGGCCAACGACCTCATCGTCGAGGCGCTCAACTCGACGTTCGCGCAGTTCAAGGTCGATGCGAAGGTCACCGGCTTCTCGCGCGGTCCGACCGTCACGCGCTACGAGGTCGAGGTGGCCCCCGGCGTCAAGGTCGAGCGCGTCACGCAGCTCTCCAACAACATCGCCTACGCGGTCAAGAGCAATCAGGTGCGCATCCTGTCGCCGATTCCCGGAAAGAGCGCCATCGGAGTGGAGATCCCGAACTCCGACCGCGAGGTGGTCTCGCTCGGAGACGTCCTGCAGTCCCCGGAGTCGATCGCAGCGCGCCACCCCATGACGATCGGCGTCGGCAAGGACGTCGAGGGCGGCTTCGTGCTCGCGAACCTCGCCAAGATGCCGCACCTCCTCGTGGCGGGTGCCACCGGGGCTGGAAAGTCGAGCTTCGTCAACTCCATGATCGTGTCGCTGCTGATGCGCGCGACGCCGGCAGAAGTGCGAATGGTCCTCGTCGACCCGAAGCGCGTCGAGCTCACGCCGTATAGCGGCGTCCCGCACCTCATCACCCCCATCATCACGAACCCCAAGAAGGCGGCGGAAGCGCTGCAGTGGGTCGTGAAGGAGATGGAGATGCGCTACGACGACCTCGAGAGCTTCGGCTACCGCCACGTCGACGACTTCAACGCGGCTATCCGCTCGGGCGGCATCGTGCTCCCCGAGGGCTCGAAGCGGAAGCTCAAGCCGTACCCCTACCTGCTCGTGGTGGTCGACGAGCTCGCCGAGCTGATGATGGTCGCCCCGCGCGACGTCGAGGACTCGATCGTCCGCATCACCCAGCTCGCGCGTGCCGCCGGAATCCACCTCGTACTCGCGACGCAGCGCCCCAGCGTCGATGTCGTCACGGGTCTCATCAAGGCGAACGTGCCGAGCCGTCTCGCGTTCGCGGTGACCAGCTCCACCGACTCGCGCGTCATCCTCGACCAGGTCGGCGCGGAGTCGCTCATCGGCCAGGGCGACGCCCTGTTCCTTCCGTCGGGAGCCAACAAGGCCGCCCGCGTGCAGGGTGCCTGGGTCAACGACAAAGAGATCATGGAGATCGTGGCGCACGTCAAGCGCCAGGCGCAGCCCGAGTATCGAGCCGACGTCGCGCAGGTCGTGGAGAAGAAGGAGATCGATGCCGACATCGGCGACGATCTCGAGCTCCTGCTCGCGGCAGCCGAACTGGTCGTGAACTCGCAGTTCGGCTCGACCTCGATGCTGCAGCGCAAGCTGCGCGTTGGATTCGCGAAGGCCGGCAGGCTCATGGACCTCATGGAATCGCGCGAGATCGTCGGTCCTTCCGAGGGTTCAAAGGCTCGAGATGTTCTCGTCACCGCCGAGGAGCTCCCCGGTGTGCTCGCGCGCATCCGCGGGCAGGACCCGGCGGCAGGCGCTCCGGCAGCGAGTTCGGCGTCGATGGCCGAGCAGGATGGCATGGCTGCGTCGTTCGACGCCGTCGCGGCCCAATACGATGGGCTGGAAGAAGTCGACGCCGAGAGCGGCGACGACGACGCCTGGAGTCTGACAGGGCGCGACTAGCGAGAGGCACAACGATGACCGGCCGAATACTCCGCGGGGGCGATGGACCGGTGAGCAACTGGTGCGTGCCGAACCTCATCACCATCGCGCGCATCCTGCTCGTGCCGGTCTTCGTCTGGTTCCTCCTCCTCGACGAATCGAGCGATGGCCCCTGGCGTTGGGCGGCCGCGGTGCTCTTCATCGTCGCGATCGCCACCGACAGCCTCGACGGTCACATCGCGCGCAGCAGGAACCTCATCACGGATCTTGGCAAGCTGCTCGACCCCATCGCAGACAAGGCGCTCACCGGCACGGCACTTGTCATGCTGTCGGTGCTCGGAGAGCTCCCGTGGTGGGTGACGATCATCATCCTCGTGCGCGAGCTCGGCATCACCTTCTGGCGTCTCGCCGTCGCCAAGAAGCGCGTCCTCCCGGCGGGACGCGGAGGGAAGCTCAAGACCCTGGTCCAGGCCATCGCCATCTCGCTCGCCCTGCTCCCGCTCTGGGTCGTGTTCGGGGACTGGGTGCACTGGGTCAACGGGATCCTCATGTCCGCGGCGTTCATCCTCACCGTGTGGTCTGGTCTCGACTACCTGTGGGAGGCCTACCGGCCCCAGAAGAAGAAGGCGCCCGAGTTGCGGGCCGATGACGGGAGCACCCTGCGATGACCGGCGGAATCACACCAGCACTCCCGCAGACGGTTGAGCTGGGGCGTGTCCTCCTCGAGGCCGGCCTCAGCATCGGCGTCGCCGAGTCCCTCACCGGCGGGGCGCTCGTCGCCGAGCTCGTGAAGATCCCTGGGATCTCGGCGTCGCTGGCGGGCGGAATCGTCGCGTATCGCACCGAGCTCAAGCATTCGCTGCTCGGCGTCGACGAGGACCTGCTCGCGGAGCGGGGCCCGGTTGATCCTGACGTCGCTGCGGCTATGGCGCTCGGCGCTCGAACAGCGCTCGCAGCGGGTCGCGCCGATCGCCTCGACATCGGGCTGTCGACGACGGGGGTCGCTGGTCCGCAGTCGCAGGCCGGGCGGGCGCCCGGCATCGTCTTCGTGGGCATCTCCTCGCTCTTCGGCGATCGGGTGATCGACCTCGATTTCTCCTCGCTCGTTCGACTCGACGACCCCGAGGGTAGTCGGCAGCGCGTGCGTGGGGCGACGGTCGAGGCTGCTGTTCACAACGTGCTCGAAATGCTCGTGGAACACTGACGAGGTATCGTGATCGAAGCCACGCGAAGGTTGAGTCGAATCGCCTCAACATTCGGCTTTCTTTCAGGAATACCATCGAGGTTTGCTTGGTTGTTCTCAGCGTGACGAAGTCTCCACGAAGTCTCGTAAGTTACAGTTCTTGGCACACGGCAGTAAGGAGGACCCCGCTATGGTCCTAGCGCGTCAAGAGATCGGTGAAGTCCTGCGCGATGTGCGCCTGCGCAAGGGGCACACGCTCCGGCAGGTCGCGGGTCGCGCCTCGGTTGCACTCGGGTACCTGAGTGAGGTCGAGCGTGGGCAGAAGGAAGCCTCGAGCGAGATCCTCGCTTCAGTGGCGGAAGCCCTCGAGACCCCCCTCTCAACCATCTACCGCGAGGTGGGCGACCGTCTGGCCGTCCATGAGCGCTTCGAGACGAGCATCCCGGACACGGTTCCGGACGACCTGCTGCTCGGAATGCGCAAGCCGCTCGTCACTCGTTAGCGAGACGGCTTCGAAGGTACGTCCGACGGCGTCGCAGCATCTGCTGCGACGCCGTCGGCGTAGGCTGAGGGGATGCGCAAGAGCGAGTTCGACAGGGCCGTGGTCGATGAGTTCGGCGAAGCCTACGGGCGTTCGCTGATGCGAGACCTCGTGTTGGGGGCTCTCGGCGATCGCACTGCGAAGCAGGCCCTCGATGATGGCGTCGAGCCGCGTGCGATCTGGCTTGCGCTCTGCATCGACACCGGTGTTCCCGAGGGCAGGCGGCACGGAGTCGGCACGATTGATCCTGACCGTCGAGGTTGATCTTCGGCCCAGGCAGCTCCTTCTCGGATCCGACACGCCTGCGGAATGTTCGAAGTCGTGTTCTAAGCGCGTAGGGTGTTCCTGTCGGACTCCTCGGAGACTTGTCCACAGTTGCAGGGTCTCGATCACCGAATGTCGGTGGTCGCCTCTACCGTGAAATTCGAGTAGCCAAGGAACCCGATCCGCCTTGTCGTCAGCGCTCTCCATCAGCGCGCGACAGCCGAGAGGCGACCGCCACATCCCGAGAGGATCACCACCATGCCAAACCCAGCAGACCGCGAAAAGGCGCTTGACGCCGCACTCGCTCAGATCGACCGCCAGTTCGGCAAGGGGTCGGTCATGCGCCTCGGAAGCGACGAGCGCGCACCCGTCGAGACCATTCCGACCGGTTCCGTCGCGCTCGACGTCGCCCTCGGCATCGGGGGACTCCCTCGCGGACGCATCGTCGAGATCTACGGTCCCGAGTCCTCGGGTAAGACGACCCTCACGCTGCACGCCATCGCGAACGCGCAGCGAGCAGGCGGCATCGCGGCATTCATCGACGCCGAGCACGCCCTCGACCCCGAGTACGCGAAGAAGCTCGGCGTCGACATCGACGCCCTCCTCGTCGCTCAGCCGGACACCGGAGAGCAGGCGCTCGAGATCACCGACATGCTGATCCGCTCGGGCTCGGTCGACCTGGTTGTCATCGACTCCGTCGCGGCACTCGTGCCGAAGGCCGAGATCGAGGGCGAGATGGGCGACAGCCACGTCGGCCTGCAGGCACGCCTCATGTCCCAGGCACTCCGCAAGCTGACGGGTGGCCTCAGCCAGACCAAGACCACAGCCATCTTCATCAACCAGCTGCGTGAGAAGATCGGTGTCTTCTTCGGCAGCCCCGAGACGACGGCCGGTGGCAAGGCGCTGAAGTTCTACGCCTCGGTCCGCCTCGACATCCGTCGTATCGAGACCCTCAAGGACGGCACGGAAGCCGTCGGAAACCGCACGCGAGTCAAGGTCGTCAAGAACAAGATGGCGCCGCCCTTCAAGCAGGCAGAGTTCGACATCCTCTACGGCGTCGGAATCTCTCGCGAGGGCTCACTCATCGACTTCGGTGTCGAGCACGGCCTGGTGCGCAAGTCCGGTGCTTGGTACACCTACGAGGGTGACCAACTCGGCCAGGGCAAGGAGAACGCTCGCAACTTCCTCATCCAGCACCCGGAGATCGCCGAAGAGATCGAGCGCAAGATCCTGGCGAAGCTCGGCGTCGGGCAGCCCGCCGACGCTCCTGCTGAGGCAGTCGAGGCACCACTCGCGCCCGTTGCCGACGCGAAGGTCGCTCAGCGGCGCGGCGCATGACTGACGACCTCGCCCCGGTGACGCCTCTCTTCGGGGCGTCACCGGAGGGGCGCAAACATGCCCCCGATGCCGCTGAAGCTCCGGCTGAAGCACGATCTTCGGCGCCGGAGCTCCCGGCGTCGGGCGTGCACGCCGCAGCGGAGAGCGCTCCAAGACTCGTTTCCATCCCTGGCGGGCAAGGCGATACACAGGCTTTCACGGCCGTCGTGCCCGCTGGGATGGACTCGGAAGCTCGAGAGCGGCTCACCGCGGAGGCGCAGGAGACGCTCGTGCGGGCCCTTGCCCGCAGCGACAGGTCCACGGAGGAGGCGCGACGCCTCCTCCGGGCTTGGCGTGGTGAAGATCCCAAGGGCGCGCATGCTCCGGAGGACGGCACCGAAGAAGCGGCCGAGTTCGAAGAGTCCCTTCGCCTCGACGACGACGAGATCGAGCAGGTCATCGGACGGTGCACGGAACTCGGCTACCTCGACGACCTGCGGCTGGCCGAGCTGCTTGTCCACAAGGCGCGAGACAAGAAGCACTCCGGCATCCAGGGAGTCGAGCGTGCGCTCCGAGAGCGCTTCATCTCGGCCGAGGCCATGGCGGACGCGCTCGCCGAGGTCGACCGTGACGACGAGCTCGAACGGGCTCGCGACCTCGCCGCCGACCGGCTTCGACGTGTCAAGGGCCTGGAGCCCGACGTCGCGATCCGGCGCATCGCCGGTTTCCTGTCTCGACGTGGCTATTCCGCTGGTGTTGCCTTCAACGCGGCACGCGACGTCGTGCAGGGCGGACCGAGGTCAGGCAGGTCTTCGAGCGGTTCAGCCGGCGTGTTCTTCGGCGCCACGCCCGTCGAGTAGCGCCAGCGCCACTCGCTGGCCCTCGGCGTCGCGCGTCACCTCGAGGCGGACAAGTGCCTCCTCGAGGGCTCGGCGGGCGGCAGCCGGGGCGCCGGCACGGTCATGCGCTTCCGCGAGCACAAACCCGACTCGGCCAGCGGCACGCAGATCACGTTCCGCCTCGAGCGCAGAGATCGCCGCCATAGCTTGAGCCGTCGCCCCTGCCGGGTCTCCGTCACGCAACGAGGCGCGCGCTCGCCGCACCAGAACGATCGCCGCCTCCTGCTCGTGCTCGGCAACCGGCGCAAGATGCACTGCAGCGATCTGCAGGCCAGCATCGAACCCGGCGAAAACCGCGGCACCCGACGGAAACGAGACGGACGACAGCGCCAGGAGCACCTCACTCCGACCAGCGAACGCCACAGCAACCGCCGCTTCCGAGCTCGCGGCTGCGGCTGGGGCCACAACCTCGTCGACCCAGCGATCCCACGCGAAGTCGCTCTGCCGGTACTGGTCGCGCAGCCCCGCGTCGCACACGATCAGCAGACCGTGACGGGGCTCGACCACCGGCACCTCGCCCTGTAGCTCTCCAGGCAGCGAATGCCAGTACGCCTCCTCGCGAGGAGCATCGCGCCAGCGCTCGGGCTCGTCGTTCGTCGAGATCGTGAGTGCCTCCACTCGGGAGGCCCCAGACGCATCCGACACCACCGTCGTCGTCGCAGCCAGCGGGCCTCCGCTCGTCCGGAGGACCAGTCCATCGACACCGTTCTCGCCGCCAGCGGGACCTACGTACAGAGCCCCGCTCGGGGCCGAGATCGCAGCGACCCGCGCACCATGAGCCTCCACGGGGCCGGCATCGGTCTGCAGCAGACCTCGCTGAAGAGCAAGAGAAGTCGCCGGCGTGACGCCGTCATCTGAGGTCATGGCTCGCATCCCGCCAGCGTAGCGGTGGGAATGGCCAGGCGTGAAGCGAACGTAGAATTGACGGATCATGAGCGAGACAGCCACATCCATCGCGTCATCCCCGGCAGCACTCAAGCCAGACGGTACTCCGAGGAGCTACGAGGTGCGCACACTGGGCTGCCAGATGAACGTTCACGACTCCGAGCGCATGTCCGGATCCCTCCGTGCGGCAGGCTACGTCGAAGCCGACGGCGCCGACCCGGACATCGTCGTGATCAACACCTGTGCAGTTCGAGAGAACGCCGACAACCGCCTCTACGGCAACCTCGGCCAGCTCGCCGCGATCAAGCGCGAGCACGAGGGCATGCAGATCGCCGTCGGCGGATGTCTCGCGCAGAAGGACCGCGGGACGATCCTCGAGAAGGCCCCATGGGTCGACGTCGTGTTCGGCACGCACAACATGGGTGCGCTCCCGAGCCTCCTCGAGCGAGCCCGGCACAACGAGGAAGCACAGCTCGAGATCCTCGAATCCCTCGACGTGTTCCCCTCCACACTTCCCACGAAGCGTGACTCGACCTACTCAGGGTGGGTCTCGATCTCCGTCGGCTGCAACAACACCTGCACGTTCTGCATCGTCCCATCTCTCCGGGGCAAGGAGAAGGACCGCAGGCCAGGCGACGTCCTGAACGAGATCCAGGCGCTCGTCGACGACGGCGCCGTCGAAGTCACCCTCCTCGGGCAGAACGTCAACTCGTACGGAGTCGAATTCGGCGACCGGCAGGCGTTCAGCAAGCTCCTCCGCGCCGCTGGCAACATCGATGGGCTCGAGCGTGTGCGCTTCACCAGCCCGCACCCGGCGGCATTCACGCAGGACGTCATCGACGCCATGGCCGAGACGCCCAACGTGATGCCCCAGCTGCACATGCCGTTGCAATCGGGCTCCGACCGCATCTTGAAGGCCATGAGGCGCTCCTATCGGAGCGCCAAGTTCCTCGGCATCCTCGACAGCGTCCGCGAGCAGATGCCTCACGCAGCGATAACGACGGACATCATCGTCGGCTTCCCCGGCGAGACCGAGGAGGACTTCGCCGAGACGATGCGAGTCGTCGAGGCGTCCAGGTTCGCGAGCGCCTTCACCTTCCAGTACTCGATCCGGCCAGGAACACCGGCCGCGACGATGCCCGAGCAGGTGCCGAAGGCCGTCGTGCAGGAGCGCTACGAGCGACTCATGAAGCTGCAGGACCGCATCAGCCGGGAAGAGAACGAGAAGCTGATCGGCAGCGTCCAGCGCATCCTGGTCAGCGCAGCAGAAGGCAAGAAGGACGACGAGACGCACCGCATGTCGGGACGCTCGGAGGACAACCGTCTCGTGCACTTCTCCCTCCCGGACGGCTCAGAACGTCCACGACCCGGTGATGTCGTCACCACCGAGATCACGGGAGCGGCGTCGTTCCACCTCGTCGCAGATGCCACGTCGAGCCGCCTCGACGTCCGTCGCACGAGGGCGGGGGACGCCTGGGACCGCTCGCTTGCCGAGAGCTGCGCAGTCCCCGCGCCGGCTGGGGCAGCCCCTCGCGTCTCGCTCGGACTCCCGACGATCCGGCGCGCCTGAGCGTGTTCATCGCCATCGGGGGAGCGACCGGCACGGGGAAATCGCAGCTGTCGCTGGACATCGCCGCTCGCCTGCGCGCGTCAGGGCGCGGAGCTCAGGTCATCAACGCCGACGCCATGCAGCTCTATCGGGGCATGGACGTCGGAACCGCCAAGCTCGCCCCAGAAGACCGTGAGGGGGTGCCGCATCACCTGCTCGACGTGCTCGATGTCACGGAAGACGCGAGTGTCGCCTGGTATCAAGAGCGGGCTCGAGGGCTGATCGAGGAGATCGAGGCCGAGGGAGATGTGCCCATCCTCGTCGGGGGCTCTGGGCTCTACGTCGCGGCCGTGTGCTTCGACCTCCGCTTTCCAGGGACCGACCCTGCCGTGCGAGCCGAACTCGAGGCGGAGCTGCAGCTCGAAGGTCCCGGTCCGCTCTTCGCGCGGCTCCGTGCGCTCGACCCCCAGGCCGCGGCCACCATCGACGCGCGCAACGGACGGCGCCTGGTGCGGGCGCTCGAGGTGATCGAGGTCACGGGGGAGCCGTTCAGTGCTCAGCTGCCGGACCAGGAAGCCAGGTGGCGGGACGTGACGTTCGCCGTCGTCGAAGAGCACCGGGAGGTGCTCACCCCCAGGCTCGACGCCCGCGTCGAGCGCATGTGGGAGTCGGGGCTGCTGGAGGAGACGCAAGCACTTGCCGAGGCCGGGCTGGAACATGGCGGCACCGCCAAACGCGCGATCGGGTACCAGCAGGCACTCGCGGAGCTCCGGGGTGAGATGAGCCGTGCCGACGCGATCGCGGAGGCGCAGCTCCTGACGCGGAAGTACGCCAGGCGCCAGGTCTCCTGGTTCCGACGCTACGAGAGCGCGGTCCGCGCCCAGAGCGGTGAGGGGTTTGCAGCGCAGCGCATCCTCCAGGCTGCCGGACTCTGATCGGGCGTCACGGCGCACGCGGGGATCGAGAGTTCCGTAGCATTGGACCCATGACACAACTCGCGTTCACCAAGGCGCAGGCCACCGGCAACGACTTCGTCCTCGTCTCCGACCCGGACGGCGAGCTGGACCTCGGGCCTCAGCGCGTGGCGCGGCTGTGCGATCGCAATTTCGGTGTCGGCGCAGACGGCCTCATCCGGGCGGTCCGCTCGCGGAATCTCGCGGAAGGCCGCGAACTGCAGGCAGCCCACCCTCTGGCCGAGTGGTTCATGGACTACCGCAACGGCGACGGATCGATCGCAGAGATGTGCGGCAACGGGGTGCGCGCGTTCGCGCGCTTCCTCACGGAAGCCGGGCTGGTGACCCTTGAGGCGGGTGAGCGCCTGGAGATCGGCACGCGTGCCGGTCTGCGGGTCGTCGAGCGAGACGGCACGGGCTTCAAGGTCGACATGGGGCCATGGCGCCTCGAAGGTGGCGAGCCGCTCGTCACCGTCCCGCACATCGGCGTCTCACGCCCGGGTCTCGGGATCGACGTCGGCAACCCGCACGTCGTCGTCGCGCTCTCGAGCGAGGAGGAACTCGACCGGCTCGAGCTCTTCCACGCACCGCTCATCGATCCAGCCCCTGAGCTGGGAGCCAACGTCGAGTTCGTCGTGCCCCACGACCAGCTGGTGCAGGACGGCGTCGGGCACATCCGGATGCGCGTGCACGAGCGGGGCGTCGGCGAGACCCTCTCCTGCGGCACCGGGGCCGTCGCATCAGCACTGGCGGTTCGCTACTGGGCTGGCGCTGGCGCGCCGGATGCCTGGTCGGTCGGTGTGCCGGGTGGCGTGCTGCAGGTGACGGTCGCAACGCTCGAGGGCGTCGAGCACGTCTTCCTGTCGGGGCCGGCCGAGATCGCCTTCACGGGCAGCGTCGAGGACGAGCTCGCTAGCGAACTCGCCTCACCCGCAGCACTCTGAAACCCGCGTCCGTCGAGTGCCGCTCGACGAACAGCTCGGGCCCGAACTGCGCCGCGATCCAGGACTGCAGCGAGTCGCCGCCGAGCTTTTTGGCGACGACGAGCCACGCCTCTCCTTCGGCGCTGAGGCGCGGCAGCCACGCGGAGAGCAGCTCGTGCAGGGCGTCCTTGCCGATTCGGATGGGCGGGTTCGACCAGATGAGGTCGAAGGTCGTGTCCTCGGGGACATCCTCGGGGCGCGTCGGCGTGATGTTCTCGAGTCCGAGCGCCTGCGCATTCTCACCGGTGAGCAGCAGCGCCCGTTCGTTGACGTCGACGGCCCGCACGTCCAATTCGGGCGACTCGAGTGCGAGGGCGAGGGCGATCGGTCCCCAGCCGCACCCGAGGTCCAGGGCCGTTCCGGTCGAGGGAGGCGGGGGCGCTGCGTGCAGGAGGGCCTGGGTGCCGCGGTCCACGTGCTCAGGGCTGAAGGTGCCGCCTGCCGTGATGACAGTCACCGTTCGGCCCCGGAGGTTGGCGACGACGCGTCGCCGTTCCAGAGGCCCGTCAGGGGTTGCTGAGAAGTAATGCTGAGCGGTCACCCCTAGACGCTAGCACCGGCGTAGAATAGTACGAATATGCGAGATTCTGAGACTCCTCCAGGCGAAAGCAACGACGCGATCGACCGAATCCTCCGAGCCGCGAAGGAACCGGGCGCCACGATGACCCTGTTCTCCTCCGGTAGAGCGCAGGCGCTGCAGGACGGCGCCAGCACGAGCTACGACGGCGAGGCCGACGGCGACCAGCTCGAACGCGAAGCCAGGCAGTCGCTGCGACGAGTCGAGAGCCTGCGAACGGAACTCGAGGACGTCACCGAGGTCGAGTACCGCAAGGTGCGCCTCGAGCGTGTCGTGCTCGTGGGCGTCTACCGCAGGAACTCCCTCGAGGAGGCCGAGAACTCGATGCAGGAGCTGGCCGCACTCGCAGAGACCGCGGGAGCCGTCGTCCTCGACGGCGTGCTGCAGCGTCGACCGAACCCCGACCCCGCCACGTACCTCGGCCGAGGCAAGGTCGCTGAGCTCAAGGAGATCGTCGCGGCGCTCGAAGCCGACACGGTGGTCGCCGACACCGAGCTCGCGCCCAGCCAGCGTCGCGCGCTCGAAGACGAGATCAAGGTGAAGGTCATCGACCGCACCGCGGTGATCCTCGACATCTTCTCCCAGCACGCCAAGAGCCGCGAGGGCAAGGCGCAGGTTGAGCTGGCGCAGATGGAGTACATGCTCCCGCGTCTCCGCGGCTGGGGTGAGTCGATGTCTCGGCAGGCCGGTGGTCAGGTCGGCTCTGGCGGCGCCGGCATGGGGTCAAGAGGCCCTGGAGAGACCAAGATCGAGCTCGACCGTCGGCGCATCCGCACGAAGATGGCCAAGCTTCGCCACCAGATCGCCGACATGAAGGATTCGCGTGACGTCAAGCGCGCGACCCGACAGCGCAACCAGGTTCCGGCGGTCGCGATCGTGGGGTACACGAACGCCGGCAAGTCGAGCCTCCTCAATCGCATCACGCATGCGGGCGTCCTGGTCGAGAACGTCCTCTTCGCCACCCTCGACGCGACGGTGCGCAAGGCAGCGACCGAGGACGGCCGTCCCTACACGATCGCCGACACGGTGGGCTTCGTGCGCAACCTGCCCCACCAGCTGGTCGAAGCCTTCCGCTCGACGCTCGAGGAGCTGCAGGCAGCCGATGTCATCGTGCATGCCGTCGACGCCTCGCACCCGGATCCCGCCGCGCAGCTTGCCACGGTGCGAGACGTCATCGGCGAAGTCGAAGCCCACGATGTTCCCGAGATCGTGGTCTTCACGAAGGCCGACCTGGTCGACAGCGATCGACGCCTCGAGCTCCAGGGGCTCGCCTCCGACGGCATCTTCGTCTCCGCGCACACGGGTGAGGGCATCGACCTGCTGCTCGGGCGCATCGCCGAGCTCCTGCCCACTCCCGAGGTGACCATCGACGTTCTCGTTCCCTTCGAGCGCGGCGATCTCGTCTCGTACCTGCACGAACGAGGCGCCGTGCTCGAGCTCGAGCATGTGGAGAGCGGCACGCGGCTCAAGGCCCGGGTCCACCCCGACCAGCTCGGACTGTTCGAGGCGTTCGCGGTCGCTGGCTGACACACACCCTTCAGCCTCCTGAGGGACACAGATACAGAAGAGCGGCGAGCCCATCGGGCTCGCCG
>NZ_JADKSL010000013.1:0-124447 GCF_015351275.1 Pseudoclavibacter sp. VKM Ac-2867
TCGGCATCAACGTCCCCATCCCCGT
The DNA here is from genome assembly GCF_015351275.1 of Pseudoclavibacter sp. VKM Ac-2867. Classification (NCBI taxonomy): domain Bacteria; kingdom Bacillati; phylum Actinomycetota; class Actinomycetes; order Micrococcales; family Microbacteriaceae; genus Pseudoclavibacter; species Pseudoclavibacter sp. VKM Ac-2867. Next base: position 26 of record NZ_JADKSL010000013.1, read on the forward strand.
CCCCGTCGCCTACTACTCCTTCGGCGGCTGGAAAGACTCCGCCTTCGGCGACTCCAAGGCCTACGGCCTCCAGGGCTTCCACTTCTACACCCGCGAGAAAGCCGTCACCAGCCGCTGGCTCGACCCCGCCAAGCACGGCGGCATCAACCTCGGCTTCCCCGAAAACGACTAGACAGCTCAGCACTACGAGCTGCCCCACCACGACCATTCACCAGAAAGACTCACGAGCAATGTCCTCACACACATCAGCTACCCCTCGGGACGCTGCGGAGAACACCTGGTTCAGGGCCCGCGGAGCCCTCTCGCGAGACGGCTGGGAGAGCGTTGTCGATGCGACGCTCCCCGGCTGGGAACACACGGGCATCCGAGTCGCAGACCTCTCCGATGGTGTGCGCCTCGAGCTGCCCGCAGGCGACATTGAGCGAATGGTCATCCCCCTCCGCGGAGACGCGTCCCTCGAGCTCGACGGGGCGGATGCGCCCGCATCCGTCGAGCTCGAGGGCCGTGCCTCGGTCTTCGACGGGCCCGCGGACGTCGCCTACCTCCCCGTCGGCACCAGCGCCGTGGTCACGGGACGCGGCAGGGTCGCGGTCGCCGAGGCGCCGACAACCCAGGTCTTCCCGTTCCAGGTGCTCCGCAGGAGCGACGTGCCGGTGGAGCTCCGCGGTGCCGGTCGTTCGAGCCGTCAGGTGCAGAACTTCGGCATCCCCGGCTCGCTGCAGGCTGCCAAGCTCATCGTGTGCGAGGTCATCACACCGGCCGAGAACTGGTCGTCGTACCCGCCCCACAAGCACGACGAGCACCACCCCGGCCACGAGAGCCGCCTCGAGGAGATCTACTACTTCGAGAGCGAGCCCACGAAGAACGCCACCGTGCCAGAGGGCGCTGACGCCTTCGGCATGTTCGCGACCTACACGTCGCCGGCGGGCGAGATCTCGATCAACGAGATCGTGCGCACAGGAGACATCGCCCTCGTCCCCTTCGGTTACCACGGCCCCGCCGTCGCGGCCCCCGGCTACGACCTGTACTACCTGAACGTCATGGCGGGCCCGGACGAGGCACGCGAATGGCTCATCAGCGACGACCCCGCCCACGGCTGGGTGCGCGAGCAGTGGACCTCCCAGGAGTTCGACTCCCGCCTGCCGTACGGCACCGAGTAACCCGCCAGGCTTCTCCAAGCAACCAGCTCCACCAAAAGGAAATGACGCAGATGTCAACCAAGCGAATGACCGTCGGCCAGGCCCTCGTCGAGTTCCTCGGCAAGCAGTACACCGTCGACGGCGACGTGCGTGAGCGCACGATCCCAGGCATGTTCGGAATCTTCGGCCACGGCAATGTCGCCGGCATCGGCCAGGCTCTCAAGCAGGCCAACGTCGAGGACCCGAGCCTCATGCCCTACTTCCAGGCGCGCAACGAGCAGGCGATGGTGCACCAGTCGGTGGGCTACGCGCGCATGCGCCGGCGCCGCGCGACGTACGCGAGCGCCGCATCCGTCGGACCCGGCGCCGCCAACATGCTCACGGGCGCCGCACTCGCCACCGCGAACCGCCTGCCCGCGCTGCTCCTGCCGAGCGACACGTTCGCGACGCGCGTCGCCGACCCCGTCCTGCAGCAGCTCGAGTTCCCGCACGACACGGGCATCCAGGTGACGGATGCGTTCCGTCCCCTCTCCCGCTTCTTCGACCGCGTGCAGCGCCCAGAGCAGCTGTACTCGATCGCGCTCGCCGCCATGCGCGTCCTCACGGACCCCGCCGAGACCGGTGCCGTGACGATCGCGCTGCCCGAGGACGTGCAGGCGGAGCTCATCGACGTGCCGCTTGCCTTCCTCGAGGAGCGCGAGTGGCACATCCGTCGCCCCCTCCCGGAGGCCGGCCCGCTCGCGCGCGCCGTCGAGGCGATCAGGAACGCGAAGAACCCGATCATCGTCGCCGGCGGAGGCGTCATCTACTCGGGTGCCGAGAACGAGCTGCGCGCCTTCGTCGAGGCCACCGGCATCCCCGTCGGCACGAGCCAGGCTGGCGGCGGCGCCCTCGACTGGGACCACCCGCAGTACCTGGGCGGCATCGGCGCGACCGGAACGACCGCCGCGAACCGCCTCGCCGCGCAGGCCGACGTCGTCATCGGCATCGGCACGCGCTACAGCGACTTCACGACGGCCAGCCGCACGGTCTTCCAGAACGACGGCGTGCGCTTCGTCAACATCAACGTCGCCGCGTTCGACGCCTACAAGCACGGCTCGCAGCTGCCCGTCATCGCGGATGCGCGCGAGACGCTCGTGAAGCTCATCGGGGCCCTCTCCGGCTTCCGCGTGAGCGACGACTACTCGCGTCAGATCGCGGGCCAGAAGACCGAGTGGGATGCGGCTGTCGACCTCGCGTTCGAGCCGAGCGGCCTCGAGCTGCCCGGCCAGTCCGAGATCATCGGCGCCGTGCAGGAGTCCAGCGACCCCCGCGATGTCATCGTCCAGGCGGCGGGATCGCTGCCGGGCGACCTCCACAAGCTGTGGCGCGTCCGCGACCCGCTCGGCTACCACGTCGAATACGCGTTCTCCTGCATGGGCTACGAGATCGCAGGAGGCATGGGCGTGCGGCGTGCTGCCCCTGACCGCGATGTCATCGTCATGGTCGGCGACGGCTCGTACCTCATGCTCCACACGGAGCTCGTCACCGCAGTCGCCGAGGGCATCAAGATCATCGTCGTGCTCATCCAGAACCACGGCTACGCCTCCATCGGACACCTCTCCGAGACGGTCGGCTCCGAGCGCTTCGGTACCTGGTACCGCGCCTTCGACGAGGCGGGCTCCAACTTCCAGGGCGAGCAGATCCTCCCGGTCGACCTCGCGGCGAACGCCCGCAGCTACGGGATCGACACGATTGAGATCGAGCCGAGCACGAACGCCATCGGCGAGCTGCGCGAGGCGATGGCGAAGGCCAAGGCGTCCGACACCTCCACGCTCATCCACATCAACAGCGACCCCCTCCTCTACGCCCCCGACGGCGAGGGATGGTGGGACGTACCGGTCGCCGAGACCTCCACGCTCGACTCCACGAAGAGCGCGCGTGAGGACTACCTGGAGCAGAAGGCCGCGCAGCGGCCGCTGCTCGGCTGACCGACCCGCCGCAAGCACTCCTCCAACCGCACACGAACGACCCTCTACAGAAAGCAGACGACGATGTCGCAGAGCATCCGAATCGGGACCGCACCTGACTCCTGGGGCATCTGGCTCCCCGACCACCCCGGCCAGATCCCGTGGCAGACGTTCCTCGACGAGGTCGTCAAGGCCGGCTACACGTGGATCGAGCTCGGCCCGTACGGCTACCTCCCCACCGACCCCGACCAGCTCTCCGATGAGCTCGAGTCGCGCGGCCTCAAGCTCTCCGCGGGAACCGTCTTCACGGGCTTCCACAACGAGGACGAGAGCCAGTGGCAGCGGGCCTGGGATCAGGCCATCGCCGTCGCGGGCCTCGCGTCGAAGCTCGGTGCCGAGCACCTCGTGACGATCCCCGACATGTGGCGCGACGACATCACGGGCCAGGCCAAGGAGGCACGCACGCTCGACGCCGAGCAGTGGAAGCGCCTCGCAGCCGGGCATGACCGTCTCGGCAAGGCGCTCCTCGAGGAGTACGGCGTCAAGCAGCAGTTCCACTCGCACGCGGACAGCCACGTGGGCACGTACCGCGAGGTCGAGCGGCTCCTCACCGAGACCGACGCCAGGTACACGAACCTCTGCCTCGACACGGGCCACTTCTCCTACTACGGCGGCGACAGCCTCCGTCTCATGAACGCGTACCCCGAGCGCATCGGCTACCTGCACCTCAAGCAGGTCGACCCGGACAAGCTCTTCGACGTGCTCAAGAACGACGTGTCGTGGGCAGAAGCAGCCGCCGACATGATCATGGTCGAGCCCCCCAACGGCATCCCGGAGCTCGGGCCCATCGTCGCCCGCGCCGCAGAGATCGACCCGAACATCTTCGGCATCGTCGAGCAGGACATGTTCGGCTGCTCGGCCGACCGCCCGTACCCGATCGCCGAGCGCACGCTCAAGCACATCTGCGGCTCCACGCCCGCGGCCCGCGCCAAGTAGCACCTGAAGAAGAGGAACCATCACCATGACTTCAACTGACCTCCGCGTCGGCGTCGTCGGCGCCGGCCTCATGGGCGCCGACCACATCGCCCGCATCACGAAGCGCATCAGCGGCGCGATCGTCTCCGCCGTCATCGAGCCCGATGAGGGACGCGGCACCGCAGCCCTCGAGAATGCCCCGGGTGCGCAGTGGTTCACGAGCATCGAAGACGCCATCGCGGCGAACGCCGTCGACGCCGTCGTCATCGCGACGCCGGGCAAGTTCCACGAGCCCGTCCTCCTGCCCGCCCTCGCGGCGAAGCTCCCCATCCTGTGCGAGAAGCCCCTGACCGCCGACTCCGCGTCCTCGCTCCGGGTCGTCGAGGCCGAGATGGCCGCATCCGACCGGCCCCTCATCCAGCTCGGCTTCATGCGTCGGTTCGACGCGGAGTACGCCCGCCTGCGCGAGATCATCGCCTCTGGCGAGGCCGGCGAGCTCCTCGCGCTTCGCGCGGTGCACCGCAACCCCGACGTGCCCGAGTCGTACACGCAGGACATGCTCATCAACGACTCGGTGGTGCACGAGCTCGACGTCATCCCGTGGCTCGCGGGCAGCGAGATCCGCAGCATCGAGATCAAGTACATGCGCCGCAACCCGAACTCGCCGGAGCGACTGCGGGAGCCGATCCTCGTGCTCCTGGAGCTCGAGAACGGCATCCTCGTCGACGTCGAGATGAACGTGAGCATCAAGTTCGGCTACCAGGTCGCGACCGAGGCCGTCTTCTCGAACGGCCTCGCGCGAATCGGCCAGGCCAACGGCGTGCAGACCTGGTCGGACGGCGCGTTCGCGAAGGAGGAGCACCGCTCGTTCGTGACCCGCTTCGCTGCGGCCTACGACGTGCAGATCCAGCGCTGGGTGGACGCGGTCGCCCGCGGCACCATCGACGGCCCTGACGCGTTCCACGGCTACCGCGTGGCCCTGGCCTGCGAGGCGGGCGTCAAGGCGTTCGACGGGGGCATCGTCGAGGTCCAGCAGGTCGAGCGCCCCGCGTTCTACGACAAGGCATAAGGAGTCATCATGGTTCGCATCGCCCTGGACCCGACGCCGTTCCACCACGACGCCGGCTTCCTCGACTTCCCGGATATCGCTGCCCGCCTGGGTTACGAGTACCTGCAGATCACGCCGCACCCCGACTTCTCGTGGTTCTTCCGCCACCCGTCGGCCGACGACGAGTACGCGCTGAAGTTCAAGAAGCGCGCAGCGGATGCCGGCGTCACGATCCCCGCCATCCTCCCGGTCCAGCGCATCTCGGGCCCAGAAGAGGCGGGTCGCCTCGCCGCGGTGCGCAACTTCACTCGCGTCATCGAGCTCGCCTCGATCCTGGAGATCCCCGTGATCAACACGGAGTTCAGCGGTGAGCCTGCACAGTTCAACGAGTCAGAGGACGCCTTCCACCGTTCGATGGAGACGCTCCTGCCGATCCTCGAGCGCGAGGGCATCCAGCTCAACATCGACCCGCACCCCAACGACTTCGTCGAGGACGGGCTCGAGGGGTGGCGCGTCATCCGCGGGCTCAACAGCAAGAACGTGGGCTTCGTGTACGTCGCCTCGCACACCTTCCACTACGGCGACCGCGCGACGACGCTGCTCCCCGAGCTGGGCGAGCGCCTGGGCGCCGTCTACACGGCGGACACGTTCGACCATCACCGCTCGCACGGGCTGCGCTACATCTCGAACCCTCCGGGCAACGAGGCGCGCATCCACCAGCACCTGCGCATCGGCGACGGCGATGTCGACTTCGCGGAGCTGTTCACGACGCTGAAGCAGATCGGCTACCTCGACCGTGAGGACGCGCTCATCGTCTCGAACGTCTTCGCGGAAGACGAACGGGCCGACGAGGTCTCGAAGTTCCAGCTCGAGAAGATCCGGGAGCTTGTCGCCTCCTCCTGACACCGTGTGGCCCCGCAGCTCTGAGCTGCGGGGCCACACGCTCTTGCAGAATATTTGTCAGGACATATTCACATCACGTCATTCTTCGGTTACCATCAAGACACGCGTTCGCAGAAAACGCGCCCCCGCAGCACCCCCGCACAACCCCGCTCCACCTCGCAGCATCCATGACAAGGACGTCCAAATGGCCTCATCGCACCCGGCGGGCCCCACCGCCGAGAAATCACTTCCGCCCCTCACAGCTGGGCCGCACCGTTCGCGGCTCGGGCTGATCTCGATCGTCGCGTGCTTCGGCGGTCTCCTCTTCGGCTACGACACGGGTGTCATCAACGGCGCACTGAACCCGATGACCGAGGAGCTCGGCCTCACGCCACTCACCGAGGGCGTCGTCACCAGCTCCCTGGTCTTCACAGCCGCCATCGGCGCCATCTTCTGCGGCCGCCTCTCCGATGGCTGGGGCCGCCGCAAGACGATCATCATGCTCGCCGTGCTCTTCTTCCTCGGCACCGTCGTCGTCGTCTTCACCCCGAACTTCGAAGTGCTCGTCGTCGGCCGCATCCTCCTCGGCCTCGCCGTCGGTGGCGCATCGACGGTCGTGCCGGTCTTCCTCGCCGAGCTCGCCCCGTACGAGATCCGCGGGTCCATCTCGGGTCGCAACGAAGCAGCCATCGTCATCGGCCAGCTCTCCGCGTTCGTCATCAACGCCATCCTCGGCAACACCCTCGGGCACCTCGACGGCGTCTGGCGCATCATGTTCGCCATCTGCGCCATCCCGGCGATCTGCCTGTTCTTCGGCATGCTGCGTATGCCGGAGTCGCCGCGCTGGCTCGTCGAGAAGGGCCGCGACGCCGAGGCCCTCGAGGTCCTCAAGACCGTCCGCTCCCCCGAGCGCGCCGAGGCTGAGCTCGCTCAGGTCGAGAAGGTCGCCCTCGAAGAGGGTCAGGAGAAGCAGGTCGGCTTCAAGGCCATCCTCGGCAACAAGTGGCTCCGCCGCATCCTGCTGGTCGGCATCGGGCTCGGTGTCGCGCAGCAGCTCACGGGCATCAACTCGATCATGTACTACGGCCAGATCGTGCTCATCGAGTCGGGCTTCGACTCGAGCGCGGCGCTCATCGCCAACATCGCCCCCGGCATCATCGCCGTCGTCGGTGCCTTCATCGCCCTCTCCTACATGGACAGGTTCGACCGCCGCAAGACGTTCATCATCGGCTTCTCGCTCACGACGGCCTGCCACCTGCTCATCGGCTTCTCGTCCATGATCCTCGAGCCGGGCAACCCGCTGCGCCCCTGGGTCATCCTGTTCCTCGTCGTCGCCTTCGTCGGCTCGATGCAGACGTTCCTCAACGTGGCCGTCTGGGTCTACCTCTCCGAGGTCTTCCCACTGCACATGCGCGGCATCGGCATGGGGGTCTCGATCTTCGCCCTCTGGGTCGCGAACGGCTTCATCTCGCTGTACTTCCCCTCCGTGGTGGATGCGCTCGGCATCACGGGCACGTTCTTCGTGTTCGCGGGAGTCGGCGTGCTCGCGCTCCTCTTCGTCGCGACGCAGATCCCCGAGACTCGTGGACGCACGCTCGAGGCGCTGGATGAGGACGTCACGACCGGAGCGATCTTCCTCCCGACCGCGAAGAAGTAGCACTCCCGCTGCACCATCGAGCGATGGGCTCGGCCGAATCGGCCGAGCCCATCGCTTGTCTCGTCGCGTGCGGCGCAGAGCCGAGAATTGTGTAACAATCAGCCCATGACACCGCTCCTGCTCGTCCTCTTCGCCGCGGTCTGCTTCGGCACGACCGGGACGGCGCAGGCACTCGGCGCGCCCGAGGTGAGCGCGTTCTCGCTGGGCTCCGCTCGCCTCGCGCTCGGCGGCACGCTCCTCGGCGCCTGGGCACTGTTCGCCGCGCTGCGCCGCCAGGGCGCCCACGGAGGCCCCCCGCAGCCCACGCCGGACTCCGCCCGGATCCGCCGCCCGAATCGTGCCCATCTCGGACTCATCGCCCTGGGCGCGCTCGGCGTGCTCCTCTACCAGCCGCTGTTCTTCGCTGGGACGGCGGGCAGCGGCGTCGCCGTCGGCACCGTCCTGGCGCTCGGATCAGCCCCGGTCATCACCGGCCTCCTGCAGTGGGGGCTCGAGCGCCGCTTCCCCGGCCTGAGCTGGGGCGTCGCGACCGCGATCGCCATCCTCGGCGTCGCCCTCATCGCTGCCGCCGGGGCAGGGGATGCCGGCGGCGCGAACCTCGGCGGCATCGCAGCGTCGGTCGGCGCCGGCGCGAGCTACAGCATCTACACCCTCTCGGCGAAGGCGCTCATGAACCGGGGAATGAGCTCCGGCAGCACCATGGGCATCGTCTTCGGCGTCGCTGGCGTCGCCAGCATCCCCCTGCTCCTCGTGAGCGGCGCCGAGTGGATGCTCACGCCGGCCGGCCTCGCGACCGCGGCGTGGCTGGGCGTCGTCACCACCACCGTCGCCTACCTCTGCTTCGGCGCCGGGCTCGCGAAGCTGCAGGCCGCGACCGTCTCGACACTGACGCTCGCGGAGCCACTGACCGCGAGCATCCTCGGGCTGCTCGTGCTGCGAGAGCAGCTCGCCGGTCTCGAAGCCCTCGGCCTCATCGTGCTCGCGGCGGGGATCGTGGTCCTCGTTTTCGGCGCGACTCGGGCTCGCACACGCAGTGGCGGTCCGCTGCCCGCACGTGCAACGGACGCGAGCCAGGACCCGGCGGGCCGACGCGCGCGATGAACCACCAGAAGCCCCATCCCGAGGCCGCCGCGCTCACGCCGCGGCCGACCGCGTCGGCGAAGCTCGCGGCGACCCTCCGCGACCGGATCCTCGAGGGAAGCTACGTCCGCGGCGAATCGCTGCGCGAGGAGCACCTCGCCGCCGAGTTCGGGCTCTCGCGGCACACGGTGCGAACGGCGCTGGCCACCCTCGCGTCCGAGCGCCTCGTCCACTCAGCTCCCTACAAGGGAGTCGAGGTCACGAACCTCGACGACGCCGAGATCCGCGCCATGCAGGATCTGCGCTGCGCGCTCGAATCCGAGGCCGTGCGCATCCTGAACTCCCGCCACCCGGACGGCTGGCCGGACGAGGTGCGGGCGCCGATCCTGGCTCAGATCGCCCGGCTGCGGGAGCTCGAGGTGACCGATGCACATTCGTGGCGGCAGCTTGAAGCAGCTCACGCGGCCGTGCACCAGGCGATCATCGATACGGCCGGGAGCCCCCGGATCAGCGAGACTGCGCGCTCGCTCGAGAGCGAGGTGAGGCTCCTGCTCGCGGGAGCGCACGAGCACTACGGCGCCAAGGGGCTGGCCGAGGACCACGAGCGCTACCTCACCCTGCTCGAGCACGATGGCCCAACGGCGGTGCGCGCCCACCTCGACGCCCTCACGGCACATCTGCTTGCTGGCTCCCCCATCTGAGGCGCCCTCCGACGCCGAACCACAGCGACATCCGCACGAGAAGGGCGCGCCCGTTCAGCGTCGACGCAGAATCCCCACGCGGATGCACACGGGGCACGCACGCGAGAGACGCCGAACGGGCGGGCCGATTGCTCGGACCGCCCGTTCGGGATGCTGCGTGTGAGGCGCTGACTACTGGCCGGAGGACCAGCTGGCGCGACGCGAACCGCCGCGCTCGCCACCACGCGAAGGCGCGGCCGGCGAGGAGGTGCCGGCACGACGCGGACGAGATTCTCCGCGACGCTGGCCCTGAGCTGCGCCTTCGCCTGCCTGTCCGCGCGCTGGACGCGACGCGGACGAGCCCTGCGAGGAGGACGAGGCTGCACGACCGCGGCCGCCGCCGTTGCCGGAGCCGCCACGAGCTGCGCCACCGCGAGCAGGAGCAGCGTCGCGCTTGCGACGAGCGTTCGCTCCCTGCGACGTGCCACGGCCCTGGCTGACCTCGACGTTGCCGGATCCCGGTCCGCCCGGAACGGGGCGCACGGTCGGCGCGACTTCGCCGATGAGCTCGTTCACGAACGGCGAGTTGACGTTCGCACGCTGCGGGGTGACGCCGATCTTGGCGCGACGCAGCAGCATCTCGGTGTCCTTGCGCTGGCTCGGGAGCATGAGCGTGACGACGTCACCCTCGGAGCCCGCGCGGGCGGTGCGGCCGGAGCGGTGCAGGTACGCCTTGTGCTCGGCGGGCGGGTCGACGTGGACGACGAGCTCGATGGCGTCGACGTGCACACCGCGGGCGGCGACGTCGGTCGCGACGAGCACGTTGACCTCGCCACCGGAGAAGGCCGCGAGGTTGCGGTCACGGGCGTTCTGCGACAGGTTGCCGTGCAGGTCGACGGCGGGGATGCCGGACGCGGTCAGCTGCTTCGCGAGCTTCTTCGCCTGGTGCTTGGTTCGCATGAACATGATGCGACGGCCCTTGCCGCTCGCCAGCGCGTGGACGAGGGCGGTCTTCGCCTCAGGCGTCTCCGCCTCGTACACGTGGTGCGTCATGGCGGCGACGTGCGAGTTCGACTCGTCGACCGAGTGGAGGATCGGGTCGCTCAGGAACTTCTTCACGAGCTTGTCCACGCCGTTGTCGAGCGTGGCGGAGAAGAGGAGACGCTGGCCGGACTGCGGCGTCGCGTTCATGATGCGCGTGACGACGGGCAGGAAGCCGAGGTCGGCCATGTGGTCGGCCTCGTCGAGCACGGTGACCTCGACGGCATCGAGGTTCACGATGCGCTGCTTCATGAGGTCGTCGAGGCGGCCGGGGCAGGCCACGACGATGTCGACGCCGTTGCGGAACGCGGTCTCCTGGGGGCGCTGCGAGACGCCGCCGAAGACGGTCGTCACGGTGAGGCCGGCGGCCTTCGCGAGCGGCTCGATGACCGCGGCGACCTGGGTCGCGAGTTCACGGGTCGGGAGCAGCACGAGGCCGAGCGGGCGGCCCGGGCGGCGCTTGCCGCCGGACACTGCACCGGCGAGGCGTGCGACGAGCGGGATGGCGAACGCGAGCGTCTTGCCGGAGCCCGTCTTTCCACGGCCGAGGACGTCGCGACCCGCGAGGGTGCTCGGAAGCGTGGACTGCTGGATGGGGAAGGCTTCGTGCTTGCCGGCTGCGTCGAGCACGGTCACGAGCGACTTGGGGACGCCGAGTTCGGCGAAAGTTGAGGTGGTTTCCGTCATATGGAGGTCATGCCTTTCAATCGGCACGCAGAGAACGCACAACACTCGTGTGCTGCGCTCTTGCGGCGATGATGCGGGCGAATGTGCCCGTTCGCCGCAACTCGTGAAATCGTGCCGAGGCAGAAAAGGTGCCCTCGAACAACAAACGGTACGACGATCGTGGGAAATAGGACCCACAAGCTGTCGACCCTAGCACGCCGAGCGCCTCCCGACCAGGGGGACGGCCCACTCGCGGGGGTTTCGGCGCTCGTCCAGGACGCATTTATTAGAATCACCGTGCGCATGCACAGGGGCGGACGCCCATTCGCCCATGCCTGAGAAACGGTGACGAGATGAGCAGAGACCTGACGACGATCGTGTGCGACGGCTTCCGAGCCGCGTTCGAGCGAGAGCCCCTCGGAGTCTGGTCGGCACCCGGCCGGGTCAGCATCATGGGCGACCACACCGACCTGCAGGATGGCGTCGGGTACGCCTGCGCGATCCCCCTGCGCTCCAGCGCGGCGATCGCGCCCCGCGACGACGGGCGCATCCGCATCGTCACCGACCTCTCGCCGGACGAGGCGGTCACCGACCTGCGATCGATCGCCTCGGAGATCCCCGCACGCGACTGGCGCGCCTACCCGCTCGGCGCGGTCGCCAGCATGCTCCGCTTCGCTCGCGAGAACCCGCCGGAGGGCACGCGCGGCGACGGCGACGAGACCGACCCCGGAGTTCCCTTCTTCCTGGGTACGGGCCTCGACATCTTCCTCACGACGGACGTGCCCGTCGGCGCCGGACTCGCCTCCTCGGCATCCGTCTGCGCGACCATCAGCACCGCACTCAACGACTTCTGGGGCCTCGGGATGAACGTCGAGGAGCTCGCCGAGATCGGGCGCCAGACGGAGGCGGACATCGTCGGCGCGCCCAGCGGCCTGAGCGACCACATCACCGTGCACGCCGCGCGGAGCAATGAAGACGTGTTCTTCGATGCTCGCGGCTCCGACGTCTCGATCCTGCCTGCGCCGAGCTCCGTCGATTCCGGCTTCGTGCGCGTGCTCATCGACACCAAGGAAGCGCACCGCAACTGGTCGGCCGAGTTCGCGCAGCGGGCAGACGACTGCGCCCGCGCGGCCGAGACCCTCGGGTTCCAGACGCTTCGCGAGGTGCGGCCCGCGGAGCTTGACGCAGCGGCCGAGCGGCTCGACGACACCGTGTTCAGGCGCGCACGGCATGTGGTGTCCGAGATCGCCCGCACGCTCGAGTTCACGAAGCTCATGCGTACCGGAGAGGCGCCCGAATCCCGGAACCATCTCCTTGCAGAATCGCAGGTGTCGCTTCGCGAGGACTTCGAGGTCTCGACGCCGCGCATCGACTTCACCGTCGAGCTGGCCACCTACCTGGGCGCGGCGAGCGCCCGCATGACCGGCACGGGCCTCGGCGGCTCGGTGTTCGTCATGCATCCCGCAGACAAGTTCGACGAGCTGCGCGAGAGCGTCTTGGGAGCGTACGCCGAGCAGGGGTGGGAAGAGCCGCTCGTGCTGGCTTTCGAACCCGCTGCTGGGGCGCGTCGAGACCGCTGAGTCACAGCCGCCTGGCACTCGTGCTGGCTCGTAGCTGGAGAACCGGTGGCGGCCTCAGGTGTTCGTGGCGGTCGCCGCGGTCGCCGTCGAGCCGCGCACGGTGAGCGTTGGCTGGATGACCTTCCGGGCCGCCCGAGACGGAACCCCTGCCGCCCCGTCGCGTGCAGCCGTCCGCACCCCCTCGATGCGGGCGAGCAGGAGCTCAGCCGCGGCCCGACCGACCTCGGCGCTTCGGTCATCGACCGAGGTGAGCGAGAGGTGGTCGAAGCCCGCGAGGTGCGAATCGTCGTAGCCCACGATCGACACGTCCGAGGGAACGCGCAGGCCGAGCTCATCAAGGGTTCCGAGCACACCGAGCGCCATGACGTCGTTCGCCGCGAAGACGGCGCTCGTGGCGGGCCAACGCTCGAAGAGCTCTCGTGATGCGCGGCGCCCCTCGCCCTGGTCGGTTGCTCCCGAGCCGCCGATGACACGCGGCTCGAGCCCCGCGTCGCGCATGGCGCGCTCGTAGGAGCGCCGCCGGAGCTCGGCGGCGCGGCCGGTTCCCGTGACATGGCCGATCTGCGTGTGCCCGAGGTCGCGAAGGTGCTCGACGGCGAGCCGCGCGCCGGCTTCGTCGTCGTTCGCGACGAGGTCGGCGCCCGCCGGCACGATGGCACGATTGCCGGCGACGACCGTCGGCACGGGGAACCCCTCGGCGGGAACCGCGTCGACGTCGCCGCCGATGACGAGCCCCTCGACACCCGCCGCCAGGAAGCCGCTGATGGGCGACTGCTCGAGGTGCGCGTTGAGGTTCGCGTCGGCGACGGTGACGTGGAAGCCCGGCGCGTCGAGCACCGCCTGCATCCCCTCGAGCAGATCGACGAACCAGGGGTTCCGGAAGTCGTCGATCATGACGCCGATGGCACGTGTGCGGTTTCCGGCGAGTGCCGTGGCGGCCCGGCTCGGCAGGTACCCGAGCTCCTGGATCGCCGCGCGCACCGCTGCTCGCTTCTCGTCGCTGACGCGAGTCGAGTTCTGCAGCACGAGCGAGACGAGAGATTTCGAGACTCCGGCGCGTTCGGCGACGTCGTAGATCGTCGGGCGCTTCTGGCGCGGGGAAGGGGGCATTCGACACTCCGGACGACGATCGTTTGACAGGACATTGTTTCATGACCTACCTTCCAGTGTAGCGCTCCAACACCGTCGTCGGTCGCCTGCGCTCACCCAACACAGCTCTCGCAGAAACACAGGAGAACCAATGACAAAGCCACTGGGCGTCGCCGTCATCGGCGCAGGCATGGCGGGCCGCGCACACGCCGCCGCCTACCGCGTCGCATCCACCCTCTACAGCCCCACGCTGCCGGAGATCCGCCTCGTCTCGATCGGAGACGTCAACCCGGAGTTCGGCGCACTCGCCGCCAAACGCTTCGGCTACGAGCGCACCGACTCCTCCTGGCAGGCCATCGCGGCAGCCGACGACATTGACGTCGTCAGCGTCGTCATCGCGAACTCGCTGCACCGCGAGGTCGTCGAGGGGCTCCTCGCCGCCGGCAAGCACGTGCTCTGCGAGAAGCCGCTCAGCGACTCGATCGAGGACGCCCACGCCATGGCAGCAGCCGCCGAGCGCGCGGACTCCATCGCCCGCATCGGCTTCACCTATCGCCGCTCCCCCGGCATCGCGTACATCCGCCAGCTCATCCAGGACGGAACACTCGGCAAGCTCCTGCACTTCAGCGGTCGCTACTGGACCGACTACGCGTGCAGCCCGACCGCGCCCATGAGCTGGCGCTTCAAGGGCGGCCCCGGCAGCGGCGCCCTCGCCGATGTCGGAAGCCACATGACCTATATCGCGGAGTTCCTCGGCGGCGAGATCCAGGAAGTCAGCGGCGGCACCCTCAGCACGGTCATCCACGAGCGGCCACTCCCGCTCGGCGCGGTGCTCGGGCACGACCACGCAGCGGTCAGCGACACGTTCGAACCCGTCGAGAACGACGACTACGCGGCGTTTTCGCTCAAGTTCACCCAGGGTGCCGGAGCCATCGAGGTCTCCCGAGTCGCCCGAGGCCACGCGAACAGCCTCATCTTCGAGGTGTTCTGCGAGAACGGCGCCGCCCGCTACGACCAGCGCCGCCCCTCCGAGATCGAGCTCTTCCTCAACGACGCCCCATCCGCCCAGAACGGGTACCGCCAGATCATCCTCGGCCCGGAGCATCCCTATATCGCCGGCGGTCTCGCGATGGACGCCCCCAGCGTCGGCTTCGGCCAGAACGAGGCCTTCTCCTACCAGGCACGCTCCTTCCTCGAGGAGGTGGCGGGGATCTCAGAAGAGGACTCACTCCCCCGCTGCGCGAGCTTCGAGGAGGGAATCCACAACATGGAGCTTCTCCACGCCGTCGCCGAGTCGGCCGCGGCGGACGGCGCAGCCGTCCGCATCTCCCCCACCAGCACACGCAAGAACGGAGCATGACATGCGTCTCGGCGTCTACAACGCGATCCTCCACGACCGCTCGCTCCCCGAGGCGATCACGGTCATCTCCGAGCTGGGCCTCACCGGCATCGAGCTCAATTCGGGCGGGTTCCTCCCCGCCACGCACATCCCGAACTTCGACGAGATCCTCGAGAGCGACGAGGCCAGGGACGCGTTCCTCGCGCAGTTCGAGGGCACCGGCGTCTCGATCGCCGGCCTCAACTGCAACGGCAACCCGCTGCATCCTGACCGCGCGATCGGCGAGCAGCACGCCGAGGACATCCGTCGCTCGATCCGCCTGGCCGCTCGACTCGGACAGGACCGGGTCGTCACGATGTCGGGACTGCCCGGTGGTGAGCCCAGCGCGACCACCGTCAACTGGGTGGTCAACGCCTGGAACTCGGCGGCGCTCGACGTCATCGACTACCAGCTGGACGTGGCCGCAGAGTTCTGGGCTGAGATCGACGAGCTCGCTCGCGAGCACGGCGTGAAGGTCGCCCTCGAGCTGCACCCGCAGAACGTGGTGTTCAACCCTGCGAACTTCCGCGAGCTGATCAAGCGCGCTGGCACGACGAACATCGGCGTCGAGCTCGATGCCTCGCACCTCTTCTGGCAGCAGATGGACCCGGTGGCCGTCGTCCGCGACCTCGGCGAGTGGGTCTTCCATGCCGCAGCGAAGGACGTCCGCGTCAACCCGGCGGCTGCGATCTACGGCGTGCTCGACAACCAGTTCCGCAAGCTCTCGGCGGACGAGCCGCGCACCAACCTGGGCGGCGACGAGTGGGCGAACGAATGGCCGAAGAACTCCGCGTGGGATTTCGTCGCGCTCGGGCGCGGCCACGACACCGCGTTCTGGACGGAGTTCCTTCGTGCGCTGCACGAGGTCGACCCGGAGATGTGGGTCAACATCGAGCACGAGGACACCTCGCTCGGCCGCATCGAGGGCCTCGAGGTCGCCGCGAAGGTACTCACCGACGCGGAAGCCGCTCTCGAGGCATCGCTCTGACCTCAGACTCGGGTGCGACTCTTCTGCGAGAGCTCCGTACCTGACCACACGGGCCGCATCCGCTTGGATGCGGCCCTTCGTGGTCTCGGTGCGCGCCTCCTATTTGTTAGGACATTAGGACTTTTGGCGTTAGAATCAGAGCGCAGACAACACACGTCGTCTCCCCCTCGACCTCAAGGACACCGCACCATGCCTCTCGTACGCATCGACGTCAACGCCGGCCGCAGCCCCGAGCAGATCTCGTCCATCGCCGACGCCATCCACGACGCCATCGTCGCCGAGTACGGGATTCCCCCTCGCGACCGATTCCAGATCATCACCGAGCACCAGAGCGGGCAGATCATCGCCCAGGACGCCGGCCTCGGCTTCGAGCGCTCGTCAGGTGTCGTCATGATCCAGATCTTCACGCAGCGCGGACGCACGCCCGAGGCGAAGCAGTCCCTCTACGCCCGCATCGCCGAGGCGCTGGGCGAGCGCGGCGTCGAAGGCAACGACGTCTTCATCGGCTACGTCGAGAACGGACCGGAGGACTGGACCTTCGGCTTCGGCCGCGCCCAGTACCTCACGGGTGAGCTCGCGGTGCCGAACCGCGCATAGCGCACCCCGAGGCTAGCGCCCCCGAGGCTCCATGGAGAACGCCCACGGCTCAGCCGTGGGCGTTCTCCGTGCAGCAGCCGAGCCAGGTCAGCGCTCGACGAGCGTGATCTCGAACGTATAGAGGTCGGGACGATAGCAGTGACGGCCGTACTCGACCGCGCGGCCCGTAGCGTCGAAGGCGACGCGCGACATCGTGAGCACCGCGGCACCACCGGAGAGATCGAGCAGGCGCTCTTCCTCACGCGAAGCCGTGCGCGCACCGATGCGCTGCTTGGCGATGCGCATCGTCACGCCGCGGGCCCGCAGGAGCTGGTAGAGCCCATGCTGGACGAGCTCGTCCTCCGTCAGCTCGACGAACGGCTCCGGCAGCACGTTGTCGAGGATCGCCAGCGGCACCCCGTCCGCACTCCGAAGGCGCGAGATGTGCAGCGTCGGGCTTCCGACCTCGATGCCGAGGGTCTCGGCGAGCTCGGGGGTCGCGTCCTCCACCCGCCGCGAGAGGAGCGTCGTGGTGGGCTTCTGCGCCGAGCGCTCGAGGTCCTCGAAGAGGCTCGTCAGCTCGACGTTGCGGGTCACGGGGCCGTGCACGACCTGGGTGCCGACGCCCCGGCGGCGCACGAGCAGGCCCTTGTCGACGAGCTCCTGGATGGCACGCCGGACCGTCGGGCGGGACAGACCGAGGCGATGCCCGAGCGAGATCTCGTTCTCGAGCTTGGATCCGGCCGGAAGCGTGTCGTCCCTGATGGCCTTCTCGATGCGCTCCGACACCTGGTGGTACAGGGGCACAGGGCTCGAACGGTCGATGCCGACGAACAGCCCGAGTGGGAGTCGGGCCTCGCCTGTTGCTGCAGCTTCATTGCTCAATGGCGCACTCCTCGGACGACTTGATGACGTGACAATGCTACTCGGGCTACGGAGAGTTCTCTCCGTCGCCCGCGGCGAGGCGGACACGCCGCCCCGAGAGCTTGTCGCTAGCCGCGCCCCAGGTACTTCTGGAGCTGCTCGAGCTCGGCCTCGTTCGGCTGGCCGTCACCGGCCGCCTGGCGCCCGAAGCCCGCGCCACCGAACGCGCCGCCTGGACGCTTCGGAGCCGAAGCTTCCTCGATGGCCTGCTGAGCGCGCTTGGCCGGGTTGCCGCTGCGCTTGCCCTGCTGCTTCTTCTTCCCGCCCTTCGCGGGAGCCTTGCGTCCGCCGTGCTGGCCCGGAATCGGACCCATGCCCGGGATCTGCGGGGTGCCGCCGCGGGCGACGGTCTTCATCATCTTCGCCGCCTGCTCGAAGCGCTTGACGAGCTCGTTGACGTCGGTGACGGTGCGGCCGGAACCGCGGGCGATGCGAGCACGACGCGAGCCGTTCAGCAGCTTCGGGGTCTGGCGCTCGGCCTTGGTCATCGACTGGATGATCGCCTCGGTGCGGACCAGCTCGCGCTCGTCGAAATTCTCGAGCGCCTCCTTCATCTGGCCCATGCCCGGGAGCATGCCCATCATCTTCTTGAAGTTGCCGGCCTTGCGCAGCTGCTGCATCTGCTTCAGGAAGTCGTCGAGCGTGAAGTTCTCGGTCGCGAGCTTCCCGGCGATCTCCATCGCCTCGTCCTCGTCGAAGGCCTTCTGGGCCTGCTCGATGAGGCTGAGGATGTCACCCATGTCGAGGATGCGCTTCGCCATGCGGTCGGGGTGGAAGACCTCGAAGTCGTCGAGTCCCTCACCGGTCGACGCGTACATGATGGGGCGCCCGGTGAGCTGCGCAACCGAGAGGGCGGCACCTCCGCGGGCGTCTCCGTCGAGCTTCGAGAGCACGACACCCGTGAAGTCGACGCCCTCCTGGAAGGCCTTGGCCGTGGCGACGGCGTCCTGGCCGATCATGGCGTCGATGACGAAGAGCACTTCGTCGGGACTCGTGGCGCGGCGGATGTCGGCCGCCTGCTTCATGAGCTCCTGGTCGACGCCGAGGCGCCCGGCCGTGTCGATGATGACGACGTCGTGCAGCTTGTCCTTCGCGAAGCGGACGGCATCCGTCGCGACGCGAACCGGGTCGCCGACGCCGTTGCCCGGCTCGGGAGCGTAGACCTGCACGCCGGCCTGCTGGCCGACGACCTGCAGCTGCGTGACGGCGTTCGGGCGCTGCAGGTCGGCGGCGACGAGCAGCGGCGTGTGCTTCTCGCCCGCGAGTCGCTTCGCGAGCTTGCCCGCGAGCGTCGTCTTGCCTGCACCCTGCAGACCGGCGAGCATGATGACCGTCGGCGGCTGCTTCGCGTACTCGATCTGGCGGGTGTCGCCGCCGAGGATGCGCACGAGCTCCTCGTTGACGATCTGCACGACCTGCTGCGCGGGGTTGAGGGCGCGATTGACCTCGTCGCCGAGGGCGCGCTCGCGCACGTGCGCGGCGAAGTCCTTGACCACGGGAAGCGCGACGTCGGCTTCGAGCAGGGCGCGACGGATCTCGCGCACGGTGCCGTCGACGTCGGCGGGCGTGAGCTTGCCCTTGGAGCGGAGGCCGGCGAGCGTCTGCGTCAGCCGGTCAGAGAGGTTCCCGAAAATGGCCATAGTCCACCCATTTTAGCTGAGGCCGGGGAGTCTGGTGTGCGGGGTGGCCTGAGAGAAGCACAACTGGGATCATCGGAGCATGACCAGCGCTGCTCCCCTGATCCTCCCCTTCGAGGGCAAGACCCCCCGCATCCACGAGACCGCCTGGATCGCGCCTGGCGCCGTCATCATCGGCGACGTCGAGATCGGCCCCGATTCCTCGGTCTGGTACGGCTGCGTCCTGCGAGCGGATGTGGGCGGCCGCATCGTCATCGGCGCACGGTCGAACCTGCAGGACGGCACGGTGGTGCACGTCGAGCACGACGTCGACACGATCATCGGGGACGACGTGACGGCGGGCCACCAGGCGCTCCTCCACGGCACGAGGATCGCGAACGGATCCCTCATCGGCATGAAGGCGGCGTGCCTGTCCCGCTCGGTGATCGGCACCGGGGCGCTGGTGGCTGCCGGCGCCGTCGTCCTCGAGGGTGCGAGCATCCCCGACCGCGTGCTCGCCGCCGGCGTGCCCGCGAAGGTGCGACGCGAGCTCACACCGGAGGAGAGCCAGGCGTTCATCCCGCACGCCGCCGGCTATGTCACCCTCGCGAAGCGCCAGAGTCCCGCGAGCGCGGCCGTGACGCTCGGCGAGGCGCGCGGCGCCGAGGAGGCGTCGACGCGCCAATAGGCTGGGGGCATGGTCTTCCTCGCAAGCATCGCGCTCCTCGTCGGCGCCGTCTTCAACGTCGTCGTCTGGCCCTCGTTCTACCGGCGAGTCTCGAACGACCCGCGGGCTCGCGACGAGAACGGACGCCCGACGCGGTTCCTCACGGTGCACGCCGTACTGGTGCTCGCGGCTCTTGTCATCGGCATCGCCCAGGCGCTGCTCGGCATCCTCCTGCTGACGAACTGACGAACTGACGAACTGATCAGGTGAGCGGACACCGGAAACCGCTGACTCGCTTCGCCGCTCGCGGACCGGGGCCCAACGGGCACGGAGCGCCAGCACAGGCTGCTCGGCTTGACTGGTGGCATCCCTCGTCGACCGATTGGCCACCGTCATGACCAAGCGCACCGCTCCCCTGCTCGCCCTCGCCGCCGTCGCCGCGCTGACGCTCGCCGGATGCGCGCCGACGCCTGAGCAAGCCGAGCCGAGCGCGTCGGCGAGCCCGCCGCCAGCATCCACGGCCCAGTCGCCCACGACACCCGAGGCGGCCGGCGAAGAGGCCGGCCCCGTCGCCCCCGTCGGCGACCCCCGAGTGGTCACGACCGGGCTCCAGGCGCCCTGGTCGGTCGTCGAACTCGAGACGGGCGACTTCCTCGTGAGCGAGCGCGACACCGGGCAGATCCTCGAGGTGTCCGCCGACGGCTCGAACCCCAACCGCGTCGTCACGACCATCGCCGACGTCGAGGCCGGAGGCGAGGGCGGCCTGCTCGGCCTCGCCCTCGCAGGCACGAGCGACGACGAGGCGCAGTGGCTCTACGCGTTCTACACGGCAGCTTCGGACAACCGCATCGTGCGCTTCCCCCTCACCTGGGAAGGCGGCGTCGGCGTCGGCAGCCCTGAAGTCGTCGTGGAGGGCATCACGAAAGCCGGCAACCACAACGGGGGCAGGTTGGCCATCGGGCCGGACGGCTACCTGTACGCGGCGACCGGCGACGCATCCCAGACCGAGCTGGCGCAGGACCAGAACTCGCTCAACGGCAAGATCCTGCGCATGGAGCTCGACGGCTCCCCCGTCGCCGACAACCCCTTCGGCAACCGCGTCTACTCGATGGGTCACCGCAACCCGCAGGGCCTCGCGTTCGATGACTCCGGGGTGCTGTGGGCGAGCGAGTTCGGGCAGAACACCTGGGATGAGCTGAACAAGATCACGGCGGGCGGCAACTACGGCTGGCCCATCGTCGAGGGGCAGGGCGACGACGCCACATTCGTGAACCCCGTGCTGCAGTGGTCGACGAACGAGGCAAGCCCGAGCGGCCTCGCCTACTCGCGCGACACCCTCTTCATGGCGGGACTGGGCGGCGAGCGGCTCTGGAAGATCGCCATTCCGGAGGCGTCGGAGGCGAGCGACGAAGCGCTCTACGTCGACGAGTTCGGCCGGCTCCGCGACGCCGTCGTGACCTCCTCCGGGAGCCTGCTCGTGCTCACGAACAACACCGACGGGCGCGGATCACCGCGCGACGGTGACGACACCCTCTTGGAGTTCACGCTCGACGCATCCTGACCCGCTCCGCGCCGGGGCACGATCAGCTCGCCGCGGGCGCAGGCTCCGTCTTCGGGTTGCGCACGCCGAGCCACGAGCTGAGCGCGCCGGCGAACAGCAGGCCCGCCGTGACGAACATGAGCGGCTGGAAGCTGTCCACGTCGATCGTGCCCCCGGCGATGACGCCGATCATGGCGATCGCGACGAGCCCGGCCACGCGGGAGATGGCGTTGTTCGTCGCCGAGCCGATGCCCGACTGCGTCGTCGGCACGGAGCCGAGGATGGCGGACGTGAGCGGTGCAACCGTCATCGAGAGGCCGACGGAGAAGACGAGCACGCCAGGCAGCACCTGAGTCCAGTAGTTCACCTCGGCGCCAAGCCCCGAGTACAGGAGGGTGCCGACACCCGCCAGGATCGGCCCGACCGTCATGAAGAGGCGCGGCCCGAAGCGCCCGCTCAGCGAACCGAACCACGACGAGAGGGCAACGTTCGCGATCGAGGTCGGCAGCGTCGCCAGCGCCGCGAAGGTCGCGCTGAACCCAGCGACCTGCTGCAGGAAGATGGCGAGCACGAACCCGCCGAGCGACAGCGCCGCGTAGACGAAGACCGTGGCGATGTTGCCGGCCCAGAAGTTGCGGATGCGGAACAGCCCGAGCGGCAGCATCGGATGGGGCGCGCGAGCCTGCCAGACGAGGAACGCCGCGAAGCTCAGCAGACCGAGGACCAGCGGCAGGAGCACGACGGGACTCCCCCACCCGTAGTTGCCCTGCTCGATGAGCGCGAACACCGGCCCGCCGAGGCCCAGGAACCCGAGGACCGCGCCGAGCACGTCGATGCGGCCACCCGAAGGCGCATCGAAGCCGGCGCCGAGGCGGGTGAGCATCCACAGCGTCACGAGGATCGGGATGACGTTGATGCCGAACACGAGCCGCCACGTCAGGTAGTCGGCGGCGAGGCCACCCAGGAACGGGCCGGCGAGGAATGCCGCACCCGTCCACGCCGTCCAGGTGCCGATCGCCTTCGCCTGGGCCGCGTCCCGGAATGCCGAGATGATGAGCGCCAGCGAACTCGGAACGAGCAGCGCCCCCGCGACCCCCTGCAGCGCCCGCGCGACGATGACGAACTCGGGAGTCGGCGACAGCGCGATGGCGACGCTCGTCACCCCGAAGCCGATGAGCCCGAACCGCAGAACCGAGATGCGCCCGAACACGTCGGACAGGGAACCCGCTAGGAGGATGAGCGAGCCGAGGGTGATGAGGTACGCGTCCACGATCCACTGCTGCGTGCCGAGGCCACCGCCGAGCTCCGAGACCATCGCGGGCAGCGCGACGTTCGTCACCGACCCGTCGAGGAAGGCGACGAAGGACGAGAGGATCGCGATGACGAGGATCTGGCGTTGCTGGCGGGTCACGAGGCAGGCAACCCGTCCCGGCCGCCATTCCTTCCGCGATCCCGAGAATTCGAGGATTTGTCTCGCGGCATGGGAAAACCGAGCGCGTTACACGCTTCGGGCATCTTCTGGATGGCCCGCACCGTCCGAGTCCCGCTCTGCATCAGCTGCCATGCGGCGCAGGATCGACGGCCGCAGCAGCTCGAAGCGCAGCAGCTCCGGCAGGGGCTCGTCGCGGAACACCGGGAGGCTCTTCCACCGCAGCGCGCTGGCGACGGCGTTGGCGGCGACCGCGACGACGACGTAGATGGCGCTTATCCAGGTGAGCGACGGGAAGGCGAAGGACACCAGCAGCCCAGCACCGATGAGACTCGCCATGGCGAAGGCCTTCACCGGCCACGAGGTCACGGGCACCGTCCCGAGCGCGAGGAACACGCCGCCGCCGCCCGCGAGCACCACCGCGAGCGCGTAGGCAAGGAACACGAACAGCCCATCCGTCATCATGAGCGACCTCCTCGGCACGTGGCCTGAAGCGTACTCCCAAGGGCCGACAAGCCGGTGAGCGTCTGTGCCGCCGAGCTCTCGGTGAGGCGCAGCGCGGCGCGCAAGCGGACCCGCGCTAGCGCCTCGGACCCCGCTGCCGCCGAGCGTCGGGGTCGGCGCCGCGACCGCCCTGCCTGCGGAGCCGCTCGTCCTCCAGCTGCACCGCATCCGCGCCCATCCGCCGCAGGATGTCCGGGCGCAACAGGACAAGCCGGAACAGCTCAGGCAGCCGGGCCCCGCTCAGCTGCGGGAGCCTCCTCCACCGGAGCGCGCTTGTCACCGCGTTCGCGACGACGACGACCAGCGCGAAGACCAGGCCGATCCACGGCGGCGAAACCAGGTCGGACAAGATCAGCAGCACCCCGCCGAGCATGCTCACCATCGCGAGCACCGTCACCGGCCACGACCGGACCGGCACCCCGCCGACTCCGAGCAGGACTCCGCCGGCTCCCGCGAGGGCCACCGCGAGCGCGGACGAGAGGACAGCGATCACTCCGTCAGGTTCCACAGCAGCCTCCTCCTTCTCCTCCGCGAAGGGAGTCCACCAGACTCCCTCCCCTCATCGATCAGCAGCGGTCAGCCGACGAGCTTCTCCGCGAACACGTGCGGAGTGAAGCCGGCGAGGTCGTTGATGCCCTCACCCTGGCCGATGAGCTTGATGGGCAGGCCCGTGCGCTCCTGCACGGCCAGCACGAAGCCGCCCTTGGCGGAGCCGTCGAGCTTCGTCACAACGAGGCCCGTCACGCCAGCGTGCTGGATGAAGGCCTCGGCCTGCGCGACACCGTTCTGCCCCGTCGTCGCGTCCAGGACGAGCAGCACCTCGGAGATGGGGGCGAGCTTCTCGACCACGCGGCGGATCTTCGACAGCTCGTCCATGAGGCCGCTCTTCGTCTGCAGGCGGCCAGCCGTGTCGATGACCACCATCTCGAGTCCCTCGCGCATGGCGATCTCCACCGCCTGGTAGGCGACGGAGGCCGGATCCTGGCCGTGCTGCTGCGGGCGCACGATGCCCGCGCCGGCGCGCTGCGCCCACGTCGCGAGCTGGTCCACGGCGGCCGCGCGGAACGTGTCGGCCGCCGCGACGACCACCGTGCGGCCGTTGATGCGGAGGAAGTTGGCGAACTTGCCGATCGTCGTCGTCTTGCCGACGCCGTTCACCCCGACCACGAGCGTCACCGCAGGACGCTCCCGGAGGTTCAGCGTCGTGTCGAACTTCGACAGGCGCTCCTCGATGAGCTCGCGGAGCATCCGCTTCAGGTCCTTGGGGTCCTCCGTGTGGAACCGAGCGACCTGGTCGCGCAGCTGCTCGACGATCTCGTCGGTGATGTCGGGCCCGAAATCGGCCGTGATCAGCGCCTCCTCGAGGTCGTCCCACGTCGTCTCATCGATCTTCTGCCTGCCGAACATGCCGCGCAGAGCGCCGGACAGTGACCAGGGAGTGCGTTCAGCCATGTGCCAAGCGTAGTCAGCGCTCTGACACCATGGGAGTTCGCCCCTCAGCCAAAGGCAGAATCCTGAACAGGCAGCGGGCGGAATTCTCGAATGGAGCACTATGCGCATCGGCCTCATCCGCCACGGCGAAACCGACTGGAACGCGACCGGACTCCTGCAAGGAGCCACCGACATCCCGCTGAACTCCCGGGGCCTCGACCAGGCGAACGACGCTGCCGGGCTGCTCGTCGGCCAGGGCTGGAGCCACCTCTACAGCTCCCCGCTGTCGCGTGCGCGAACCACGGCCGAGATCATCGGCCAGGGCACGGGCCTCGGAGCCCCCACGCTGCTGCCCGGCATCATCGAGCGCAGCTTCGGGGAGCTCGAGGGGCAGAAGTACTGGATGCCGGACGGCACTCGCCGTCCACTCGACCACCCGAGCATCGAGCCGACCGGCGTCGTCGTCGAGCGGTCGCTGGCCGCCATCGCGGAAGTCGCAGCAGCGCACCCCGACGAGGACTCGCTCATCGTCTGCCACGGCAGCGTCATCCGCCTCGTGCTCACCTCGATCCTCGGCGTCCAGGCCCCCCACATCGGCAACCTCGCTCTCAGCATCCTGCGACCCGGCGCCGACGGGGCCCTCGTCGTCACCCTCCTGAACGGCTACCCGCTCGTCCCGACCCCGTAGCTGCACCCGGGCCTTCGCTCACAGCTTCGATCCCGCCCCTGGTGCCACCCCTCCCGCGGTGTACTATGAGCTTCGTTGAAGGGGAGTATTCCTCCTGCGGCGCGCTCGTCATCACGGCGACTGTCATCAGTCACCCGGGCGCGTCGGTCGGTTTCTGCCGACGGAAGAGACCTTCGGCCGATTCGCCGAACTCACCCCTCCGGAGGACCCGTGGACGTTCCCATTTGGATCTGGGCGGTGACCATTGCCGTGGTCATCGGCTTCTTCGTATTCGACTTCTTCACGCACGTGAAGACGCCGCACGAACCGAGCCTCAAGGAAGCCGGCTGGTGGTCGATCTTCTACATCGCGCTCGCCGTCGTCTTCATGGTCGCGCTCGGCTTCGTGTGGGACTGGCAGCACGCGGGCGAGTTCATCGCCGGCTACACTACTGAGAAGGCGCTGTCTGTCGACAACCTCTTCATCTTCCTCATCATCATGACGAGCTTCAAGGTGCCGAAGATCGCGCAGCAGAAGGCGCTGCTCATCGGCATCGCCATCGCGCTCGTCATGCGCTTCGCCTTCATCATCGCGGGCGCCGCGATCCTCGAAGCCTGGGTCTCCGTCTTCTACATCTTCGCCGCCTGGCTGCTCTACATGGCCGTCAAGCAGGCCATCGACTCCTTCAAGGACGAAGAGCCCGAGATGCCCAAGTGGGTCGGCCTCGTGCGCAAGATCATCCCCGCCAGCGAGCACTACGACGGCGACAAGTGGAAGATCCTCGAGAACGGCAAGAAGGTCTGGACGCCGCTCATCCTGGTCATCGTGGCCCTCGGCTTCACCGACCTGCTCTTCGCGCTCGACTCCATCCCCGCCATCTTCGGCATCACGCAGGAGCCCTACCTCGTCTTCATGGCGAACGCGTTCGCGCTCATGGGCCTTCGCCAGCTGTACTTCCTCATCGGCGGACTCCTCGAGCGTCTCGTCTTCCTCGACCTCGGCCTCGCGTTCATCCTCGGCTTCATCGGCGTGAAGCTCATGTTCCACGCCCTCCACGAGAACGAGCTGCCGTTCATCAACGGCGGCGAACCGCTCCTCTGGATCCCCGAGATCCCGATCTGGCTGTCGCTCACGTTCATCTTCGGCGTGCTCATCGTCGCCACGATCGCGAGCATCATCTACACCCGCGCCAAGGGCGACGACGCACCGAGCACCGTCGGCTCGGCGGCTGGCGGCCCAGAGGCCGCTGCTGCAGGCGTCGAGGGCACCACGCCAGACGCTGCGGAGGCCACGGACGCGGCCCCCGTCACGAGTCACGAGCCCGACCGACGCTAGCCGGAGCCCGACAGACACCAGCAACGCCGAAACCGGATGCACGCGCCAGTCGCGAGCATCCGGTTTCGTCGTTCGTGCTGAGGGGAGCGTCTGTGCGGAAGGGAGCGAGGAGCCGCGAGAGCGGGGACCTGTGCGCCCTCCGGTGCCCTGCTGCACACCAGGGGTCCGCGCATCCGCGTGCCCAGCTGTGGGTGCGTGACCACCAGGTCTGCGGACGCACTGGCACAGACCTGTGGCACACGCACCTGGCCCCGGCCAGCCGCCTGCACAACCCCTAGGTCTGCAGAAGGCAGCAGCACAGACCTGTGGCACAGGCACCTGGCCCCGGTCAGGCACCTGCACAACCCCCAGGTCTGCAGAAGGCTGCAGCGCAAACCTGTGGCGCAGACACCTGAGCTTGGCCAGGCGCGTGCCCAACCCCCAGGTCTGCGGACGCACTGGCACAGACCCGTGGCACAGGCACCTGACGCAGACCGGAAGCCTGCGCAAGCCCCAGGCCTGCAGACGCGCGAGCACAGACCTGTGGCACAAGCACCCGGCCTCGACCAGGCGCGTGCACAAGCCCCAGGTCTGCAGAAGGCTGCAGCACAGACCTGTGGCACAAGCACCGGAGCTCGGTCAAGCGGGTGCGCAACCCCCAGGTCTGCGGACGCACTGGCACAGACCTGTGGCACACGCACCTGAGCTCAGCCAGGCGCGTGCGCAAGCCCCCGGTCTGCAGACGCGCCGGCACAGACCTGTGGCACACGCACCTGACCCCGGGCAGGCACCTGCACAACCCCCAGGTCTACGGAAGGCCCCCGCGCAAACCTGTGGCGCAGACACCTGAGCTTGGCCGGGCGCGTGCACAACCCCCAGGTCTGCAGACGCGCGGGCACAGACCTGTGGCGCACGCACCTGGCCCCGGCCACGTGCCTGCGCAAGTCCCAGGTCTGCAGATGCACTGGCACAGACCTGTGGCGCACGCACCGGAACTCGGTCAAGCGGGTGCACAAGCCCCAGGTCTGCGGAACGTCCCGGAGGACACCCCTGGCGTGTGGCCGGAGTGCCGCCGCGCTTGGCAGGCGGCGCCCAGCAGGCAGCGCCCGGCGCGCGGCCTAGAGCCGCGTGACCTCGGTGACACGCACGATGGCCTCGCCCGCCTCGTGCGACTCGGCGAGGTCCACCTCGGCGCGGATGCGCCAGTCGTGGTCGCCCGCCGGGTCGTCGATGATCTGCTCCACGCGCCACACGCCGCTCCAGAGGCCGCCGGACTGGCGCCCCTCGGAGTCGTCGATCGTGAGGAGCTTCGGTGACCTGGCCGCCGCATCCACCCCCATCGTGTCGTGGTCGGCGAAGTAGTCGTCGAGGGCCTTCGACCAGTCGACGTCAGGATCGAGCTCGCTGAGCGCCTCGTCTCGCTCGAGGGCCGCGAGCTGCACGCGGCGGAACATCTCGTTGCGCACGAGCACCGTGAAGGCGCGACGGTTGCCGACGACACTGGGCGGCGCGGGAGGCACGACCGGTTCGTCGCTCGCGGCCTGCTGCTCCGGATCGACGAGGGAAGCCCATTCGTCGATGAGGCTCGAGTCGACCTGCCGAACAAGCTCGCCGAGCCACTCGATGATGTCGAGCAGCTCCTCGGTCTTCGCCTCATCAGGCACCGTCTGGCGGATCGCCTTGTACGCGTCGCTCAGGTAGCGGAGCACGAGCCCCTCGCTGCGCATGAGCTGGTAGAAGTTCACGTACTCCGCGAAGCTCATGGCCCGCTCGAACATGTCGCGCACCACAGACTTCGGCGAGAGCTCGAAGTCGCGCACCCACGGCTCGTGCTGCGCGAACAGCTCGAACGACTGGGCAAGCAGGCCCTCGAGCGGCTTCGGGTGCGTGACCTCCTCGAGTCGCTCCATGCGCTCGTCGTACTCGATGCCGTCGGCCTTCATCTGCGCGACCGCCTCGCCTCGCGCCTTGAACTGCTGCTGCGAGAGCACGGGACGCGGGTCGTCGAGGGTGGCCTCGATGATGCTGACCACGTCGAGCGCGTAGTGGCCGGAGCCGACGGCACCCTCGCCGCTCGTGTTCTCCTCGGAGCCGCGGTCGCCGGGGGCAGCCTCGGCCTCCGGGTCGAGCAGCTCGATGGCGGCGAGCGCAAACGGCGACAGGGGCTGGTTGAGGGCGAAGTTCGCCTGCAGATCGACGGTGAGCGTGATGCGACCCTGCCGGCCGATCTCCACGATGCCGGCCGTCACGAGCGTGCGGAAGATGCCGATCGCGCGCAACGCCAGCTCCCGCTGACGGGCAGGCTTCTCGTGGTTATCGTAGACGAGCCTCTTGGCGTTGCCGAAGACGTCTCCCCCGCGAGCGATGACGTTGATGATCATCGACGCCGTGATGTGCATGTGCGAGGTGAGCGGCTCAGGCTCGGCCGACACGAGCTTCTCGAACGACTTCTCACCCCACGAGACGAAGCCCTGCGGCGCCTTCTTCTTGACGATGCGCTTGCGCTTCTTCTCGTCGTCTCCGGCCTTGCGCACGGCTGCGGCATTCTCGATCTCGTGCTCGGGCGCCTCGACGACGACCGTGCCGGCCGTGTCGTAGCCCGCGCGTCCGGCACGCCCCGCGATCTGGTGGAACTCGCGCGCCGAGAGGTGCCGCATCCGCTGCCCGTCGAACTTCGCGAGCGCCGTGATGAGCACCGTGCGGATGGGCACGTTGATGCCGACGCCGAGGGTGTCGGTTCCGCAGATGACCCGCAGGAGCCCCTTCTGCGCGAGCGTCTCGACGAGGCGTCGATAGCGGGGCAACATGCCCGCGTGATGCACGCCGATGCCGGCGCGCACATACCGGGACAGCACCTTGCCGAACGCGGTCGTGAAGCGGAAGCCGCCGATCGCATCGGCGATGGCATCGCGTCCGGCGCGGTCGACGACCTTCAGGCTCGACAGCGCCTGCGCGCGTTCGATGGCAGCGGCCTGCGAGAAGTGCACGATGTAGATGGGCGTCTTGCGCTCCTCCACGAGCTTCTCGACGGTCTCGTGCGTCGGCGCGACCACGTACGAGAAGTCGAGCGGCACTGGGCGCTCGACGCCCGTCACGAGGGACACGTCACGCTGCGTGCGCCGCTCGAGGTCCTCGACGATCTCGGTGACGTCGCCGAGGGTCGCCGACATGAGCAGGAACTGCACGTCCGGCAACATGAGCAGCGGCAGCTGCCACGCCCACCCGCGGTCGGGGTCGCCGTAGTAGTGGAACTCGTCCATGACGACCTGGTCGACGTCGGCGTCGGAGCCTTGGCGCAGGGCGAGGTTCGCGAGGATCTCGGCGGTGCAGCAGATGATGGGCGCATCCGGGTTCACGGAGCTGTCGCCCGTGACCATGCCCACGTTCGCGGCGCCGAAGATCTCGACGAGGGCGAAGAACTTCTCGCTCACGAGCGCCTTGATCGGCGCCGTGTAGTAGCTGCGGCCGCCCTGCGCGAGGCAGGCGGCATGGGCCGCGATCGCGACCAGCGACTTGCCCGTGCCCGTCGGCGTCGAGAGGATCACGTGCGCCTCGGAGACGAGCTCCATGACGGCTTCCTCCTGCGCCGGGTACATCGTGATGCCGCGGCTCGTCGTCCACAGCTCGAACGCCTCGAACATGGAGTCCGCGTCGTACGGGTCGGGCAGGAGCGTCACGAGGCCCAGCTTGGGCTCTGGGATGGCGGGGGCTGGGGCGGGGGTGCCGTCGACGGAAGTCATTGCGTCCATCGTCCCACGCCGGGCGTGCCGCGGGCTGCGGGGATGCGGGCGGCGCGGGCGCGGGCGGGCTGTGTGCGGGCGGGGGCTGCGGCCACCTGGCAGCGCGGGGAACGCCCACCGCCTTGTGAACACCGCCAGCCAAACGCTGCCAGCCAAACGACCCCTGCCGCCCCTGCACCTAGATCGCTGCCAGCCAAATGCCCCCTCAGGCCCCAGGCCTGAGGGCACATTGACCGGCAGCGATTCCAGCGGGGCGGGGCGGGTCGGCGCGGGGCGGCAAGGGCGAGGCAAGCAGGCGGGGCCGCGGGCGGCGCTCAGGCGGCGGGCTGGTCCTCGGTGCGCTGGATGCGCTGACCCACGACGGCAGACACGCCGTCCTGCCGCATCGAGACGCCGTAGAGGGCGTCGGCGATCTCCATCGTGCGCTTCTGGTGGGTGATGACGATGAGCTGGCTCGACGCGCGGAGCTCCTCGAAGACCGCGAGGAGTCGACCGAGGTTGGCGTCGTCGAGGGCGGCCTCGACCTCATCCATGATGTAGAACGGGCTGGGCCTGGCCTTGAAGATGGACACGAGGATCGCGACCGCCGCGAGCGAGCGCTCGCCGCCGGAGAGCAGCGAGAGGCGCTCGATCTTCTTGCCGGCCGGCCGCACCGAGACCTCGATGCCGGTCGTGAGCATGTCGTCGGGGGCGGTGAGCGTGATGTCGCCGGAGCCGCCGGGGAAGAGGATCGGGAAGACCGTGTGGAACGCGGCCCGGGTGTCCTCGAAGGCGGCCTCGAAGACGGTGCGCATGCGCTCGTCGATGTCGCCCACGATGCGCAGCAGGTCGGCCTTCGTCGCGGCGAGGTCGTCGAGCTGGTCGGCGAGGAACGCGTGCCGCTGCTCGAGCGCCGCGAACTCCTCGAGCGCCAGGGGGTTGATGCGGCCGAGCGTGGACATCTTGCGCTCTGCGGCGGCGAGGCGCGCCTGCTGCTCCGCGCGAACGAACGGCACGCCCACGAACTCCTCCTCGGCGTCCTCCTCGAGGGTTGCGGCGAGGTCGTCGTCGAGCTGCTCCGCGAGCGCGGGGACAACCCCGGCCGAGATCGCTGCCGCGGCCTGGGCAGCGGTGCTGCTCTCGGCGCTGCCGTCGGCCTGCTCGGCGGTGGTGCCGGAGCGCTCAGCGCTGTCGGCGTCGGCTGCGGTGTCTGCGGCGCTGGCGGCCCTGGACACACTCGGCTGGCCGGCTGCGTCAGCCGCCTCGCCCTCGCTCACGGCCTCGACCACGCCGCTCGCCGCCACCGGTTCTTCGGCTTCGGCGGCCGCCTCGCCCTCGGCCGCGACCTCGTGCCTGGCTCGCTGCTCGGCGAGCGCGGAGGCGATGCGCTCGGCCTTGGCGCGCAGCGCGTCGTCGTCCGCTGGCACGAGCTGGTCGGGACCGTACTCGGCGACGAGGACCGCCTCGGCGAGGCGCAGCTCGCTCGCTGCCCGCTCGAGGGTGGAGCGTAGGGAGCTCTTCTTCTCGTAGATCTGCAGCTCGATCGAGTGCACGTCCTCGGTGATCTCGCTGAGGCGCGCTCGCAGCTGCTGCTCCGTCTGGCGGAGCTGGCCGAGCTCCTCGTGCTGGGCGGCGCGTTCGCGCTCGGCTTCGGCGAGCTGCTGCTGGGCTTCGGCGAGCGACGCCTGGACGGCGGCGGTGAGGCTCGGTATGGCGGCGAGCACGCGTTCGGTCTGGGCGAGTTCGGCACGGCGCACGACCGTCTCCCTGGCGGCCTTGTCGGCAGCCTGACGGTCGGCTTCGAGCTGACGGACAAGGGATTCGGCGCGGAGCCGCTCGCTTCGGGACCGCTCGCGCAGCGTCTCGAGCTGGAGTCGGGCCTCGACCTCGGCTTCGCGGGCACGCTCGACGGCGGCATTGGCGTCGACGCGCGCTGAGGAGTCGAGCTCGGGGCGCGGCAGGGCCTCGTGCTCGCCGAGCGCCGCCTTCGCCGCGAGCGCCGCCTGCTCTGCGGCTTCGACGCCACTCGAGGCGAGGTCGAAGGCCTTCGCAGCGCGCGCGAGCTCGGCGCTGCCCGCATCCACTCGCGCGCTTGCCCGGTTGAGCTGCTCTCGCTCGGCGGCGAGGGCGCCGTCGAAGGCGCGGAGGGCGTCGAGCGTGCGCTTCGCCTCGGCTTTCGCCGCCTGCGACGCGGCCCGGTGCTCGGCGAGCGCAAGCGCGGCCTGGTCGAGTTCGTCGGTGACGACGGCGAGGCGAGCGGATGCTCGGTCGCGGGCGGCGAGCAGCTCGAGTCGGCTGGTGCCCTCCTCCGCGAACCCGCCGCGGAGCGAGGTGCTCGTGACGACCTCGCCTGCTCTGGTGACGACGGTGAGCCCTGCGCCTGCGGGAGCCGACGAGGCCGAGGACGCGAGCGCGGCCATCGCCGCGCGTGCCTCGTCGAGCGTCTCGCTGACGTGCACGTGGGCGAGCAGGGCGGTGATGGCGGGTGGCCCCTGCACCAGCTCTGCCGCGGGGCGGAGCCCCTCTGGCAGCGTCGGGTTCGCGGAGCCCGACTGGAGGGGCCCGCCCTCGCCGAGCTCGGCGACGATCTCGACGAGCCCGAGCTTCTCCCCCGTGGCGTGCGCGAGCACGCGGAACGCGGCATCGGCGTCGCTCGCGAGCACCGCGTCAGCCGTCGAGCCGAGGGCGGCGGCGATGGCGGCCTCGTAGCCCTCGTCGATGCGGAGGTGCTCGGCGACGGGGCCTTCGACCCCCTCGAGGCGTGCGGCGAGCAGCGCGGCGGTGCCGTCTTTCGCGGCTGTCGCGAGGGTGAGCGCCTGCACGCGCGCCTGGAGGGCGTCGCGCTCTCGCTCGAGCTCGTGGGCGCGGGTGCGTCCGGCGTCGAGTGCCTGCTCCGCTTCACGCTGTGCCGCCTCGGCGCGCTTGTAGGCGGCGTCGAGCTCGCTCGAGTCGGAGGCGCTCTGGACTGCGGTCGCGTCGAGCTGCTCCTTCGCCTTCGTCGCCTGCGCGAGGCGGTCGCTTGCCGCGTCGCGTGCGTTGCGCTGCCTGAGCACCTCGCCCCGCACGGATGCCAGCTTCGACGCGGCCGTGTCGGCGGCGCCGCGCAGCTCGCTGCGGCTGAGGTCGTAGGCGGAGATCCGTGTCGCCTGGGCCTGGATCTCCACGTCGATGCGGTCGAGGGCGGCACGCGCATCCTGCGTGGCGAGCTTCGTCGCCTCCCAGAGAGCTTCGGCCTCGGCGGCGCGCCCCGCGAGCGCCTCCGTCTCGCGACGGGCTGCGTCCACCGCCTCGAGGGTCACGCTCGGCACGAACGCGGGCGATTCGAGGCGCGAGACGAGGAGCCCCTTGCGCTGCGAGGCGAGCGCGTTGAGGTTCTGGATGCGTTCGCGCACGCTCTCGAGGTCGAACACGACCCGGCGCGCACCGTCGGCAGCGTCTCCGCGGTTCTCGGCGGCGAGCAGCTCGGCTCGGTTGAGGGCGGCCGTGAGCTTCTCCTGCAGCACGACCCGCTCCTCGGAGCGCTCCTGCTCGATGCCGGTCGCGAGCCGCAGGGCTGCGCGCAGCTGCACGACGTCGTCGGCGAGCAGGCGTGCCTTGGCGTCGCGGGCGATGGCCTGGATGCCCTGCGCTCGCCTCGCGATGTCTGCCTGCCGGGAGAGGGGCTTCAGCTGTCGGCGCACCTCGTTCGTGAGGTCTCGCAGGCGGGTGAGGTTGGCCTCCATGGCCTCGAGCTTGCGCACCGTCTTCTCCTTGCGGCGGCGGTGCTTGAGGATCCCGGCTGCTTCCTCGATGAAGCCTCGGCGCTCCTCGGGCGTCGCGCGGAGCACGGCGTCGAGGCGCCCCTGCCCCACGATGACGTGCATCTCCTTGCCGAGACCGGTGTCGCTCAGCAGCTCCTGCACGTCGAGGAGCCGTACGCCGTCGCCGTTGATGGCGTACTCGGAGCCGCCGTTGCGGAACAGGGTGCGACGGATCGTCACCTCGCTGTACTCGATGGGCAGCATCCCGTCGGCGTTGTCGATCGTGAGCGTCACCTCGGCGCGGCCCAGCGGCCCGCGCGTCGCGGTTCCGGCGAAGATGACGTCCTCCATCTTGCCGCCGCGGAGGCTCTTCGCGCCCTGCTCGCCCATTACCCAGGCGAGCGCATCCACGACGTTCGACTTGCCTGAGCCGTTCGGCCCGACGACGCACGTGACCCCGGGTTCGAGCGCAAGCGTCGTCGGCTGCGCGAACGACTTGAAGCCCTTCATCGTGAGGCTCTTCAGGTGCATGCGCGCTCGCTGGCCTCTCGCTGGTGGTCGGACTTCGCTCGTGGGTCGGTCTGGGTTGGTGGTCGGGCTCGGTCGGTCGAGCTGGTCGGGCGGGATGGGCTGGTCGCTCACTCCCTCACGGGTGCGCCCTGGATCGGCGCGCTGGCAGGCCTGTCGAGGCCGTGACCTGACAGCTACGGTACCGGAGTGGACTACTTCATTCGGGAGCTCACGCCTCCAGATCCAGCGTCGGACCGAGACGCTGAGGCCTGGGGCCCGCTCGAGCGCTTCGCCGGCATCGTCAACCGCGGCTCCGCGGACACCTACGGCGAGGGGCGGCTGCTCGAGACGAGCCAGCGAGTTCTCGCCGACTGGACCATGCCAGGGCAGGTCACCACTCGCCTCTTCCTCGCGTTCCCGCACGGCGCGCGGGACCTCGAGGCTGAGCGTACCGTCGCCGCCGCGAAGCTCATGGTCTCGCCCCGCGATTCCCCGTCGCTGGCCTACCCTCACGTCGTCGTGGATGCGCCCCACCGGCGGCGCGGCATCGGCACCTTCGTCGCGGCCCACCTCGAGGACCTCGCCCGGGCCGATGGGCGCACGTCCCTGCAGGCCTGGGTGGAGCATCCGACGGGTGGCGGAGAACGGGTGCTCGCGCCGACGGGTCATGGCAGCGTCTCGGCGGCGGACCCGGCGGCGCGCTTCCTCTGGAAGCACGGGTGGGAGCTGGGGCAGGTCGAGCGCATCAGCGAGCTGCGCCTGCCCGTGCCGGCAGGAAGTCTGCGTGCGCACGTCGAAGCTGCGGAGGCACGGGCTGGTGCGGCCTACCGTGTGCTGACCTGGGAGGGCGAGAGCGACCCCGAGTACCTCGACGACCTGGCGCGGCTCAACGGCGACATGTCGATCGACGCGCCGGCGGGCGACCTCGAGGTCGATGAGGAGCAGTGGGACGCCGAACGCGTCTCGCAGATGGAGCGCCGAGCACTCGCCGCCGGATCCACGTTCCTCAACGCAGCCGTGCTGCATGTCCCGAGCGGCACCCTCGTGGCCCAGTCCATGCTGCAGCTCGACCTCGACGACACCACGCGGCCGGCGCAGCAGGACAACACGCTGGTCACGTCGACGCACCGTGGCAGGCGACTCGGGATGCTCGTGAAGGCCGCGAACCTCGTGCAGCTCGCCGAGCGCTACCCGGAGTGCACCGGAGTGTTCACCTGGAACGCTGAAGAGAACGCCCACATGCTGCGAGTCAACGAGGCGCTCGGCTTCGTTCCCCTCGCGCCGGAAGGCGGCTGGCAGAAGCGGCTGTGAGGCTGCGTGGCTGCGTGGAGAAACGAGCCCAAGGAGTCGAACGCCCCGCGTTTGCGGTTCTCGCAAACACGGTTGCGGATCTTTGGTCCGGTGCGCAGGCTGAGCGCATGACCTCGCACAACCACCACGCCACCAAAGGCTCGAGCCCCGACGAGCCTGGCGCCGGAGCGACCGCCCAGCCGCCGCTCGAGTTCTGGGACGAGCTCTACGCGGCAAAGCCCGCCGTCTGGTCCGGTCGCGTAAACGCGAACCTCGCAAGTGTCGCCGGCGCGCTCACACCAGGCCGTGCGCTCGACCTCGGATGCGGCGAGGGCGGCGACGCGATCTGGCTCGCTCAGCAGGGCTGGCGGGTCACCGGCATCGACATCTCGACGGTCGCCATCGAGCGAGCACGCGCCGCAGCCGTCGATGCTGGCGTCGGCGCTGAACTGCTCGACTTCGCGACGGGCGACCTCGAGACCTGGTCCCCGGACGGTGAGCTCGACCTCATCACGGCGAGCTTCTTCCAGTCGCCGGTCCACCTGTCTCGTGCGGAGATCCTCAGGAAGGCCGCTCTCATGCTCGCACCCGGCGGACACCTCCTGACCGTCGCGCACGCCGGAGTGCCGTCGTGGGTGGAGAACTCGGAGCATCCCGCGCACCTCTTCGTGCAGCCGGACCGGGAGATCGCCGGGCTGGCGCTGCCCGCCGGAGTGTGGGAGACGGTGATCGCCGAGTCGCGGACCCGCGACGTCACCTCTCCAGATGGCGCTCCCGGCACGCTCGAGGACAGCGTGGTGCTCCTGCGCCGAATGGGCTGAGTCTCGGCACCCGACTACTCTTGCGTGGTCGGCGACGGAGATGAGGGACGCACGTGAGTGATGTTGTGATGTACACGGATGGCGCCTGCAAGGGCAACCCTGGCCCCGGCGGCTGGGGAGTCTGGCTGCGGTCGGGCGACCACGAGCGGGAGCTGTTCGGCGGCGAGCTGAACACCACCAACAACCGCATGGAGCTCAAGGCCGTCATCGAGGGGCTCGGCGCACTCAAGAAGCCCTGCAGCGTCGCCCTCTACCTGGACAGCCAGTACGTTCGCAAGGGCATCACGGAGTGGATCACGGGGTGGAAGGCGAAGGGGTGGAAGACCGCCTCGAAGCAGCCCGTCAAGAACGCGGAGCTCTGGAAGGAGCTCGACGCGCTCGTCGAGGACAGCGGACACACCATCGAGTGGCGGTGGGTGAAGGGCCACTCGGGTGATGTCGGCAACGAGCGCGCCGACATGCTCGCGAACAAGGGCGTCGACCAGGCGCTGGGTCGCGGCTAGCAGTACAGCTAGCGACGCTCGGTCAGAGGCGGTAGGCGACGTCGCCGAGCGGGATGAGCTGCGGGTTCTGCGTCACCCAGGTGACGGCCACGGACCGCATCAGCTCGTCCCACGAGGCGTCCTCGAATCCGCGACGCGTGGCGAGATGCTCCTGGATCTCGAGCACGCAGTCCCACCCCGAGCCGCTGATGCCGTTGTCGAGTCCGGTCTCGAGGTAGCCGCGCCAGGCGCGTGCGAGATCGACGTGCGCCTCGGCGAAGTCGAGGCCGTCGTTGCCGCGGATCTCGGTGAGGATGACGTCGACGATGCGGACGACCTCCCCCTGCACGGTCGTTGCTCGACCGACCTCGGGAACCAGCTGGCCACGCAGGTTCGCGAACCGCTCCGCGTCCGTGTCCCCGACCGCGCGGGCCAGGGAGGCGCTCGGCGCGGTGATCCGCTCGGCTGGCTGAGCGCCCGTGAGCTCGCAGAGGCGCGCGAGCGCGGCATCCTGAGTCGCGGCGTCCTGCTCCGAGAGCAGGATGCGCCTCGCCTCGCTCGAACGCGCCACGAGCGTGATGTCGGCGCGCACCTGGTCGGTGACGGGAGAGCCTGCCGCGACGAGGAGCTCGACGAGCTGCGTGAGGGTGAGGAGATCGTCGAGGCCGTCGCCGACGACGCCACGGCTCGCGGCCAGCTCGAGCGCCAGGAGCGGCGTCGGCGCCTGGCTCGTGCCGGTGCCCGCCGAACCGGTGCGGGCACCCGGCAGCACACGTTGCGCGCTGACCTCGCCACCGGCCCGCAGGAGGAGGCGGACGTTCTCGACGTGGAGCCCGTTGGCTGCGTGGTGGAGCGGCCGGTAGCCCTTGCTGTCGGTGCGCTCGGTGTCGGCGCCGAGGCCCAGGATGGCGGCGATCGGGTGACCGACGCGGGCGTGGTTGCCGAGCACCGTGAAGCGGCTGGCCGTCTCGGTCTCCTCGAGGTCGAGGCCCGCCGCGACCAGCTGCAGGATCTCCTGCTGCGTGGTCCTGAGCTTGTCGGCGACCGTTCCCTCTGCGGCGCGCGGCAGCACCACCGGTCTCGCCGAGAGGTGAGGCTGCTCGGCGTAGGTCTCGACCAGGCCTCGCAGCCAGGCGGCGTCGAGACCCGCGTCGTCGAGCCCGCGGTCGAGCACTACCCGACGCACTCCCCCGTGATCGATCTCGTCGGCCACCTGCTGGAGCGTCGCGGTGACGAAGCGCGGCGCTGGTCCGGGCGTGCCGAGCGCGGCTCGCCTGGACGTCGTGAAGGCGAACAGGGTCGGCACTCCGTCGGTCTCGGAGATCGCGAGCCGGGACGTGCTGGGGTCGAGCGGCACCACCCAGGTGCCGCGCGCCATGGCTCGCGCCCAGTAGCCGTGGAAGGCCGCGGAGTCCGCCGGATGCTCGCGGTACTGCTGCGCGAGCAGCGACAGGGTCGCGAGCTCCCGCGGGCTCGGCTGCTCGGCACGCTGCCGGCTGCGCTCGCGCGCGGCGAGCGTCTCCGACATCGGGCGCGACAGGACGAGGTCGCGGAACCGGACGAAGTCCGAGAAGCTGCCGGAGAGGGCCTGCCGGAGCTCGGCGGCGTCGCCGACCCAGGCCGTGTCCTCGAGGTCATCGAGCGCCTCTCGCGGGTGGTTCTCGGCGGGGACGATGTACGTCGGGCTCCCCTGGGGGTTGACGATGAGGAAGCCCGCCGCGACGCAGAGCTCGAAGATGAAGCCAAGCTCAGCCGCTGAGAGCGTGGCGTGGAAGATGCCGCCCGCGAGCGGTGCCTCCTGCTCGGGCGGGTCGAGGTAGAGATCGGACCAGTTCCCGTCGAAGGCGAGCGGCTGCCCTCCGGTGTCGAGGAGCGCCCCCGTGCTCTCGTCGGGGACGACGCGCAGTCCCCGGGTGGCCAGGAACGCCGCGAGTTCGCGCCGGTCCGCATCGAGGTGCTCGCCACCCTCGACGCGCATGAAGTTCAGCGAGTAGCCCATGACAACGACCCTAGCCGCGGGCGCTGATGGCGCGAACGATGCCCGCGAGTCCGTAACGCCAGGCCTCGTCGATGTCTCCGCCGAGGTTGAAGCCTCGGTTCAGCTCCATGCTGACGAAGCCGGCTGCCCACGCAGTCAGGGTGCGGGCCGCCTCGAGCGCTCGCTCCTCACCAGCGAGCTCGCCCGCGAGGCGCAGGATGCTCGCGCTCGCGTCTGCACCGAATTCCGGCCGTGCTGCGGGAGTTCCGGCCCCCGGTGTCATCACGAGCTGGAACGCGGCCGGGCGCTCGTGCCCGAACGCCCGGAACGCATCCGCGAGGTGCTCGAGATCGCTCGCGGCGTCCAGCCGCTCTCCGAGCTCGACGAGGGTCGCCTCGGCCACGAGCTGGATGAGCTCCTCACGATTCGCCACCCGCTTGTAAAGCGACGGTGCACGGACTCCCACCCGGACGGCGACCGCCTGCATGCTCAGCCCCGGAAGCCCCTCGCTCTCCAGGAGGTCGCGGGCGGCGAGCACGATCGCGTCGAGGGAGGTCCTGTCCGGAGTAGGCATGCCCCCACTATAGCTATTGACAGTAGCCATGATGGCTACGTACCATAGCCTTCATGAGACTCGACGCTTCCCTCCACCGCATCGGCAACGACATCGTCGCGGCCTACCTCGTCACCACCCCGGAGGGCGTGACCGTCATCGATGCCGGCCTCGCGGGCCACTGGCGCGAGCTCGTCGCCGAGCTCGCATCCATCGGACGCTCGGTCGACGACATCAAGGGCGTGATCCTCACCCACGGCGACTCCGATCACGTCGGCTTCGCCGAGCGGCTGCGACGCGACCACGGCGTTCCCGTCTACGTGCATGCGGATGACGCCGCCCGCGCGAAGGGCGGGCCGAAGCCCTCGAACGCCAGGCAATCGATGAAGATCGGCCCCCTGCTCGCCTTCGCCGCCTACACGCTGCGCAAGGGCGGAGCGCGAACCACGTGGCTCACCGAGGTCGTCGAGGTGCAGCACGGAGCGACGCTCGACCTCCCGGGCTCGCCACAGATCATCGGCATGCCCGGCCACTCGCCGGGCAGCATCGCGGTCTTCGTCCCCGCTGTCGACGCCGTCTTCGTCGGGGATGCGCTCACGACCCGCCACGTGCTCACCGGGCAGGTGGGCCCACAAGCGGCCCCGTTCACCGACGAGCCAGCACAGGCCATGACGTCGCTCCGCGCCATCGTCGACACGAAGGCGAAGTGGGTGCTGCCAGGACACGGAGCGCCCTGGAGCTCAGGGGTGGAGGCGGCGGTCGCGGCGGTCACGGACTCCATGCACCGGCGATGACCGAGTTCGGGCACAGCACCTCGATCCCGCACCTCGAGGCACGACGCTCCGCGCAGGAGAACTCCTGCTATCGAGCGCACACCCACGATTCGTTCTCCATCGGACTCATCGACTCCGGGGCGTCGAGATTCGCGGGCCTCCTCTCGGGGCCGGTCCGGCTCGACGCGGGCGACGTCATCCTCATCCCCGCCGGTCGCGTCCACTCCTGCAACCCGCTCGACGGGCGCTGGCAATACCAGATGATCCACGCAGACCAAGCCTGGCTGACCTCGCTCGTGCCGCCCGAGACTGCGGCGTCCCTCTCGGACTCGATCACCATCATCCGCGATCCCCTGCTGCGAGCGGCAGTCGCCGAGGCCTTCAGCGCGATCTTCGCCGACCATCCCGCCCCACGGCTCCGCGCCACCTTCTCCACCCTGCTGCGCCAGCTGGATGGGACCCATGCGGAGCTGGTGATCGCTGGCACCATGGAGCCGCAACTGCTCACCGCCCTGGCCCCCGCCATGGAGCGCCTCCAGGGCGACGCCTCGAACCCGCGACTGGATGAGCTCGGCGAGCTCGTCGGCATGGATCGCTTCCAGTTCATCCGCGAGATGAAGCGGGCAACCGGGCTCTCGCCGCTCGCCTGGCGCCAGAACGCGCGCGTCCTCCAAGCACGGCGGATGCTGCGCGCCGGGGAGAGCATCGCCTACACCGCGCACTCGCTCGGCTTCGTCGACCAGAGCCACTTCCATCGTGTCTTCCGGGCCCACGTCGCCGCCTCGCCCGGCACCTATCGCCGTCGGCGCAATTTCATACAAGACCCGCCAACCCCCTGATCCGCACACTGGGCGAGTACTGCTCACTCCCCCAGGAAGCCCATGGATCAATTTCTCGCCGTCGCCGTCGCCCACTTCCTCGCGCTCCTGATCCCGGGGGTCGACTTCTTCCTCATCGTGCGCAGCACCCTCGCCGACGGATGGAAGGTGGCCAGCGGTGTCTGCGTCGGAATCGCTGCCGCCAACAGCACCCTCATCGGGGCGGCCTTCTCGGGCGTTGCGCTCATCTCCCAGCCGGAAGTCCTCTGGACACTGCAGGGGGTCGGCGGCGCGTTCCTCACCTATGTCGGGTGGGTCTTCCTTCGAAGCACGCCCGTCGCGGAGCTCGGTGCGGGCACGCCTCGGAGCCCGAGCGCGAGCCCCGCTAACGCCTCGTGGACACGCAACCTCTGGCTGGGGGCCGCGTCCGGGCTCCTGAACCCGAAGAACGTGCTCTTCTACGTCAGCCTTGCCGCCGCGCTCGCGTCCGCACGCCCTGCGACCCTCGTGCTCTACGGGGCGTGGATGGTCCTGGTCGTGCTCGCGTGGGACCTCTTCGTCGCGATCGTGCTCGGCTCCGGACGTGGGCTGGCGAAGCTCTCGAGGTTCATCCCGCTGCTCTCGAAGGCGGCGGGTGTGTTCCTCGCCGTGTTCGGCCTGTCGATGCTCGTGACCTTGGGACTGGAGCTCTCCGGACGGGCCGTCACCGGCTGAGGCGTCACCGCTCGCGCTGGCACTTCTCGCAGAAGTGCGAGCCCCGGTTCTGGAACTTCTCGCGAACGATCGGCCGCCCGCATCTCGGGCACGGCTTCCCCTGGCGCCCGTACACGTTGAGCGAATGCGCAAAGTACCCGGCCTGCCCGTTGACGTTCACGTACTGCGCGTCGAAGGAGGTGCCACCCTCGGCGA
Source organism: Pseudoclavibacter sp. VKM Ac-2867 (assembly GCF_015351275.1). Classification (NCBI taxonomy): domain Bacteria; kingdom Bacillati; phylum Actinomycetota; class Actinomycetes; order Micrococcales; family Microbacteriaceae; genus Pseudoclavibacter; species Pseudoclavibacter sp. VKM Ac-2867. Next base: position 42,439 of record NZ_JADKSL010000013.1, read on the forward strand.
GCGCCTTCGCGAACACCTCGCGCACGTGCAGCAGCAGCTCCCTCGCTTTCGACGGCGACAGCCCTGAGGTGACGCGCCCGTAGTGCAGCCTCGCCCGCCACAGCGCTTCGTCGGCGTAGATGTTGCCGATGCCCGAGATGAGCGTCTGGTCGAGGAGCGCCGACTTCACGCCCGTCTTGCGGCGCAGCAGCGCCGCCACCCACGCATCGTCGTCGAAGTTCGGGTCGAGCGGGTCGCGTGCGATGTGCGCCACCTGCGACGGCACACGCTCACCCTCGACGTCCGCCGTCGGCACGAGGCGGTCGACGGCCAGTGAGCCGAAGACGCGCTGGTCGGCGAAGGCCACGACAAGATCGCCAGCGGGACCGTCGACGCGGATGCGCGCTCGCAGGTGCCGGTCGTCGGGCGCATCCGAGGTGCGGAGCAGCATCTGACCGCTCATGCCGAGGTGCGCCGTCAGCGCCTCCTCGCGGCCCGCGAGCGGCAGCCACAGGAACTTCCCGCGCCGCGACACGCTCGAGATCCTCGCCCCTTCGAGCGCGCCGACGAACTCGGCCGAGTCGCCAGCATGTCGACGCAGCGAGCGCTCGTCGAGCACCTCGACGGCAGACACGACGGCACCCGTGACCGCGGGTTCGAGACCGAGGCGCACGACCTCGACTTCAGGCAGCTCCGGCACGGCTAGGAGCCCGCGGGGGCGCCGTCGCCGCCATCGTTCAGCTGATGCCACGCGGCAAGCGCGCCAGCGACCTCCGCCTGCTTCTTGCTCGTGCCCACGCCCTGCGCCTGCGCGAGGATGCGCTTCTTCTTCAGCACCGTGACCGTCGCCGTGAAGCTGCGGTCGTGCTCGAGGCCGGACCCCTCCACCTCGTAGCGCGGCGGCTCGGCGCCCTGCGTGTCTGCGAGCTCCTGCAGCGCGGTCTTCGGGTCCTGCTCGGCCCCGAGACGCCACACCACAGCCAGCTTCGGCTCGACGAGGCGCAGGACGAGCTCGGTCGCGACCTCGACCCCAGCCGAGAGGTACGCGGCACCGATGACCGCCTCCACCGTGTCGGCCAGGACTGAATCCTTCTTGTTGCCGCCCGTGAGGTGCTCGCCGCGACCGAGGTGCAGGTAGGCGCCGAGGCCGAGGCCCCGCGCAATCTCCGCCAACGCCACCGTCGAGACCAGGGATGCGCGCAGACGCGACAGCTGCCCCTCCGAGTAGTCGGGGTACGTCCGGTACAGCATGACCGTGACGGCCTGTCCGAGGATCGAGTCGCCGAGGAACTCGAGGCGCTGATTGTCGGGGATGCCGCCGTTCTCGACCGCGTACGACCTGTGGGTCAACGCGAGCTCGAGAAGCGAGGGAACGAAGTCGACCCCGAGGCCGCGTGCCAGCTCAGCTGACGGTGCGGCGTCGGGGTCGATGATCTTCACGTCGTGCATGACGCGAGGATCAGACGTCTGCGACCTTGCGGCCCTTGTACTCGAAGAACAGCGGAGTGCCGGCTGCGTCCTCGACAACCTTCGCGCGGTGCGGGAGGCTGTAGGTGACCTTGCCGTTCTCGACGGTCTTGACGAGGGTCGGCACGGAGGCCTTCCACTGCGAACGGCGCGAACGCGTGTTCGAGCGGCTCATCTTGCGCTTGGGGAGAGCCATCGGCGTCTACCTTTCATCTTTCATCGTGCAGGGAGGCGGGCTCAGTGCTGGCCCGGCTCCCCCTTGTAATCATGGTTGCGCGCATCCTCAGGAGAAACTGTTTCACGAGGACCCGCGGCTTCCTCGGAACCCGTAGCTGGTTCCTCGGGTGCTTCTGTTGAAGCGTCAAACCCTGCCAACGCCGCCCAACGCGGGTCAACCGCTGGTGCCTGCTCTTCGAGCGGCTCCACCAGCTTCTCGCCGGTTTCAGGATCTAGGCCGAGGCAGTCCGGCCGACAAACCGGCTGGAATGGCAGTGCGAGCACTACCGCATCGCGAACGGGCGGTTCAAGGTCGACAATGTCGTCGTGAACCTCGTACTCGAGGGCTTCGTCGCGAGCATACGCGAAAAGCTCTGCGAAATCGACCCGGAGCGGCTCGTCCAGCGGTGTCAGGCACCTGCTGCACTCCCCGACCATCCTCGATTCGAGGCCGACCGTCGCGAGGATGCCGTCGTGCAGCACCTCGAGGCGAACGTCGAGTTCGACCGGCGTGCCCTTCTCGATGTAGCCGAGCCCCTCGCCGATGCGCTCAGGCGCATCGAAGTCGAGTTCGAGCTCGCGCATCGTGCCGGGCTTGCCCACGACGGTCGCAATGTTCACGAAGTACGGAGAGGAAGTCACCGGGAGATTGTACGCCCTCGTCGCGGAGTGTATCCCGAGCCACCTACTCGATGGAGGTGTCGGTGTCGCCCTGCAGGTACTCGTAGACGACACGAGGCACATACGGCGAGACGTCTCCGCCGAGCGAGGCGACCTGGCGCACCAGCGAGCTCGAGACGTGCGCGTGGCTCGGGTCGGGCAGCATGAACATCGTCTCGACTCGAGCGAGGTTGCGATTCACGATCGCCATCGGCGTCTCGTAGGTCACATCGGCCTGCGACCGGATGCCCTTCACGATGACCTTCGCGCCGACATCGGTGCAGTAGTCGACGAGCAGGCCCACGCTCCACGACGCGACGCGGACGTTGCCGCGGATGCCGGTCGCCGACACTGCCTGCTCGATGAGCTCCACGCGGCGCGAGATGGGCAGGAGCGCGTGCTTGTCGGGATTGTGCACAACCACGACGTGCACTTCCTCGAAGACCGTGGCGGCACGCTGGATGACATCGAGGTGGCCAAGGGTAACCGGATCGAACGAGCCGGGAACGACAGCGATTCTGCTCATGGCGACAAGACTACGGGGCGCTCCCTGCACGTCGCGCGCACGGAGCCCTCATCGCGTGATCAGGACGAGGGGAGCAGGCGTGACAGGGTCGGATACGAGCTAGACGCGGGTGGGCGTGTCGTCGTCTCCATCGGCCAGCGGCTCCTCGGGCTTCGGCGTGCTGCTCGCCTCGAGGTCCGCGGCCTTGCGCCGGAAGAGGATGAACGAGACGAACACCACGGCCACACCGGCGAGCCCCATGAGCACCCAGGCCCACGGCGGGATCCCAGAGGCTGCGGCGGTCGACTGGGACGCCTCGTCCGACGTTCCCGCGTCGCTGTTCGTGATCGCGGCACCCTCCGTGTTCTCGGCGGCACCGAAACCGGCGGAGGCGGATGCTGACGGCGCGGCGTCCTCAGCCGGCGCCACGCCGACGGACACCGTGAACGGGATCGTGCCGGAGATCGGGTGGCCGTCAGAGGAGACGACCTGCCAGTTCAGGGCGTATTCCCCCGCCGCGAGCTGCGGGAGCGCCTGCGTCACGACCGAGCCGTCGGCCGTGGCCGCCGACTCCAGCTCGAGGGCCGTCTGCTCCACGGCGGTCACCGCGAACAGCTCGACCTGCGGGCCGAGCGTGCCTTCCGACTGCACCTCCGCGGAGAACGTCATGGTGGCGCTCTCCGGAGCCACATCGACCGACTCGTCGGCGGCCGGGCTCGACTCGATCAGCTGGTCGTGCGCGGAAGCGAACTGCGAGCCGAGGCCGAGCGCGAGGGCCAGGAACGCCAGCATGGCGGCCAGCATGAGGCGGGAGGCGATGCGGAGCGCGTGTGCGGAGGAGGAAGAGGTCACCCGCCCATCGTAGGCCAGGGGATGCTCGCCGACCGAGGCACTGGAGCCGTCAGGACTTGCCGAGGAACTCCCGCTCCTCGAAGCTGTGCCGGCCGATGGCCGCCTTGAGGTCAGGCCACCGCTTGAGGCTCCAGTCGTCGTTGATGAGCAGCGCCGCCTCGTCCCTGGCGGAGCGGATCAGCTCGGTGTCCTCGATGACGCGCAGCAGCTTGAGGGACGTGCGTCCCCCCGACTGCGCCGTGCCGAGCACGTCGCCCTCGCGTCGCAGCTCGAGGTCGCGCTCGGCGAGCTCGAACCCGTCGAGCGTCTCGGCGACCGCGTTGATCCGCTCCCGAGCGGTGGACTCCTCCTCGGTGTTCGAGACGAGCAGGCAGAGGCCTGCGTGCTCTCCTCGTCCGACGCGGCCCCGCAGCTGGTGGAGCTGGGAGACCCCGAATCGGTCGGCATCCATGACGATCATGACCGAGGCGTTCGGCACGTTGACGCCGACCTCGATGACGGTCGTCGCAACCAGCACATCGATCTTGCCGTCGGCGAAGGCCCGCATGGCGGCATCCTTCTCGTCGCTCGGCATCGCCCCGTGCACGGCGGCGACGCGCTTGCCCGCGAAGAGGGGATGCACGGCGAGCGTCGGGGCGAGCTCCATCACGGCGGTCACGGGCTGGGCCGACTCCTCGCCATCGACCGGCTCTGTGGGCTCGGCGGGCTCGATGGCGGGGCACACGACAAACGCCTGCCGCCCGCGGTCGACTTCCTCGGCGACGCGCTGCCAGGCACGCTCCAGCCAGTGCGGATGCTCGCGAGTGGCGACGACGAACGTCTCGATCTTCTGCCGCCCCTTCGGCATGGTCACGATGCTCGAGATATCGAGGTCGCCGAAGACCGTCATGGCGACCGTGCGCGGAATGGGAGTGGCCGTCAGAACCAGCAGGTGCGGAGGCTGGGCGCCCTTCGCGCGCAGCGACTCGCGCTGCTCCACCCCGAAGCGGTGCTGCTCGTCGACGATCACGAGGCCGAGGTCGTCGAACATCACGTCGTCGCTCAGAAGCGCGTGGGTGCCCACCACGATCTTCGCCTCGCCGGCGACGACGCGCAGCGCGGCGCGCTTGCGCTCCGTCTTCGTCATGCTGCCGGTGATGAGGGTCGGCATGAGCTTCGCGGAGAGCTCCGGACCAAGGGAGTCGATGATCGATCGGTGGTGCTGGGAGGCGAGGACCTCGGTCGGCGCGAGCATGGCCGACTGCCCGCCCGCGTCGGCGACCTGCAGCATGGCGCGCAGGGCCACGAGGGTCTTGCCGGAGCCGACCTCGCCCTGGACGAGACGGTGCATGGGCACGCCGCGGGCGAGGTCCTTCGCGATCTGCCGCCCGACCGTCTTCTGGTCGGGCGTGAGCTCGAACGGCACGAGTCGGTCGAAGGCCTCGAGCATCGGCCCGACCGTGTCGGTTCTCGCTCTCGCCGCGACGAGCTCGGAGATCGCCCGGCGCTGGAGCAGCGCCGCCTGGAGGACGTACGCCTCGGTGAAGCGCAGCGATTCCCGCGCCCGCTCGAGCAGCTTGAATGTCTCGGGCTGGTGGATGGCGCGCATCGCCTCGTCGTAGCTGTACATCCCGAACATGGCGCGCGTCTCCACCGGCACGGGGTCGCGGAGGAACGGCACGGCGTCGAGAACCGCCTGGACGGCCGCCGCAACCTTCCAGGTCGGCAGATTGGCGGTGGCCGGGTAGATCGGAATGGGCTCCTTGAGCCACTGGTCGCGTCGTTCCGAGAGGGCCTCGAGGGGCGCGTTCTCGAAGAGCTCGTACTCGGGGTGGGCGAGCTGGATGGCTCCCCGGTACGCGGATGCCTTGCCAGAGAAGATGCCGGTCACTCCCGGCTGCAGCTGCTTGGCACGCCAGCTCTGGTTGAAGAACGTCAGCGAGACGATGCCCTTCTCGTCGGTGATCTCCACTTCGACGATCGACCCTCGTCGTGCGCGCATCTGTCGCTCGTTGACGCGCAGCACCCGTGCGACGAGCGTGACGTGCTCGCCGAGCGGCAGCGACTCGATGGCGGTCATCTCGCCTCGACGTGCGTAGCGGCGAGGGTAGTGCTCGAGCATGCCCGCGACGGTGGTCACGTCGAGCTGCTTCGCGAGCTGCTGCGCGTCGCGCTTGCCGAGGACGTCCTCGAGCGGCGTATCGAGACCGATGTCCTCCATCAGCGCCTTCCTGACAGGGATGCTGGCGCGAGCACCGCCCGGCGTCGCGCTGCGGACGAGGCGGATGCGCGAAGCGCGGAGCGAACCAGGAGGACGTCGTTCCAGACGCCTTCCCGCTCGTGCTGGCTCAGCACGTGCGACGCACCGGGGTCCGAGAACGCTGCGTGCTCGTGCTCGATCCGGAGGCGCTCGAGGGCGCTTCGCGCGTCAGCGACGCGTTGGGCGGTGGCGGCGGGGACCGCGGCGCTGGCGCCGTCGCCCGTCGCGCGCTCGGGCGCTTCGAAGCCGGCGGCGATGGCCACGACGACGGCTGCTGGCGTGAGGCCGGTGCCGAGCGGCACCCCGTAGTCGACGGCGCTCTCTGACACCTCCTGCCAGGCGGCGTTGCCGGGACTCGGATGCTGAGGCGGCGAGCCTGCCAGTACCGCGACGCGACGCGCGCGGCGCCTGGCGCCCCGCAGGAAGGCGGGGATGAGCAGGAGCGCGACGAGGGCGAGCACGCCGCCCACGACGGCGAGGGTGACGAAGAGGGCCGTGAGGTCGACGGCTCCGCTCTCGCCATCCTGCTCGCCTGCCCCTTCGGCGCCCTGTGTCGGGGTCGGGGTCGGCGTCTCGGTCTCAGGCGGCACGGTCGGCGCGGCGGTGCTCTCGGTCTCGACGGGCGACGGCGAGGCCGATGGGGCGACCTCTGGCGTCATCGTCGGTGCCGTCGTCTCGCCGGGGCCGGGTGCGACGAGGTTGCCGAGCGCGCCGGCCGGCGTCGTCTCGAACATGACCCAGCCGTGGCCGGGCAGGTAGAGCTCGGCCCACGCGTGGAGCTGGTTGCTCGTCACGGTGTAGACGGGCTGGCCCTCCGCGTTGAGCTCTCCGGCGGAGCCGGGCGTGAAGCCGACCCCGATCCGGGACGGGATGCCGATCATGCGCGCCATGACGGCCATCGACGATGCGTAGTGCACGCAGTAGCCGGCGCGCGCTTCCAGGAACTGCGCGATGACGTCGAGGCTCGTGCCGTCGTACCCCTGCTGAACAGGCGCTGTCTCGGAGTAGGCGAACCCGTCGGCGAAGAACGACTGGAGCTGCAGGGCCTGTGTACCGGCGGGCGCGTCCTCGTCGACGATCTCGCCGACCACGTCGCGGATGCGGTCGGTGCTCGGCCCCTCCGGCACCTGCGTGAGGGCCTCGAGACCCGCCGGCACCTCGGCGTCGAGCTGTGAGATGGCCTCGAAGCTTGGGGTCGGCACCACGGTCTGGATCTCGTAGTTCTGCGCGAGTGCCTCGTCACCGGCGCTGCGGACGTCGCCCGTCTGCTCGTCGAGGAGGAAATCTCCCTGCAGGTCGATGATGTTGGCCGCGAACCCCGGGCGCGGGAGGAAGGAGCTGACGCCGTCGTTGAGGACGATGCGAGTGGTGAACTCGCTCGACTCAGCCCCGGCCGAGACACCGGCGGGCAGCGGCAGGTCACCGCCGTCGACGCTCAGGTTGCCGTCGAAGTCGCCGGGCATCCAGTCGTCCTCGCCGCTGAGGTCGCTGAGGGTCTGGAGCGTGAGGTACGGGAGCGAGCCCTGGTCGGTGGTCGTGGCGTAGCGCAGCACCTCGACCGGGTTGTTGCGCCGCAGGTCCTCACCCAGGTCGATGATGGGATTCGCGCGGTTGGTGGACAGGCCAGAGGTCGACGTCTGCCGGATGGCATCGATGCCGGTCGGCGCTGGAACGACCGTGGAGGCCACGAGCACGGCGACGAGCGAGACGGCGGTGACCGCAAGGGCCCCGCCGAGGCCGGCCATGCCCCGGCTGTCGACCAGGAACCCCTGGTAGGAGAGCTCCTCGTCGTGCACACGCTGGTGCCAGCTCGAGACGGCGTAGAGGAACACCGCGAGGGCCAGTGCCGCGAAGACGTACGACCAGCCGTTGAAGGCATCGATGCCGAGCGCCATCGGGATCAGGGGGAAGGCAAGCAGGGGCAGCGTCGCGAGCGAGCGGCCCCTGATGCCGAACACGAAGAAGTCGCAGAGCACGACGATCACGGCGACGCCGATGAGCACGAGCATGGTCATCGCCTCGGTCTCGCGGAGCGGGGCGGCGTCCGAGCGCAGCTGCTCGACGAGCTGCTCGGCGAGAACCCCCCAGCCCTCGACCGTGGCACGCGGCGAGCCCCGCCCGGTGAAGCCGACGAGGACAACCGCGCCGCCCACTATCGAGGCGACGAGCGCCCACAGCTGCGAGCCCGTGAAGGTGCGCACGAGGGCGGCGACCCCGAGCATGATCGTGACGAGCACGATCGCCTTCGCCGACCACGTGTTCGTGTCGAAGATCGGCCAGAGGAGGTTCGTCGCACTGAAGATCAGGACCGCGAGGGAGACGGTGACGACCCAGGAGCCGTTGGCTCCCGGAGTCCCCTTCCAGCCCTGCCGACGACGCATCTGCGCGGTCGTGGTCGCTTGCGAGCTCATGCGGTGGCCTCCAGTTCGAGCAGCGGCGTGAAGGGCTTGGCTCTGGCGGGCGAGTAGACGGCGACGTTCCAGCCGGCATCGGTGAACGACGTCAGGGTGGCACGCGGTACCGGCTTCGCGGAGACGATGAGCGCGAGGGCCGGGGCGGCCATGGCCGACAGCGAGCGGATCGCGGTCAGCCCGTCACCGGCCAGGTTCCGGTGCACGTACACGACCGGCGTACGCGCCACGCGGGAGATGTCGTCGACGACCTCGGCGCAGGCCTCTCGCCGCTCCCCCGCTGTCGAGTCGGGCTGCGTCAGCATGAGCCTGCGCATGACCGACTCGAGCGCTTCCTCGGAGGGGGTGCGCGTGCTCTCCGTGTCGCCGTCAAGGCCCGCGTGCGTCTCGAACAGCTCGGTCTCATAGCCGAAGCGATGGAAGCGAGCGAGCACGGAGGCGGCAAGCGAGACGGCGAGCTCGAACTCCGCGTCGATGGCATGCGCGGGTGCTGCCTGCTCGTTCATGAGGTCGACGAGGGTCAGCGGTGCCTTCGGCTCCTCAGCGGCGGCCGTCCCGCTCGTGTCGAGGATGACCACCGAGGTGTCTTCTGCGTGGTGCTCTTCCTGTCGCACGCGCAGTTCACCCGCATGCGCCGTTGCACGCCAGTGGATGCGCCTGAGCGGGTCGCCGCGACGGTAGTCGCGGGTGAGGACGTCGTCGGAGTCCCCGGATTGTGCGACTCCGGCCTCGACTTCGCCCCCGCTCTTGCCGCTTGGCACGGACATGGCGGGCAGCTCTGCCACCCGGGGCCACACCTCGACCTCGGTGGCCTCGCCGATCTTGAGGACTCGCCTCGTCAGACCGAGGCCGTCGGCGTTGTCGAAGAAGAGCGGGCCGACCTCGTGGACGCCGCGGCGCATCGAGTCGACACCGTAGGCGACACGACGTCGGCGCTTGTCCTCGTTGCGGTTGAGTCGCGAGCCGATAGCGGGCAGCACCCCGCCGATGCTGGATGGCTCCGCACCGGGCAGGAGATCGAGGTAGGAGCTGGGCTCGAGCGCGATGAGCGAACGGTTGCGCACCTCGGTCACGACCCGCATCCGGTCGCCAACGGCAAGCGTGGTCGGGTAGATCGTGCGCACAGCCTCGAGCCGAGGTCGCCAGATGAGGCGCAGCACGAAGGCGACGAGCGGCAGGGCGACGAGGAACCCGCCGAGCGCAAGCAGCTCGCCCCGGCCGAACACCACGGCGGCTGCGGCCAGCAGCACGCCGACCACCACCAGGCCGATGGCTCGGCTGGTGGGTCGCAGCCGCCTCTCGATGCGCCTCGTCGCCACGCGCTACGCGGTCGCCGCGCTCGTTGGGACGGCGATCTGCTGGCAGATCTGGTCGATGATGCGGGCGGCAGACGCCGACGCCGCCGTTCCCCGAGAGCCGCGGGCGCTGAGCACGAGCCGGTGCGCGAAGACCGGGCCGACGAGCTTGGAGACGTCGTCCGGCACCACGAAGTCGCGACCGGCGACCGCGGCGGCCGCCCTCGAGGCGCGCACGAGGTGCAGGGTCGCGCGCGGGCTCACACCGACACGGACGTCGGCGTGCTCGCGGGTGGCACGGGCGAGATCGACGATGTACTGCTTGATGGCAGGCGCGACGTAGATGCGCGAGGTCTGCTCGATCATGCTGGAGACGTCACTCGCGGAGAGCGAGGCACGGACGCTCGACAAGGGGTCGCTCGAGTCGCGCCGATCGACCATCGCGAGCTCGTCGTCGCGCTCGGGGTATCCCATCGACATGCGCGCCATGAAGCGGTCGCGCTGCGCCTCCGGCAGCGCGTACGTGCCCTCCATCTCGGAGGGGTTCTGGGTCGCGAAGACGGTGAAGGGCACTGGCAGCCGGTGCGTGACGCCATCGACCGTGACCTGCCCCTCCTCCATGCACTCCAGCAGCGCCGACTGCGTCTTCGGAGAGGCGCGGTTGATCTCATCGCCGATGACGACGTTCGCGAACACCGGGCCCTGCTGGAACTCGAAGCGCCGCTCGACCTGGTCGTAGATCGCGACGCCCGTGACATCCGAGGGCAGCAGGTCCGGAGTGAACTGGATGCGGCTCACACTCGAGTCCATGGCCGCCGCCAGCGTCTTGGCGAGGACCGTCTTGCCAACCCCGGGGACGTCCTCCACCAGGAGGTGACCGCCGGCGAGGAGCACGACGACCGCGAGGTGCACCTGCTCGTCTTTTCCTGAGATGACCGATGCGACGCTCTCGCGGATCTGCCGCGCGCCGTCCTGCAGTGCGACCGCCGTGCTCGATGCGCGCTCGCGCCCAGCTGGCTCTGCGGGCAGAGCCCTCGCCGCCGCGGTTTCCGCGCCGTTGCCGTATTCCATGGCCACCTCCGAATTCAAGTGCCCATCATTCCACGCACCCCCGACAAGTTCGGCCAGCTTCTGTGCGCAGTGGATGGGCCGACGCGGTCGCGGCTACGATCGCAGCGTGACACGCATCATCGCCGGAGCCGCCAAGGGCCACTCGCTCGCCGTCCCGAAGAGCGGCACACGTCCGACGAGCGACCGAGTCCGCGAGGCCATGTTCTCCTCGCTCGAATCGCTGCTCGACCTGGGCGGCGCCGCTGTGCTCGACCTCTACGCGGGCTCGGGTGCGCTCGCGTTCGAGGCGCTCAGTCGGGGCGCATCCAGCGCCGTGCTTGTCGAGCAGTCCAAGTCGGCCGCCAACGTGCTGCGCGCCAACGCTGAGCTTCTGGCGCGCGTGACCCGCGAGCGGGGTCGCCGGGCCGTCGCCTCCCGCGTCGCGCAGAACTCCGTCGACAGCTTCCTGCGGACGACCCCTGGTCAGCTCTTCGAGCTCGCCTTCGTCGACCCGCCATACGAGCTCGGCGAAGCGGAGCTCACCGGGGCGCTCGAGGCCCTGGTGCCGCACCTGGCACCTGAGGCCGTCGTCATCGTCGAGCGGGGGTCGCGCTCCCCAGCCCCCACGGTGCCCGAGTCCTTCGAGCTGCTGCGCCGGAAGTCCTACGGCGAGACCATCGTCTTCAGCTACGAGGTGAGCCCCGTCGACGAGCCAGGGGCCGAGAAGTCCCAGGCGTAGGGGTCCCAGCCGCAAGCGGGCCGGCCAGCGCCGTCGACGAGCACGGGGGGAACCGGCCCGTCGTCGTGCGGATGCACGCGGCCGATGGCCCTGAACCCTTCCGGCAGCGTCGTCCCAGCCGGAAAGGTGGTGAGCAGGCCGTGATCCTCCCCGCCGACCACCACGAGGTCAACGGCTCGTGCGTGCAGCTCGCCGGCCTCGACCCCGGGCAGGGCGGCTCGCAGCGCCGCCTCGACCGCGGCGATGTCGACGGCGAGGGACGATGTCTCGACCTCGACCCGGACGCCGCTGGCCCTCGCCAGGCGCGAGGCGTCGAGGAGCAGGCCGTCGGACACATCCATCATGGCCGTCGCCCCGGCAGCTCTCGCCGCGAGGCCGAGGGAGGCGTTGATCGTCGGCGCGAGGTGCCAGTCGACGACTGAGCGCACGGCGTCGCCGCGCGACCGCAGGGCCTCGATTCCCTCGGCGAGCGCCTCCCCGCGCGCATCCCTCGCGAGGGAGTAGAGCAGCGAGAGGCCAGCACCGCTGCGCCCCGCCGGGCCGCTGAGCGCCAGCACGTCGCCCGGCTGGGCTCCGGATCGCCGCACCGGGTCTCCCCCGCGCAGGTCGCCGAAGGCGGTGATCGCGATCGTCAGCTGCTCGCTCGTCGACAGGTCACCGCCGACCACGCCGCACCCAGGAGCCATGTCGGCAAGCGCGGCCGCGAACCCGTCCGCGAGCTCCTCGACCCAGGAGACCGGAGTCGAAGAGGGCAATGCGAGCGCCACCGTGATCGCCGTCGGGGCGGCGCCCATCGCGGCGACATCCGCGAGGTTGGATGCGCACGCCTTGCGTGCGACGTCGCGAGCCATCGACCAGGCCGAGCGGAAGTCGGGGCCCTCGATCATGAGATCCGTCGTGATGACGAGCCGCCCATCGCCCGCCGTCAGCACCGCGGCGTCATCGCCGGCCCCGAGCACCGCCTCATCGGCGGCTGGGACCCGCGCGAGGATGCGCTGGAGCAGATCGGCCTCGCCGCACGCGCCGACCGTGAGCACGTCAGCGGGGGTTCGGCGGATGGCGTCGTCGGGAAGAGCAGGCACCCGCTCACGATAGCCTGGGAGCAAATGTCTCGAACCTTCCGCTCCGCCTCGCGCATCGGCTCCGCCGTGATCGCGACCGCCGCATCCGTCGTCCTGCTCACCGCCTGCAACAGCGCGAGCGTTCCCATGGAACCGGCTCCTGACGCGGCCGCCCCGGAGTGCGCCGAAGTCTCGGTCCGCCTGCCCTCGACGGTCGACGGGCTCGAGCTTCGCCTCACCAACGCGCAGGCGACGGGGGCCTGGGGCAGCCCGGCCGGTGTGCTGCTCCGCTGCGGGGTCCCGACGCCGGGGCCGACCTCCGAGCAGTGCGTCAGCCTGAGCGGCATCGACTGGATCGTCGACGACAGCCAGGCGCCCACGTACCGCTTCACGAGCTACGGGCGCACGCCAGCTGTGGAGGTCGTCGTCGATTCCGACGTCGCATCAGGCACCACCGTGCTCGTCGACCTCGACGATGCCGTCTCCAAGCTGCCGAAGACCGGTGCCTGCGTCGGCGCCGACGACGTCCTCGGCTAGCGCCACCCCGGAGGGCGCCGCAGGGCGAGCTGCCACACCGCGGGACCCCTAGCGCGTGAGGCGCGCCTCGCGCGCGGCTGCGTGGGCGCTCGCGACCTCGATGAGCTCGGTGATGAGCTGCGGGTAGCTCATGCCGCTCGCCTGCCAGCACTTCGGGAACATCGAGATGGGCGTGAATCCCGGCATGGTGTTGATCTCGTTGACGACGAACCCGTCGTCCGTCAGGAAGAAGTCGACGCGGGCCAGGCCGGAGGCGCCGAGCGCCTCGAAGGCACGTACGCCGAGCTCCGCCATCTCCGCGAGCAGCTCGTCGCTCAGCTCGGCGGGGCACCGCAGCTCGACCCCGGAGTCATCGAGGTACTTCGCCTCGAAGTCGTAGAACTCCGCCTTCGTCATGACGATCTCGCCGGCGACCGAGGCGCGAGCCCGCTCTCCCGGCCGCGACTCGAGCACGGCGATCTCGACCTCGCGGCCCACGACCGCTGCCTCGACGAGCACGTGGTCGTCCTCCGCGAGGGCCGTCGTCATGGCGGCTGCGAACTCGTCGAGCACGGCGACCTTGCTGACGCCGACGCTCGAGCCCGCGCGGGCGGGCTTGACGAACACCGGCAGCCCGAGCCGGTCGACGGCCTCTGAGGCCAGCGACGCACCCCGCGTGTCCCACTGGTGCTGCGAGATCGTGACGCCGTCAGCGACCTGCAGGCCCGCGTCCCTGAGCACGATCTTCGTGTAGTGCTTGTCCATGCCGACGCTCGCGGCGAGCACCGACGAGCCGACGAACGGCAGTCCGACGAGCTCGAGCATGCCCTGCACGGTGCCGTCCTCGCCGAAGGGGCCGTGGAGGATCGGGAACACCAGGTCGACCTCGCCGAGCGACGTGCGCTCGGTTCGCTCGGCTCCCGCTTCGGCGCCGTGGGCGTCGCCCTCGACGCGCGAGACCGTCACCTCCCGGTGCTTGGCCGAATCTGGCAGGTGGATGCGTGTGCCGTTGTCGACGACCTCCGGCAGGTTCTCGGGGTCGAGCGCGAACTTGTCTGCGTCGTCGTCCTCGAGCACCCAGGCGCCGTCGCGCGTGATGCCGATGGGCAGCACGCGGTACTTCTCACGGTCGATGGCTCCGAGGACACCGCTCGCCGTCGCGCACGAGATGGCGTGCTCGCTCGAACGGCCGCCGAAGACGACGGCGATGAGCGGCCGCGCATCTTCAGCGGCGGTTGAGCTGGCGGAGGCGTTCAGCTGAGCTGTCGACATGAGGTTTCCTTCCACGAGCGACTCTTCGCTCACCGCACAAGGGTACGGGGTCGCCCGAGCGGCACCGGGCGCTACTCGCCGCTCGGACCCTCGTCGGTCGCGAGGTGGGGGGCGAGGTCCGCGGGGCTCATCCGGCCGTGCAGCACGTCGTCGATCTGCTTCGCGATGGGCATCTCCACGCCGTGGCGCTCGGCCAGCTCGAGGATCGCGCCCACGGAGCGGAGCCCCTCGGCGGTCTGCTGCATCTGGGCGACGACGTCGTCGTAGACGTAGCCCTGCCCGAGGAGGCGCCCTGCCGTGAAGTTGCGCGAGAGGGGCGACTCGCAGGTCGCGATGAGGTCTCCCAGGCCCGCCAACCCGATCATGGTGGACGCCTGCGCACCCATCGCGACGGCGAAGTCGGAGATCTCGGCGAGCCCGCGCGTCATGACGGACGCCTTCGTGTTCTCGCCGTAGCCGACGCCGTCGACGATGCCGACGGCGATGGCGATGAGGTTCTTGAGGACTCCGCCGAACTCGGTGCCGATGACATCCACGTTCACGAACGACCGGAGGTAGTCGTTGCGCGCGAGCTTTGCGACACTGACGGCTGTGGCCTCGCTCGCGGATGCCACGACGATCGCCGTGGGCTGCTCCTTCGCGATCTCGAGCGCGATGTTGGGGCCGCTCGCGACAGCCACCCGCTCGGCCGGGAGCTGCAGGACACCCTCGAGCACCTCGCTCATGCGCAGCCCACTCGCCCGCTCGACGCCCTTCATGAGGCTCACGACGACCGCGTCGCCCTCGATGAGGGGGGCCAGCTGTGCGGAGAGCTCACGGGCGGTCTGCGCCGGCACCGACACGAAGACGAACTGCTGCCCGCGGACCGCCTCGACCAGGTCGGGTGTCGCGTGCAGGTTCCTCGGGAGGTCGATGCCGGGGAGGTAGCCCGTGTTCCGGTGCGACTCGTTGATCTCGTTCGCGACCTCGGGGCGGCGCGCCCAGATGGTCACGTCGTGGCCCGCATCCGCGAGCACCTTCGCGAACGTCGTGCCCCAGCTGCCGCTGCCGAGGACGACGGCACGCTGCGCGGAGCTCACGCTCCCCCCGCCTCTCGGGACGATCCGCCCCGGTCCTGGGGGAACTTGCCGTGCTCGCTCTGGCCGTGCTTGGCGGGGTCGTAGAGCTCGGCCGGAGCCTGCTCACCGCGGATGCCCTCGAGGAGGCGGGTCACGTCGTGCATGACGAGCTCCGTGGCGCCCTTCATGGCGCTTGCGCTGTGCATCCGCCCGGTGAACTCCGTGAGACTCACCGGTTCCCCGACGTGCACCGTGATCTTGGTTCGCCACCGGAGCGTCGGCTTCTTCGAGTACCGGGGCAGGATGTTCTGCGCACCCCAGATCGCGGTCGGGTAGACGGGGATGTCGGCGCTGAGCGCGACCCTCGCCGCGCCGTTCTTGCCGCGCATCGGCCACAGGTTCGGCTCGCGGGTGAGGGTGCCCTCCGGGTAGATGATGACCCCCTGTCCGAGCCTCGCGAGCTGCTGGGCGGACGCGATCGCGGCCTGGTTGGCGCCGCGCGCGTCGCGCGAGACGGGGATCTGCCCGCTCTTGCGGAGGATCCAGCCGAGTCCCTTGACGCGGAAGAGCCGGTCGGCGGCCATGAAGCGCGGCGCGCGGCCGAGCTTCCACACGGCCATCCCCATGATGAGCGGATCGACCTCGCTGGTGTGGTTCGGGGCGACGATGAACGCGCCCCGCTCCGGCAGCGTGCCCTTGATCTCCCAGCGCATGATCGGCCAGCTCAGCGGAAAGGCGATCGCCGCGAGGAACCAGAAGATCGAGGGCTTGCTCTTCTCAGGAGATCCGCGCTTCCCGGCCGACACTCCTACGCCTCAACCGTGAAGTCAGCTCCGAGGGTCTCGAGCTTCGCGATGAAGTTCTCGTAGCCGCGCGCGATGATGCCGACGTTCGAGACCCGCGAGGTGCCCTCCGCCGCGAGCGCCGCGATGAGGTGGCTGAAGCCGCCGCGGAGGTCGGGGACCTCGATGTCGGCGGCCTTGAGCTTCGTCGGGCCGGAGATGACGGCCGAGTGCTGGAAGTTGCGCTGGCCGAAGCGGCACTCCTGGCTGCCGAGGCACTCGCGGTGCAGCTGGATGTCGCTGCCCATCTCGACGAGCGCGTCGACGAAGCCGAAGCGCTGCTCGTACACCGTCTCGTGCACGATTGAGACGCCGTGCGCCTGCGTGAGGGCCACGACGAGCGGCTGCTGCCAGTCGGTCATGAAGCCGGGGTGCACGTCGGTCTCGATGACGACGGGGCGCAGCTCGCCACCAGGGTGGTAGAAGCGGATGCCGTCGTCGTGGATCTCGAACGCTCCGCCTGCCTTGCGGAACACGTTGAGGAACGTGAGCATCTCGGGCTGCTTGGCACCGCCGACGAAGATGTCGCCGTGCGTGACGAGTGCTGCGGAGGCCCAGCTGGCTGCCTCGTTGCGGTCGAAGAGCGCCTTGTGGCTGTAGCCGCCGAGACGCTCGACACCCTCGATGCGGATGACGCGGTCGGCATCCACCGAGATGATGGCGCCCATCTTCTGCAGGATGTTGATGAGGTCCATGATCTCGGGCTCGATGGCCGCGTTGCGCAGCTCCGTGCGGCCGTCCGCGCGGACGGCGGTGAGCAGGACCTGCTCGGTGGCGCCCACCGACGGGTACGGGAGGGTGACCTTGGCACCGTGGAGGCCCTCGGGGGCGCTCATGCGGATGCCGCTCGGGAGCTTCTCGATGACAGCTCCGAAGTTGCGGAGCACTTCGAGGTGGAAGTCGATGGGCCGGTCGCCGATGCGGCAGCCGCCGAGGTCGGGGATGAAGGCCTCGCCGAGGCGGTGCAGCAGCGGGCCGCAGAAGAGGATCGGGATGCGGCTGGAGCCGGCGTGCGCGTTGATCTCGGCCATGTGGGCCGTCTCGACGTTCGTCGGGTCGAGGCGAAGGTCGCCGGAGACCTCGTTGCGGTCGATCTTCACGCCGTGGAGCGTGAGGAGACCGGCGACGACGCGCACGTCGGAGATGTCCGGCACGTCGCGGAGGACGCTGACCTCCTCGCCGAGGAGCGCCGCGACCATGGCCTTGGTGACGAGGTTCTTCGCGCCACGCACCTCGATGCGACCCGAGAGCGGGCGTCCGCCGTTGAAGACGATGGTGTCGCCGGTCAGACCGACTGATGCGCCGGCGCGAGCCGAGTCGTTGGTGATCGTGTTCACTGAGTTGCACTCCCTGCGGTGGTGGACCTGCGGATCGGAAGAGTCCGCGGACGCCACGCCTCTCGGCGTGACTCAAAGGTGGAGATCGCGTGTTCGTCACGCAACGTCAACGAGATGTCGTCGAGCCCCTCGAGCAGACGCCATCTCGTGTAGTCGTCGATCTCGAACGTCGCCGTCATGTCTCCGACAGTAACGGTGTTCGTGGTGAGATCAACGACCGCAGTCGCACCCGGGGCCGCCTCGGCGGCGTCCCAGAGCTGTTCTACGAGGTGCTCGGCGAGCGTGGCGACAAGCAGCCCTTGCTTGCCGGCGTTGCCGAGGAAGATGTCGCCGAAGCGGGATCCGATGACGGCGCGGAAGCCGTAGTCCTTGAGCGCCCACACGGCGTGCTCCCTGGAGGAGCCGGTGCCGAAGTCCGGTCCGACGAGCAGGATGCGCGGGTTGTCCTGGTACTCGGGACGGTTGAGCACGAAGTCCGGGTCCTGCCGCCAGCCGTTGAAGAGCGCGTCCTCGTAGCCCGTCTTCGTGACGCGCTTGAGGTAGACGGCGGGCAGGATCTGGTCGGTGTCGACGTTGGAGCGGCGCAGCGGCACGGCGGCTCCCTCGATGCGGGTGATCTTCTCCATCAGACGGCCACCTCCTGCGGCGTTCGGGTATCGGTGCTCGCGGCGGGCGCGTTGGGCTCGTCGAGATCAGACGGACTGGAGAGCGTACCCCGAACCGCGGTCGCAGCGGCGACGAGGGGCGACACGAGGTGCGTGCGTCCGCCCTTGCCCTGCCTGCCTTCGAAGTTGCGGTTGGAGGTGGATGCGCAGCGCTGCCCGGGCTCGAGCTGGTCCGGGTTCATGCCGAGGCACATCGAGCAGCCGGCGAAGCGCCATTCTGCGCCGAATTCGGTGATGATCTTGTCGAGGCCCTCGGCTTCCGCCTCGAGGCGCACGCGTGCAGAGCCGGGCACGACCATGACGCGGACGCCCTCGGCCTTCTGGCGTCCCCGGATGACGGAGGTGAAGGCGCGGAGGTCCTCGATGCGACTGTTGGTGCAGGAGCCCATGAAGACGACGTCCACGGGGATGCTCTTCATGGCTCGTCCCGCTTCGAGCGCCATGTACTCGAGCGCGCGCTCGGCGGCCTGGCGGTCGTTGGGGTCCGCGAAGTCGGACGGTTCCGGGACGACTCCGCTGAGGGAGATGCCCTGACCCGGGTTGGTTCCCCACGTGACGAACGGCTCGAGGGTGTCGGCGTCGATGAAGACCTCGGCGTCGAAGCTCGCGTCGTCGTCGGTCCTGAGGGTGCGCCAGTAGTCGACGGCCGCGTCCCACTCGTCGCCGACCGGGGCGTGGTCGCGGCCTTCCAGGTAGGCGAAGGTCTTGTCGTCCGGGGCCACCATGCCGGCGCGAGCGCCTGCCTCGATCGACATGTTGCAGACGGTCATCCGGCCCTCCATGGAGAGCGCCTCGATGGCCGAGCCGCGGTACTCGAGCACGTAGCCCGCTCCGCCGCCCGTGCCGATCTTCGCGATGACGGCGAGGATGATGTCCTTCGCCGTGACGCCCTCCTTGAGCGTGCCGTCGACGTTGATGGCCATCGTCTTGAACGGCTTGATGGCAAGCGTCTGCGTGGCCAGCACGTGCTCGACCTCGCTCGTGCCGATGCCGAACGCGATGGCTCCGAAGGCGCCGTGCGTCGATGTGTGGGAGTCGCCGCAGACGACCGTGATGCCCGGCTGCGTGAGCCCGAGCTGCGGCCCGACGACGTGCACGATGCCCTGCTCGGCGTCGCCCAGGGGGTGGAGCCGGATGCCGAACTCCTTGGCGTTGCGGCGCAGCGTCTCGATCTGCGTGCGGCTCGTCGTGTCCGCGATGCGGTTGAGGATGTCGACCGTCGGCGTGTTGTGGTCTTCCGTCGCGATGGTGAGGTCGGGGCGCCGCACCGGCCGACCCGCGACTCGGAGACCGTCGAAGGCCTGCGGGCTGGTGACCTCGTGCATGATGTGCAGGTCGATGTAGATGAGGTCGGGCGAGCCGTCTTCACCCTTGGCCACGAGGTGGTCTTCCCACACCTTCTGAGCCAGGGTCCTGTGCTGCGACTGTGCCTCGTGCGTACTGTTTTCCGTCTTCATGTTGCTTGCGTCTCCTCGCATCTGCTCAGGCGCCATCGACACCGCGACGGGATGCACCTGCGAAGTTAGGCCCCGTCGCGGCAGCAAAGGAGAAGCAGACCGGCAGACATGCGGACCATGCTAACACTGCGCCTTTCTGCGGGTTCTGGGCCATGAGCTGCATCCGTTCGGGCATGCGGCTCCTGACTGGGCGAAGGCGGGGCGGCGCCTAGCTCCGGCGTATCGAGAGCCGGTACTCGCCCAGCTGCACGACGTCGCCTGAGCGGAGTTCCGCTGGGACTCCAGGCTCAACCGCCAGCGCGCCGTGCGCATTCCCGCCGGGGAAGAGGGCGACGCCGTTCGTGGAGTTCAGGTCGTCGACGTAGAGGCGCTCGCCGTCGGCCCAGAAGCGCGCGTGCGTCTTCGACATGGTCTGCGTGATGTCGGGGACCGCGGAGACGGAGGCGTCGGGGAATCGATCCTGCGAGGGGTTTCGACCGATGACGACTGGCCCGTAGATGGGGACGCTGACGCCGTCGGCGAGGACGACCACCCACTCGGGCAGAGGCTGCTCGGCGCTGGCGCCCGGGGAGTCGTGGCCCGGCTGATCGAGCCTCGTCTCGGACGCGTGCGCCGCGCCGGTGAGCCCGGCCGGAGATTCGAGCGAGAGACCAGGCTGCGGGGTGCCGCCGAACGGGGCCGCGCTGGGGGCCGCGGACGGCGCCGCGAGCTGGTCGCTTGTCCACGGCGCTGCTGGCGCGTGCGCCGACGGCGAATGGTCGGGAAGCGAGGGCTGCTGCGGGGAGAGCCTCGGCCGTGGCGCTGGCATCGGGGGAAGCGGGTACTCGTCGTCGAGCTCAGCGCGCAGCCAGTCGTCGGCTGGCGCTTCCTGCGCCCCGCCGTTCGCTGCCGACGGCGGCGACCATTCGGGCCGACCCGACGTGTTCGCTGCCTCAGGCATGATCGCGCCCTGCCCGATCAGCCCGGGCGGCACCCCGATGAACCCAGAATGTTCCACGGGGCCATGATACGGGGCGTGGGGCGCGGCGGAACGTGAAGAGTCCACGCAGGCGGCGCCAGAAGCCGACGGACCCCCTCGCCTCGGCGACGGCGGCGTCCGCGTCAGCCCACAGCGAGGCCAGGTCCTCGTCGCTCACGGGGTCGTCGCCGAACACGGCCCGGTCGCTTCGGTCGGCGAGCGGGACGAGCGAGGGATGCACGGCGCCAGCGGTCTGGATCCGGGTCGCTCGGAGCGGAATCGGGTAGCCGAGCTCGGCGAAGCGGTCGATGCTGTCGCTCCACGCCCCGGCCGCGCGCCGGTCGGGGCTGCCCTCCCGGAGCCGCCGGCTCCGCCGCCTGCGCTTGAGGAGCGCGACGGCGATCAGTGGGACGAGGAACAGCGCGAGGGGGACGGCGAGGGAGATGCCGAGCGTGAGCGCCCAGGCAGGCCACGTCTCCTCGTCATCGGGTTCCTCCTCCTGTCGTCGCTCGTCGGCGCTCGTGAGGAGCTCGTCTGGCTTCTCCTGCGTCTGCGGGGGCTGACGCACCTGCGCCTTCGGCTTGGACTGCGGGTCGGTGGTCGTGTTGACGGGCACGTCGGTCTGCTCCGGCGTCGGGTCGAACGCGACCCAGCCGAAGCCCTCGAACGGCACCTCGACCCAGGCGGTGACATCGGAGCCTCGCACCTCGGTGGTGCCGTCTGCCGAGATCTGCTCCGGCGCGTAGCCCATGACGACCCTGGCGGGGAACCCGAGCTGGCGGGCCATGATCGCCATCGCGGACGCGTACTGCTCCTGGTCGCCGACGAGGTAGCGGAGGTCGAAGAGCTCCTGCATGCGGTCGAGCCCGTGTCCGGCGCGCGATGGCACGGAGTCGCTCGCCGTGCCGTGGCTGAAGAAGCCCTCGGCGATGAGCGCGTTCTCGATGGCCTTGAGCTGCAGGTATGGGGAGGTCTCGCCGGCGACGTAGCTCTGCATCCGCTCGACGAGGGCGGCGGGCGCCGACGGCATCGCGGGATAGTCGAGGTCGAGGACTGCCGCATTGTCGAGCTGCCCCTCGATGGGAAGGTCCTGGACGAGCGCGGAGATCTGGTAGCTGTCGCCATCGCGGAGCCCGGAGGTGATGAGCCCTCCCCCGGTTCTGGCGTTGTAGCGGAAGTCACCGCTGCGGTCCGGCAGGCTGCCGCCTGCGAGATTCACGTCGGTGGGGATGCCGACGCTCGGCAGCCAGATGTCGGAGTAGTCGCGGATGGTGACGTCGATCGATCGCTCGGAGGATGACGTCAGCGGGGGGTCGCTCGGGACGACTCGACCGGAGAGGTTGTAGCTGCCGGTCGAGGCGAGCGTCGCGGCGGGGTCGGCGATCTGCCAGGACTTGCCCGAGTAGCTCTCCAGCGTCGCGAGGCGCACCCGGTCTCCCCCTTCGAGACCGGTCACGTCGAACAGCGTCGAGTCAGGTCTGAGCTTCGAGTACTCGCGGAATCCGGCGAGTGGGCTCGTGTGCGAGAGCGGGTCGAACGGCGGCGTGACTTGCTCGCGCGCCACCACGCGCTGCTCGGCGACGGTCGCGGAGGCGACGTAGCCGCCCGCGGTCGTGATGACGGCGGCGACGAGGACGATCACGGCGGTGCCGAGCGCACGGGAGCGCGCGAGGGCTCGCCTCGCCCCAGTCGACGCGATGTTGCCGAGGCCGCGGCGCCAGCTGAGCCAGACGAGCGCGATGACGGCGAAGGCACCGCCGCGCAGCACGCCGGCGACGCTGTCCTCGGTGCCGACGAAGATGGCGCTCGCGAGGACCGCCAGGGGGCCGAGGAGCGCGAGGCTCGGTGGCCAGATCGCCCCAGGCCGCTTCGGGGCGACCCACAGCAGCAGGATCATGGCGACGAGGGAGGTGACGGCCGCCGCGAAGTACGGGAGCACCGCGAGGTAGGCGGGGGCGAGGAGCGGGGTGGAGAGCGTCACGGCGTCGCGCCAGGCGAAGACCGGGGCGCGCGCGAGGTCGGCGAGGGTCGAGAAGCTCGGCAGCACTCCCGCGAAGGCAGCCTGCGGCAGCGCGAAGGCGGTGCCGAGCAGGAAGTAGGCCGCGGTGGCGACGAGGAGGGTGTTGAGCCGAGTGAGGTCGAGCCAGCGCGCGAGGATCGCTGATCCGATGCCGACGATCAGGCCGCCCGCGACCGCGAGCAGGAACCAGGCGCCGCCGAAGGCGGGCGCGAAGCCGAGCGAGGCGAGCAGCGTCAGGACCGCGATGACCAAGGCGTCGATGAGGGTGCGCGACTCCAGGCCAGGGCGGAGGTGTCCGCGTGCCGCCTGGCCGCGTCCTGCCCTGCCCGGCCGTGTTCTGCCCGGCCGCGTCCTGCCAGCCCCCGTCCTGCCCCGTTCGGCCGGCCGCGGAGCTGTCTCCTCTCCGAGGGCCCCGCCCGACGCGGCCGCCGTCACGCGCGCACCCGCGTCTCGCGGACCAGGCGCGGCAGGTCGTCGAGCTCCGGCACCGTGCAGACGACGGTCTCGCGCAGCCGCGTGCGACTCGCGGGGTGCCCGATGGCGCAGCGGAAGACGACGAGGGTCACGTCCGCCGCGTACACGGACTGCAGCTGCCCGAGCTGGGCATCCGTCGTGGCGCTTCCGCAGACCAGGAACACGATGCTCGCCTGCGGGAGGCGTCTGACGCTGAGCGCGATGAAGTCGCGGAGGGAAGGTGAGCTCGCCGTCCACGCCTCGAGCCTGCTGCTCCCGTCAAGCATCGACGAGACCGCTCGGGTGGGCAGACGGCCGCTCTGCGTGAGGGCGCTCACGGCGACGCCCGAGCTGATGAGCTCCTGCGTGAGGGACGCGAGCACCTCGACGGCGAGCTCGAACTCGTCCTCCGAGGCGTAGGCGGCGGCCTCGAGGGTCTGCAGCACGTTGGCCTGCGAGCGCCGCGTCTCCTGGAACTGCCGGACCATGAGGAGACCCGTGCGCGCGCTGGTTCGCCAGTGGATGTTCCTCCGGTCGTCGCCGGACTCGTAGGGCCGCAGCGCGTGGAACGCGAGGTCGTCGTCGGTGATGCGCTCCCCCGTCACGCCCTCGAGGTCGCGGAGCAGCCCGGCGACCTGGGCGGTGAGGCGAACCGTCCGGGGGTGCACGAACAGCTCGAGCACCCCGGTCCACCTGGTCGACCGCTCGAGGAGCCCGAGCGGGTCTCCGCGCAGCGACCTGGCAGGTCCGGCCTCGATGACGGCCCTCCGGCTCGTCGGCACGGCGAAGAGGTCCTCGTGCGTCTCGTCCGGCGCGAGTTGCGGAACGCTGAACTCGGCCGTCGCGTGCCCGACCGGCAACGCGAGGCGGGTGGGCAGCACGCGGCGCTCGCCGAGGTTCGTGACCTGCAGCCGACCGAGGGCTCGGTCTCCGACGCGCACTCGCCGGGGCTCGAGCTCGACCTGCACGCCGAAGCTCTCGCGCCCGATCGTGAAGGGCACCGCGGCGGCGAAGACCCCGACGAGGACTCCCCCGATGCCGATGAGCTCAAGCCAGCCGAAGGCGGTTCCGCCGACGAGGAGCACGACACCGGCGACGAGCACGATCCACCCGAGCGGCGTGACGCACCTGATGGCGTCGCCGATCGTGAGGCGGTCGCGCTCGGCGAACTCGACCTCAGCATCGGTGGAGACGTGCCCCTCGGTCATCAGGCGGCTCGGTGCTGGGGAGGTTCGACCTCGATGAGGCAGCGGTCGATGACCTGATCCGGGGTCGTGCCGGAGAACTCCGCCTCGGGGTCGAGGATCAGCCGGTGCGCGAGCACGGGATGTGCGAGGTCGCGCACGTCGTCGGGCACGACGTAGCGGCGACCGTGCGCGAGCGCCCAGGCCTTGACGG
Source organism: Pseudoclavibacter sp. VKM Ac-2867 (assembly GCF_015351275.1). NCBI lineage: Bacteria > Bacillati > Actinomycetota > Actinomycetes > Micrococcales > Microbacteriaceae > Pseudoclavibacter > Pseudoclavibacter sp. VKM Ac-2867. Next base: position 66,889 of record NZ_JADKSL010000013.1, read on the forward strand.
CGCGCGCGAGCGCAAGCGCGCCGCGGACGGAGACGCCGACGAGCACGTCGCGGTCGGCGCGCGTGGCGGTGACGATCTCCGACACGTACGCCATGATCGACTCGTCGACGTGCACCTCGGCGGCGAGCTCCTGCATGACGACGACGTTCTCGGCGTGGAGGATCGCGGGCACGCTGTCGGCGCGCTGCCGGTTGCCCGCGTCCATGAGCAGCCGCACGGTGCTCGCGTGGTCGGGGTAGCCGAGGGACGTCTTCATGAGGAAGCGGTCGAGCTGCGCCTCAGGGAGCTTGTAGGTGCCCGCCTGCTCGACGGGGTTCTGCGTGGCGATGACGAGGAACGGCACGGGAACGGGATGCGGGGTGCCGTCGACCGTGACCCGCCCCTCTTCCATGACCTCGAGGAGGGCCGACTGTGTCTTCGGCGAGGCGCGGTTGATCTCGTCGGCGAGCACGATCGAGGCGAAGATCGGGCCGGGGTGGAACTCGAAGGCGCGCGTGCCCTGATCGAAGATCGTGACGCCCGTGACGTCGGAGGGCAGCAGATCCGGGGTGAACTGCACGCGGCTGTTGCTGCCGTCGATGGTCTTCGCGAGCGCCTTGGCGAGCACCGTCTTGCCGGTGCCAGGCACGTCCTCGAGGAGGAGGTGGCCCTGGCTGAAGAGGGTCGTGAGCGTGAGCTCGACGACGTGTCGCTTGCCGACAACCGCCTGCTCGATGTTGGTCGTCAGACGCTCGAAGGCGTCCTGGAACCAGGCGGCCTGCTCTTCGGTCACGGTCATGCTGGCTCCTCTTCGCGACGCTCGTGCGCGCCGGCTCTCTCGATTGTCTGCTCGACCACCGACATCGTTGCTACCACGAGTCGAGGGGCTTCTTGCTTCTGGCGACCTCCGCACCGTTCAGGTACACGACCACGGTGTACCCGCCGAGGCTGCCCTGGCACTTCTCGAGCACAGTGCCCGACTCGCCGTTGATCGCGGCCCCGCTCACGTTCGTCTGCGTACCGACGAGCTTGTCTTCCCCGGACTTCGCCTTGCTGTAGCACTCGACGGTGTAGGGCGCGTCGGAGAAGTCCTGGCCCTTGATGACGAAGCTGCGGACCTCGTCGGGCTTGCCAGAGACCTTCTTGCCGCCGATGACCTCGACGCTCATGCGCGCCGTGTAGTTCAGGTTGCCGATAACGGGGTCCGTCGAGGTGGAGACACCGGCCTCGTTCTTCGCGGCGACCGAGACCTTCACTGGCGTGGAGGAGAACTTCGGCACCTGGATGCCCGTGATGGCGAACGAGAGCTGCGTCGCGGGCACGCTCGTGGTGGTCGGCGACTGCGCGCCGACCTGCACGGTCACGTCGTAGCCGCTGAGACCACCACCGCTCGCAGTCGGTTCAGCCCACTCCGCCGTGAGGGTGCCGGTGAGCTCCCCCGGCGGAGTCTGGCCGTCGGCGACCTTCAGATCCTGCGGGGCCTGCGGGAGGTTGATGGGCTTGGCGCTGGTCGAGCTCGCGGGAAGCCCGTAGCCGAGGGAGTTCAGGGCGCGGACCGTCGCCGTGTAGTCATTGCCAAGGACGAGGCCGTCATCTTCCGTGAACGTGACGCCGTAGACGTCGCCGGCCGTCGTCTTGGTGAAGACTGCACCGCCGCCCGTGAGCGTCACCTCGTACCCGGTGATCTCCGGCCCGTTGGAGACGGCGCCAGACCAGTTCACGGCGAGCGTCCCCAGGGCGCCGCCCTTCCTGAGCGACACATCGCTCGGGGCGCCTGGGACGTCCTGGACCTCGACGGTCGCGAGCCCGGTCGTCTCCCGGAGCGGGTCGCCCGTCTGGTCTCCGATGCGGTAGCTGATGGTGATGGTGCCGATGAAGTTCGTCGCCGGCGCCACTCGCAGCTGCCCGTCGACGCGCGAGACGGTCGCTTCGGTGGCGGAGCCCGCGACCTCGCTCGCGGAGATGAGCGTCAGCGGGGACTCGGGGAACGGGTTGAAGTCGTTGGCGGTGACATCCACCATGACGGGCCCGTTGCGGCGGGCGAGCTGCTCGTCCGGAACGGCGCGCGGCAGCGGCTTGGAGGTGGAGACGACGGTCACCGTGACGGTTCCGGTCTGCACGAAGTCGCGGAACGTGTAGGTGATCGTGTACTTGGCGACGGTACCGACCTTCGCGTCCACCCCAGCGGCGACCTTGACGGTGCTGCCGTCGAGACTCGATTGCAGCTCGCCCGTGCCGCCCGTGAGCTTCGAGAACTCCACCTGGGGAACGACGTCCTTGTTCGGGTGGCCGGTAGCGGTGCGGAGGTCGAAGCTCTGCTCGGTGCCCTGCTCGACGGTGAGCTGGGGTGCGACGAAGGTCGGTGCGACGTCGTAGAAGTCGGGGTCGCCGACCGTGATCGGAACGCGGATGGTCGCGATGCCGGCGTTCTGGTCGTCGGCGCTTTCTGCATCTGACACCTGGAAGGTGATGGATGCCGGCCCGCGGAAGCCGGGCTTCGGGGTGAACTTCAGCCTGGTGTCGCTCTCCACGAGCGGGCTGCCGTCGGCCTGCTCGGCCCACACCTGCTCGGGGTTGATGAGCGAGACGCGGTTGCCGGACGGGGCACGCACGAGGTCGTTGACGTCCCACGAGATCGACTCGCCGACCTTCGCCTTCTGGGCGGGGAGGTCAGGAATGAGGAACGGCGACTGGCGCTTGGATTCCTCCGTGATGAGGGCTGGCACCATGATGAAGCCCGCCGCGGTGAGCCCCGTGTCCTCGGCGGTGAGCCGGTAGACGACGATCTGCCGGACGTCGCTGAGCGAGACCGTGACCCGTCCGTCGTCCTCGACGGTCGCGGCTCCCGCGCCGGCCCCCGCGAGGTCGACCGCGAGCTCGCTGACTCTCCCGCCCGGGTTGGTGGCGCCGTCTCGCACGTCGATGCTGAGCGTCTCGGCGCCAGCGAAGTCGTCGAGGCGCACCACGTGGTCGACCGCCGTCGGAGAAAGCGTGGGCGCATCCGCGTTGATCGTGACGTGGATGAAGGCGGCGTCCTGCCCGCCCTGGCCGTTGATGATCGTGTACGGAACGGAGATGAACTCCCCGTCGCTCGGCACCGTGACGATGACGGAGTCGCCGTCGACCTCGGCCTCGAGGCTCGGGTCGACGCCGACGAGCTCGGGCACGAGCTCAAGCGTGTAGCCGTTCGGGTCGGAGTCGTTCTTCAGCACGGGGACCGCGATGCGCAGGCCCGGCTTGGCGCGCACGTTGTCGTCGACCGCGATCGGGGGCGCTGTCGCGGCGGGACGGGCGACGACGCCGACCCTGATCGTGCCCTCGGCGCGCTGGCCGTACCCGTCGACGACCTCGTACCGCAGCACGTCGGTGCCCGTGGCTCCAGGGAACGCCTCGTAGACGAAGGAGGTCTGCGTGACCTCGCTCACGGAGCCCAGCGTCGGAACGTCGACGAGCTGCGTGAGCTCGACCGAGTCGCCGTCTGGGTCGATGCCGTCGAGCGGCACCTCGATGCGCACGCTCGCGCCCTCGAAGACCCTGGCGGTGTCGACGCCGGGTGCCGGCGGCCGGTTGCTCGACTCGTCGGGCGCCGTCACCTGGAAGGACACGGTCGCCCCCGCCTGCTCGCCGTGCTCGTCGACGACGGTGTAGCCGAGCGAGTAGGTGCCGGGCTCGGACGGGGCCTGGAGGCGGACGTCGTCGCCGGACACGAAGGCGTAGCCGTCTCCGACCTGCACGGTGCTGAGGGCGGGCGAGAGGGACATCTGCGCCTCGTCGGGGTGGGAGTCGTTCTCGAGCACGGAGACGCTCGTGTAGTCGCCGGCGCGCACGCGCCTCGTGTCGTCGACGGCGACGGGCGGCTCGTGCGTCACGGCGGGCTCGACCGGGACGACGACGATGTAGCCGACCGACGTCGATGCGCCGTCGGTGATCGTGTACGGGAGCTCGATGGACTGCTGGATCGCGGACTGCGAAGAGAGGCGCACGATCGTGTTGTCGATGAGTTCGACGGCGAGGCCTGCTCTGCGGGCATCGTCGGTGGTCTCCACGCTCTGCACGGATAGCACGCCCGTTCCGGTGGACACGTCGTTGCCGAGCACGTTCACGACGTTCGATTGGCCAGGGCGGAGGTAGGCGAGGTCGCGCACCGCGGTCACCTGCGCCGCGCCCTCGACGGGCTCCTCGACGTCGAAGCGGATGATGCCGACCGACGTGGCCGCCCCCGCCGAGACCGTGTACTGCACGTAGGCGGTCATGGCGCTCGCCGAGGTGAAGGTGACGGTGCCGAGGTCGGGGTTGAAGCTCGCGCCTCCCGTGTTGGTGCCGAGCTCGGCGATCTCGACGAGCTCGAGCGCCTGACCGTTGGGAGAGAGGTCGTTCACGAGCGGCTGCGCCGTGATGGAGTCGCCGATGACTCCGCGCGCGAAGTCCGGCGTGCCGATCGGCCCGAGCGTGCCGGGCGCCTCGACGCGGATGCGCAGCTCGCCGGCCACCTGCGCGGTGCCGTCCGAGACGAGGTACGGCACGACCCGCTCCCCCAGCTCTGCGCTGACGGCGGTGAAGGTGATGCGTCCGTCCGGCGTGAAGCTGACGGTGTCGCCGACGGGAGCGGTGGCGCCCTGGAGGAAGACGGGGTCGCCCTCCGGGTCCGTCCAGTCGGGCATCACGTTGTAGGAGATCTTCTGGCCAGCCTCGACCGCCACGGCGCTCGTGCGGTTCGTCGTCGGGGCCTGGTTCTCCGCATCGGCCGGCTGGATGCGGATCGTGACCCGTGCCTCCGCCACGCCTCCCGGCCTGCCGTCCGAGGCCGTGTACGTGAGCGTCTGCTCGCCCGATGCTCCCTCCGTGGCGCGGAACTGCAGGGCCCGGCCGTCGTCGATGACGCGCAGCTCGCCGAACGATGGCGGCGGGTCTGCGGAGAGACCGGTGATCGTGAGGATGTCGCCGTCGACGTCCGAGTCGTTGTCGAGGACCGTGAGGTAGGCGGTCGATCCGGCCCGGACCCCGTAGGAGTCGTCGACGAGCTCGGGCGGGGTGTTCTCCTCGCCACGCTCGGCGAGGGTCGCCTCGAACGATTCCTCGGTGGCCTCGTTCTCGCCCTCCGTGCCGTCGGTGTCCTCCGGCGGGACGAGCTCGTTCCAGTTCTCGACCAGGCGCATGTTCTCCTGCGGCAGCCACACCTGGCCCGTGGCGACGTCGTTGAGCGCGACGACGTTGCGGTTGACGCGGTACAGGAGCTCGCCGAGGGGCGGCGTCGACATGGACTGCACGCTCGGCTGCTCGTCACCGCACGCGATCATCGTGACGGCGGCCTGCGCCCAGGCGGCGTGCGCGCAGCCCGCGACCACGGCGGGGCGCGCCGTGCCCTGGGCGGTCGCCAGCGAGCCGTCGATGCCCGCCGGGGCCGCAGCGGCCTCGCCACCGCCGAGCGGCACGCGCAGGATCCCGTCGCCGGTCGCGAGCACCACATCGGGGGACGCCGCACCCTGGAGCTGCACGCGCAGCGCGCTCTCCGGCACCCCACGGGCCTGCCCGTCGACGAGGAGCGCACGTGCGGCGGTGTCGAACACCACCGGCTGCTCGCCGACGGCAGTGAGCTCGTAGTCGACGGGGGCTCCCGCGAGCGGCTCCCAGAGCTGCTCACCGCCGATGCCCTCCATGCGCAGGATCTGCTGCTGCTCCGGTGCGACGGCGAGCACCGTGCCGAGCGAGGTCACGAGGACCTGGGCGTCGGCGCCGAGCTCCGCCACCGGCTCCGCGGTCGCGGCGTCGAACGCGAGCGGCTGCGTGGCGTCGATGAGCCAGAGCCGTCCCGTGGCCGGGTCGAGGAGCGCCAGGACGCCACCCCCGTAGGAGCTGCGACTGCCCGCGGGCGTCAGGATGCTCTCACGCAGGTCGGTGAGAGCCGGGTCGACGCGGCCGAGCGAGCCGCTGGTCTGGTCATGCAGGAAGACGGTGTCGCCGTCCTGCAGGATGCCGACATCCGCCGTCACGAGGCTCACGCTCGCGTCGAGCTCCTGGATCTGCGCGTTGAGCCGGCCTGCTCGGAGGTCCGAGCTGTTCGACACCCAGACGTCGCTGCTCTCCAGCTCGACCTCGGCCGCGGCGAAGCCCTCGTGGAGGAGGGCGAAGAGCAGGGGCGTGCCGATGAGGAGCGCCATGACAAGCGCCATCGCGAGCTGCCGGCGGCTTCGCGGGGTCGGCGCTGTTCGGCGCATGCGTACCCACCCCCAGCAGAGCTCGTCAGTGCCTCACCTCGGAGCGCACGAGACTTCATTGTGCACGAGGACTCGATGCCAGCGCGACAGGGAGTGCTGCCCGTGCCCCGGCGAGAGCGACGGCGTGCGTCTGCCCGCCGAGTGCCGTCAGCGCCGGTCGAGCGTGTCCAGATCGTCCGGCGTCACCAGGCGAGTCGAGATGGCGTACTCGACGAGACGCGCTCGCCGGTTCGAGGCGAGCTTGCTACGGCCGCCGCGCAGCCCGGAGACTCCGAACTTGTCGAGCTTGTCGCACACGTTGTCGAGCTTGCGGTTGAACGTCGGGAGCGTCCAGCCCAGGCGAGCCGCCGCGTCCGCCGAGCTCGGGATGACCCCGCGCCCTGGAACGGCGTTGCGCAGGACATCTTCTGCGAGGGCGAGGATCAGCTCGCGCTGCGACTCGGTGAGGTGGATGACCGCCTGCGTCGTGTTGCCGGACGGCGACATGTTCACGTGCGAGGTGTTGTAGAAGTCGGACGCGGAGTGGATCGCGAAATCGTAGGTCGTCGATCCCGCCGTGAACATGACCTGCATGTGCTGGAACACGACCGGGAGCTTGGCGCCCGGCGAGAGCCACGACTGCACCTGGCCGGAGTCGTCCGTGACCGTCGCGGAGAGCACGGAGCCAACGTTCGAGAGCCACCACATGCCGAACTCCGCCTGGAGCACCAAGAACTGGCGGTGCAGGTACGGGTTCTCGTCGATCACGAGGTCGGCGTCTCGACCGATCGTGAAGGGGTCCGCGGGGTTCAACTCGTACCACTCGCCGACGAACTCGACGCGAAGCGGCCCGAGCGGGGGCACCTGGCTCACGATTCGCTCATCGGAATCCGGAATCTCGATGGACTCTTCCGGAGCCTCGTTCGCTTCCGCGGCAGAGGTGTACTTGCTCTCACTCATGACACCATCATGGCGGATCGGCGAGGTCATTGCGGATAGCAGACTTCGAGCGGCTCGGAGCTGACCTTCCCGCCGCGGCGGATCTCGACCTCGATGCACGTCACGGCGCCATCCTGCACGTTGGGAACGACGACCGAGGTCTCACTTGTCGTCGCCCCTTCCTTGCTGCCCTCGCCGAGTCTCCAGTAGTAGACGTCACCCGGCTGCGGGTCGGGGTTCGACCAGGAGAAGGTGACGGATCCGTCGGGGCTGCGGACGGCGACGGGGGCAACGAGCACTGGGGGGAAGCCGCCAGACTGGATGGAGACGGGGGTCGTCGTCGCACGGCCGATCTCCTCGTCTGCGGGGGTGAGCATCCAGGAGATCGCCGCGACGATGCCGATCACGAGCACGAGCCCTCCGGCGATGACGCCGACGAGTCCGTTCCTGGAGAGCTTCCTCGAAGAGGCGGCTGCGTTCGCCGCGCGCTCGCGGGCAAGCTCGTCTGCCCTCGACGCGGGCGCGTCGATGGTGCTGCCGGACGAGGCTCCGAACGTCCGAGCAGGGGCGGCGGGCACGGCGTCCGCGCGACCGGGGGTCGTGATGGGCCGAGCCGTCGTCGGACCCGAGTCGTCGCTCGGCGCTCCTCCGGTGTGCTCCGTCTCGCGGGGCCGCCTGCCGGTGCGGGGTCCGCTGGCCGTCTCGTACCTCGCGGCGAACCCGCCCCGAGACTGCTGAGCCGCGACCCTGACCACGGCGCGCGCCGAGGTCAGCTCGGCCTTGCTGGCGCGGGCCCCCTCGTGCACCTGGGCGTTGATGAGGGAGACGGGCCGCAGGCTCGTCGCGTCCGCATCGCCGCCGCCGGTCGCGGCCGTCGCCGAGATCGTCATGTTGGGCACGTCGATCGCGGTCGGTGCGTAGTTGAGCTCCAGCTCGACGCGCTGCAGCGCGTAGGCGAACTCGACCGCGCTCTGGTACCGGTGGGCAGGGTTGCGGGCCATTGCCTTGTGCAGGACGCTCACGAGCGACCGGGGCACGTCGCCGCGGAGGATCGGCGAGATGGCACCGCGCTCGATGCGGGAGATGAGGTCGAGCGTCGTGTTCCGCTCACCGGGGCGCTCGAAGGGAGTGTGGCCGGCGATGAGCGAGTAGATGGTCGCGCCCAGCGAGAACACCTCGCTGCGCACGTCGGGCTTGGGCTCGTCCTCGAACATCTCGGGCGGCGACCAGGGCACGGACAGGCCGCCACCGCCGGCGGGGGGCGCCTCGACGAGGTCATCCGCCTCGGCGAGCTCGTCGTCGACGGCGGACGAGATGCCGAAGTCGGTGAGAGCGGGCCAGCCGAAGTCATTCGTGAGGATGTTCGCTGGCTTCACGTCTCGGTGCAGGATGCCGACGGTGTGCGCCGTCGCGACGGCGCTCGAGATGCGCACGCCCGTGCGCAGGGCCTCCTCGACGGGGATCTGCTCGCGCTTGTAGCGTTCCGAGAGGCTGAGCCCGGATGCGAACTCCATGACGAAGTAGGGACGCCCATCGCCCGCCACATCCGCCTGGAAGATCGTGACGATGTACGGGTGCGACGACATCTGCGCCATCAGATTGGCCTCACCGATGAACGCCTGCCTGCTGGTCTCGCCGAGGTCGTCGCCGCCGAGGAGCACCTTCACGGCGACGAGGCGCCTGGGGAACTGCTGCTCGTAGAGGAAGACGTCGGAGAACCCGCCGGAACCTAAGTGCTTTCGGTAGAGGTAGCCAGGGATCTCGGGCGGCTCGGCTGGGGATCGCCGCTGCCCTGCCACGGCTAGCGCCTCGCTGTCATGGCGAGGTTCCGCACAGTGAGGAAGACCCCGCTCCCGAGGTCGATGACCGTGTCCGGCATGACCGCGGTCGGCTCCCCCGCGCGCAGGCGCTGCGGGCCGCGCCCAGGCATGACGACGTCGGTCCCGTTGCGGGAGTGGAGGTCGGTGACGACGATGACGCCGCCCTCGACGGTGAGGAGCACGTGGTTGCGTGAGATGTCGGTGGCGCCCGTCAGCTTGACGTGGCGAGGGAGGACGCCGCCTATCTGCTCCGCCCCCATGCTGGGCGCCCTTCCGAGCACGAGCGGCCCCGAGAGGTCGACGGTGGCTCCCGTGGACAGCTCGACGATGTACGACGCCTCTCCCCCGCCCGCGCGCTGCTCTGGCGGGTTCGGCGCAGCTGACGCCTCGGACGGGACGTCGACGGCGTGCTGCTGCCGCCGCTGGTCGGCGGCGTGGGCGGTGAGGGAGGCGAGGTCCGCCTCCGGGCGCGTCTCGGAGGAGATCGCCTGAACGAGCACGGTGTCGCCGAGGTCCCCACCGCGTGCGGCGGACTCGTGGCGGTGGGCATCGTCGACGCGGAGGTCTCGGAGGGAGCCGCCGACGATCGTGAGGCCGTCGTGCTCCCCGACCTCGTCGAGTGCCTCCGGAGCATGGAGCGCCTCCGTGCCCGCAGGGGCCGCAGGAGCCGCCGGCTGCTCGGCGCCGCCCTCGTGGAACTCCTGGCGGGCGGCGCTGCGCGCTGAGGCCTCCTGTCGGATACGGCTCGCCTCGGCGCTGAGGATCGTGCGGCCATCGTGCTCCCCAACCTGATCCGCAGTGACGTCCGGGTCGAGGATCGGCACGGGGAAGGTCTGGACGTCACGGATCGGTGACCGGTCGCGGATCGGTGACTGGTCGCGAATCGGTGACTGGTCGAGGTTCGGCAGCTCGTCACGGTCGAGTCGCGGCGCATCGACGTCGTCGTCGGAGCCGGGTGTCGTCGTGGCCTCGGGCGGCAGATCGAGGATGGTCGCCTCGGAGAGGGCGTCGCTGCTGTGCCCGCTGTCGCCGATGTGCCTGCTCTCTTCGCCGTCTGGACCTGAAGCCGGGTCCGCGTCCGGACCGTCGGTGCCGAGCGAGTCGAGGGCCCGCGAGTGCAGGTTCGGCGTGTCGAGATCCGGGTCCGGGGCGACGACCGTCTCCGATCCCACGCCCACGGGAGCACGCGTCTCGGAGATCTCCTCGTCGCAGTCGGCGAAGAGCAGCTGGATCGGGACCTGGTCGAGTCCCCGCCGATCGTTCTCCACCGTGACCTCGACGCCTCGCGCCGACGGCAGGAGCACCTCGACCCACGTCGATGCCTCCCCCGCGCTGATGACGGCCGGTCGGATGCCGACGTGCGGTCCGCTCGACAGCTCCTCGACGCGCAGGGGGCCTCGCGCGAAGGCACGCAGCCCGTTCCCCTCGCGCGTCAAGTAGACGAACGGGGCGACCTCGCTGAGCGGTCCTGTGCCGATGATGGCGGCGAAGACCTTGTCGAACGAGAGGGCACCCTCGGCGAACGCGAGGCGCGCGGCCCCGATGGTCCCGGTCCCCTCGCAGGCGTCACGAGGCTCGGGGCTCGACTCCGCGGGGGTCGACGGGGCGGGCGGCCGCATCAGGAGGAGGGCATGCCGACGCTGGCGGAAGACCACCGGAGCTTCTGCCTCGACCTCGTGGGGTGCCTCGGTCATGGTTACCTCGGCGTCGTGTCTTCGAAGGTGTCGTCGGTGGCCGGGGCGGCGATCGGCCCCGTCGTGACGGGCGGGGTCACCGATGCCTGGTCGGCGTTCGCGTACTCGGAGTCGATGACGACGACGCTCACGTTGTCTCGTCCGCCGACTTCGACGGCCGTCTGCACGAGCGTCTCCGCGAGGGTCAGCTCCGGTTCCGGATCGGAGTGGTACTCGAGCATGACCTGCGAGATCTGCTCGTCACTGAGCTCCTTCGTGAGTCCGTCCGAGCAGACGAGGAAGACCTGATGGCCGTGCACGGGCATGAGCCAGATGTCGGCCTCGACGTCGCTCTCGGAGCCGACCGCGCGCGTGATGACGTTCCGGTCGGGGTGGATGAGCGCATCCGCTGCCGAGATGAGGCCCATGGCGACCATCTCCTGCACGGCGGAGTGGTCGACGGTCACCTGCACGAGCGCGCGACCGTTCCAGCCGTACACGCGGGAGTCGCCGACGTTGAAGATCATCCAGTGCAGCAGCTCGGCGCCGAGGTCGGCGAGGTCGACGAGGGCGATGCCGGACAGCGTGGTTCCCGCCACGGCGCCTGGCCCGTCGGCTTCGGTCACGAGGTCCTGGACGGCCCGATTGGCGCGGTCGATGGTGCGCAGCACGCGGTCCGGGGTCGCCGGCTCCTCGACCTGGAACTCCTCGTCGAAGGTCGCGACGACGGTCTGGCTCGCGCGGTCGCCGTAGGCGTGACCGCCCATTCCGTCGGCGACGAAGAAGACGGGCATGCGCGCCAGGACGGAGTCCTCGTTCACCTGGCGCACGCTTCCGACGTCGCTGGCGGCGCTCACGCGCAGCGCGACGGCTTCCTCCGCGCGTGCGTACGACGAAGCCAGTTCAGTATTCACAAATAGCACCTCTGGAACTCTGCCCGGGTGGCCTGCCCCGAAGGCACACCTTGTACGCGTAGATCGCGCGTGCGTCCATTGTGGCATTGCGGGGGCGCTGCTGCGAGACCGGCCCGCGACACCGTCGGACTCTCACACCCCGTCCAGGATCGTGCCGAGCCGGTCGAGGCGGATGCGGCGCGTCACGCCGAGCCGTCCCAGGAAGCGCTCATCGTGGCTCACGACGAGCAGCGCGCCACGGTAGTCGCGTAGCGCGTCGACGAGCTGCGCCGTCGACTCCCGGTCGAGGTTGTTGGTGGGTTCATCGAACAGCAGGAGCTGCGCGGGCGGGGTGGCGAGCAGCAGGCGCACGAGAGAGACCCGGAAGCGCTCGCCGCCTGAGAGCGAGGAGACGGGCCTGTCGACGACGGCGCCTCGCAGCAGGAACCGCGCGAGCTGGGCGCGGAGCTCCTGGGCGGCGGTCTCGGGGGCGGAGCGCTGCAAGTTCTCGAGGACGCTCGCGGCGTCGTCCAGCCCGTCGAGGCGCTGGCGCAGGTATCCGACTCGGCCCGTGGACGCCGTGACCCACGCTCCCCCTCGGGTCTCGATGCGCTCGCCGCCGGCACCGGCACCGCCACCGCCACTACCGCCGGCACCGCCGAGCGACCGCGCCGACGCGGCGACCGCGTCGAGGAGCGTCGTCTTTCCGGAGCCGTTCGGACCCGTCAGCGCGATGCGCTCCGGGCCCATGATGACCAGCCGCCCCGCGGCCTCGGGCCGCGCGGGATCGGGCCGCGCAGGATCGGCGTGCGACGGTCCGGGCTCCGTCGGTTCGGCGCGCGCGGGGTCAGCGCGCGCCCCCAGCTCGAGCGTCACGAGGCGGCGGGAGGTCGCGACATCCGGGTCCGGGAGGTGGATGCGGATGCTCGCGTCGTCCCGAACTCGCCCTTCGGCGAGCTCCACGGCCGCCTCGGCCCCCGCGAGGCGCGAGTCGTGCTGGCTCCGGAGCCTCCCGGCCGAGACCTGGGCTCGCGCCTTCTGCCCGTTGAGGAGGATCTTCGGCGCGCGCTTGTTGGCCTGGGCCTTCTTCCCCGCGCGGAGGCTGCTCGCGATCTTCACCTCAGCGTCGCGGCGATCGCGCTGCTCCGATCTCAGGGCGCTCTCCGCGGATCGGAGCGCCTGCGCGGCCGCCGCCTGCTCGCGTTCGAGCTGCAGCAGGTAGGCGCTGTACCCGCCGCCCGTCACCGCCAGCGCACCGCCTCTCAACTCGGCGATCTGGTCGACGTGCTCGAGCAGCTCCTCGTCGTGGCTTGCGATGACCAGCGTGCCTCGCCACGATTCGACGAGCGCCGCGAGGCGCTGCCGCGCATCCCGGTCGAGATTGTTGCTCGGCTCGTCCAGCAGCACGATGGGGGACCTGCCGAGGCGGAGCCCGGCGATGGCGACGAGCATCGCCTCGCCGCCGGAGAGGCCGCCGAGGGTGCGGGTGAGCATCTCCTCGTCGAGCCCGATGCCGCGCAGCTCGGCCGCGGCGAGCGTCTCGATGTCCCAGTCGTCACCGAGCACGTCGTAGTCGGCGGGGTCGACAGAGCCGCCCTCGATGGCGCGGAGGGCGGCGATCTTGCGATCGACGCCGAGGAGCGCGGTGACGGGAAGCTCCGTGTCGAGGGTCAGCTGCTGCGGCAGGTAGGCCACGTCCGCATCAGCTCGGACCGCGCCTCCCGTCGGCACCAGTTCTCCCGCGAGCAGGCGCAGCAGCGTCGACTTGCCGCTGCCGTTTCGGCCCACGAGGCCGGTTCGGCCGGGCGGGAAGGCCCCGGTGAGCGCATCGATGGCCGGGGACCCGTCCGGCCAGCTCAGGCTGAGGTGGTCGAACGAGAGTGGGTGGTTGTTCTTCGGTGTCGGCTGAGACACGGTGCTCCCTGAAAGTTCAGTGCGCGCACTGACACCGGGAGCCTCAGGAGGTGGGTTCGACGGGCGTCAGCGCACGGAGTGCGGTGCGGGGGCGTCGAGGATCTTCACCGGCCTGCCAATCTTCGGGGACAAGAACGCAGAGACTTTAGCACCGGACGCCGAAAACCGACTGAAGTACGCAGAGCCCGGTGAAGCACACAGCGCCGGTGAAGCACATAGACCCGGTGAAGCACATAGACCCGGTGAAGCACATAGAGCTCGGCCGGAATGCACGAAGCCCGGTGCGAGATAATTCTCGAACCGGGCTTGTGTTGGTGATCCCAGCGGGATTCGAACCCGCGCTGCCGCCGTGAGAGGGCGGTGTCCTAGGCCGCTAAACGATGGGACCGTTTTGGCAACTCGGATATTCTGGCACACCGGGGAACGGCAAAGCAAATCGGGTTTTCGGAGTCGGCGCGTCGCCCGCCATTCCGGGCCACACTCCCGACCAGAATCCTCGCCAGCCCCGGGCCGCACTGCCGGTCGATGACCCATGGAACGGGCCACCCGTCGAGGAGTCCGTCAGTCACGAGTTGCTAGCGTTGCACCTCGTCTGGGCCTGCACGGGGCCGCTGCCATCAAGGGGGAACATGCGCCTCACCAAGCTCGAGCACGCCGCACTCTCGATCGAGAAGAGCGGCTCGCGTCTCTTCATCGATCCGGGCAAGTTCACGACCCCGATCACGGAGGCCGCCGGGACGGTCGCCATCGTCATCACGCACGAGCACGACGACCACTGGACGCCGGAGCAGCTGACGCGCATCCTGTCTCGGAATCCGCGGACGCCCATCTTCACGACGCCGTCCGCTGCGGAGAAGATCATCGCGGCAGACCTCCCCGACATCGGCGAGGTCATCGATGTCGCTGCCGGGGAATCGGTGCTGGTCGGGGGGTTCGACCTGCAGTTCTTCGGCGGCGAGCACGCCATCATCCACAGCTCGATCCCCCGCATCGAGAACATCGGCGTGCTCGTGGAACGCGGCGCCCTCTACTACGGCGGCGATGCCTACGTCGCGCCGGAGGGAGTCGACATCGACGTGCTCGCGGTCTGCGCGAACGCGCCGTGGATGCGCCTCGCCGAGTCGATGGACTACGTCGAGCGGGTGCGCCCCAAGCGAGTGCTGCCCGTGCACGAGATGCTGCTGGCCAAGGTCGGCAAGGCGCTCGCGGTCACGCGTCTGCGCGAATCCGCCGATCGGGTCGGTGCGAACCTCATCGACCTGCAGCCGTTCGAGACACTCGAGCTCGACTGACGCCCGGCCGCGCTGACGCTGACGCTGACGCTGACGCTGGCGTGCCAGCTGGCCTGACAGGGCGGCCGAGCCGGGCCACCCGGGCACCCCTGGCCGGGCCACCTGGCGGGCCAACGTCAGTGCTCGCGGAGCACGTCAGTGCTCGCGGAGCACGTCAGTGATCGCGGAGCACGTCAGTGATCGCGGAGCATGTCAATGCTCGCGGAGCAGGTCAATGAGCTCGCTCTTGCGCTTGCCGGAGTACCCGGTCAGCTCGAGCTCCCTGGCCCGCTTCCGCAGCTCGTCGACGGTCCAATCCTCGTAGGAGCCGGCTTCCCCGCCCTTCTTGCCGACCTCGCTTCGCCCCTTCCGGGCGGCTGCGTTCGAGATCCTGGCGGCTTTCTGCTTCGAGTTGCCCTCGTCGCGCAGTTTCTCGTAGAGCTCCTCATCCTTCAAGCTCGGCTGGCTGTCGGCGCCGGATTTCTTCTTGGCCATCGGCTGTTCCTCTCGCTCGTGAGCTGACGCTCGCCCTGTGCTCGTGCCCGCTCGATCGCGGTGCCCGCTCAGAGGTTCTTGCCGCCCGTGACGGCGATGATGGCGCCCGTTGTGTAGCTGGCTTCGTCGGACGCGAGGTAGACGTAGGCGCCTGCGAGCTCGGCGGGCTGGCCGGCGCGCCCGAGTGGCGTGTCCTGCCCGAAGCTCGCGAGCTTCTCCTCGTCCCACCCGGTGGCCGGGATGAGCGGCGTCCAGACGGGACCGGGGGCGACGGCGTTGACGCGCACGCCCTTCGGCCCGAACTCCTTGGCCATGGACTCGGTGAGCGAGACGAGGGCCGCCTTCGTCATGGCGTAGTCGAAGAGCCCCTCGCTCGGCTCGTACCCCTGCACCGACGAGGAGAAGATGACGGAGGCGCCGGGCGGGAGGTGCGACTCCGCTGCTCGGAGCGTGTAGATGGGCGCCTCGAGGTTGGTCGCGATCACGCGCCTGATCTCGTCGGTTGGGGTGTCGCCGATGCTCGTGCGGTCACGCTGGTAAGCGGCGTTGAGGACCAGCAGGTCGATGCCTCCGAAGGCGGCGACGGTCGCGTGGACGATCTCGGCGCAGTACTGCTCGTTGCGCAGGTCACCCGGCAGGAGGAGGCCGGTCTCCCCCGCCTCGTTGATGAGGCGCGCCGTCTCCTGCGCGTCGGCTTCCTCCTCGGGCAGGTACGAGATCGCGACCTTGGCGCCCTCCCGGGCGTAGGCGATGGCGACGGCGCGGCCGATCCCGGAGTCTCCCCCGGTGATGAGCGCGCGGCGCCCCTTGAGCCTGCCGTGGCCGGTGTAGCTCCGCTCGCCGTGGTCGGGGGCCGGCGTGGTCTCGCCCGTGAGTCCGGGCTGCTGCTGCCCCTGGCCGGGGAATCCGCCTTCGCGGAAGAGGGTGCGGGGGTCGGTGAGTGCGGTCATCGTGCGCCTCCGTGGGGTCGGTTGTGCGTCGTGACTGGCGGGAGGCTCTCGTGGCGAGCTGTGCCCCCGGCCGGGACTGAACCAACGCTATGGACCGAACGTGGGCATTCACTGACCAGCGGGTGCATGCGCTCTCAGCTTCCTCCGCGGCGCATGCCCCAGGTTCCCGCGCGTCTACCGCGTGCGCCGCACCCCGAACGCGACGAGCGCCGCGCATCCGCAAGCCAGGACCGCCACCGCGACGAGGAGCGGGAGCATGCCGAAGGTCGGGGCGAGGGCGGAGAGGATGGCGGGCAGCGCGAAGCCGATGTAGGTGAGCGCGTAGTAGAGGCCGGTGAGTCCCGCGAGGTTGCGGCCGCCGGCCATCGCCTGCACCTCGACGAGCCCCGTGAGCATGCAGACGCCATAGGCACCGCCGAGGAGCACGCCGGCGGCGCAGGCGACGAGCGGCGACTGGACGGCGACGTTGGCGGCGACGAGGAGGGTGCCGATGGCGAGGAGCCCGAGCCCCACCGAACCGGAGGCCCCGCCGACGCGGGCGGCGATTCGGGGCACGCTCGGCTGAATGAGGAAGCCGACAGTGAGCGACACGAGCGTGAGGAGCGCTGCGAAGGCGATCTCGAGGCCCCCGAGCCGCTCGACGACGATCGCGGGCGACACGGCGAAGGCCAGCGCCGGAGCCGCGAACACCCACGGCGCCATGGGCACCACGACGGTGAAGAAGCGCCGACGATGCTCGGGCGCGATGACCACATCCACCAGCGGGCGACGCTCATGCTCCCTTCCCTGCGGGTGAGATCGATCGCCAGCGGTCTCGACGCCGCGAGCCAGCGCGACGGCCGCGACGCTCGTCAGAACGAGCTGCACCACGTAGGGCGTGATCGTGGGCCACGGGGCCCACTGGGCGAGCACTCCGGCGGCGACCGCGCCGAGAAGGAAGCCCGCCGTGATGGTGAGGGATGCGCGTCTGGCGGTGACGGCTGGCGGCACGGTGCCCGTCGAGAGCTCGCGGATCCACGTGGTTCCGACGACCATCGCGACGGCCACGGAGACGCCGGAGAGGAGGCGCCCGATCATCATGGCGGTGGGGCTCGCGCTGCCGAGGGCGAGGACGACCGCGGCGGCCACGCTCAGGGCCACGGAGACCACCATGAGGGGCTTTCTCCCGAAGCGGTCGGAGAGGGAGCCGGCGATGAGGAACCCGGGAATCAGCCCGATGATGTACGCGCCGAAGAACAGGTCGACCTGCAGGGCGGAGTAGCCCTCGACCTTCCGGTAGAGCAGCAGGAGCGGGGTGAACTGGTTGCCACCCCACGCCATCATGAGCACGGCAGGCGCGGCGGCGAGCCACGACCGCCTGTCACGCTCGGCAGGCGCGGCCGTCGGCTCGGTCATCCCTTGAGCACCTTCATCGTGAAGTGCGAGGTCACCCGGTGGACGCCGGGGAGTCGCCACATCTTCTCGCGGAGCAGCTTCTCAAAGCTCTCGAGGTCGGCCACCTCGACGCGGATGGCGTAGTCGGGCGAGCCGAACATGCGGCGAACCTCGGTGACCTCGTCGAGCTCGACGGCCTGCGACTCGAACGCCTCCACCGTGGTGTGCGCCTGGCTCGTGAGGTCGACGTCGATGAGCACCTTGAAGGCGCGTCCGACCCTGTCGGGGTTCACCTCGGCGTGGTAGCCGAGAAGGACCCCATCCTCCTCGAGGCGGCGAACTCGGCGCAGGCAGGGCGCCGGGGTGAGCCCCACGCGCTGCGCGAGTTCAGCGTTCGTCAGTCTGGCGTTTCCCTGCAGTTCGCGCACGATTGCGCGATCGATGGTGTCCACACTTGATTATTGCCGAATATGGCACTGGGAGGCACGCATCCGCTCTCGGAATGCGCGGCTTCCGTGCCAAGATCTCCGCATGACCACCGCAGATCCAGAAGCGCGCGGCGCCCGCCCGCCGGGATCCGCAGCGCCCCATGCGGGCACTTCCGCGGACTCAGCCGCGGGAGCGCCCGCCAGAGTCCCGGCGACTCGCGGGGAGCGCATCCGGGCCGGACTGAGCGACTCGCTCGCGGCGGGGCTCGGAGTGGTGCCGCTTGGCGTGGCGTTCGGCGTGCTGGTCCTGCAGGCAGGCCTGCCCTGGTGGGTCGCCCCGTCTCTGTCGGTGTTCGTGTACGCGGGTTCGATCGAGCTGCTGCTCGTCGGGCTCATCGCCGCGGGCACCCCCATCGCGACGATGGCCCTCACCACGTTCTTCGTCAACTTCCGGCACGTGTTCTACGCGTTCTCGTTCCCCCTGCACCTCGTGCGTGGCCGGCTCACGCGCCTCTACTCGATCTGGGCGATGACCGACGAGGCCTACGCGATCGTCACGCC
This sequence comes from Pseudoclavibacter sp. VKM Ac-2867, assembly GCF_015351275.1. Classification (NCBI taxonomy): domain Bacteria; kingdom Bacillati; phylum Actinomycetota; class Actinomycetes; order Micrococcales; family Microbacteriaceae; genus Pseudoclavibacter; species Pseudoclavibacter sp. VKM Ac-2867. The sequence continues at coordinate 85,380 of NZ_JADKSL010000013.1, forward strand.
CATCCCCCGCGAGCAGCGATCCGCGACGCGGCTGCTGACCCTGCAGCTCGCCCTGCAGACGTACTGGGTCTTCGGGGGCCTGCTCGGGGTGGCGCTCGCGAGCGTTCTCCCCGGCGAGATCAAGGGCCTCGAGTTCTCGCTGTGCGCGCTCTTCACGGTGCTCGCCCTCGACGCGATCCGTTCCCGTGACGACGTGCCGTCGCTCCTCATCGCCGGCCTGAGCGTCTCCTTCGGGTTGCTCTTCGTGCCAGGGGCACCCCTCTTCGCGGCGCTCATCCTCTTCGCCGTCTCGCTGGCGGTGCGCGCGCTCTTCGCCGCGAGACGAGACCGCACGGAGGCATCGGTGCGCGATGTTTGACGTCTGGTGGTTCGTGGGCGCACTCGCGGTGTGCGGCGGCATCACGTTCGGACTCCGCGCCCTGCCGTTCGTCGCACTCAAGCCGCTTCGCGACTCCAAGACGGTTCAGCGACTCTCGGTCTGGATGCCCGCGGGAATCCTCGCGATCCTCGCCGCCGTCACCTTCAGCGACTTCGCGAGCGAGCCGCGCACCGCACTGTGGGCGGCGCTCGCGCTCGCCGTGACGGTGGGCGTGCACCTGGGCTTGGGGCGCAGGACGCTCCTCAGCGTCGGGCTCGGCACGGCGACCTTCGTCGTGCTCGTCAACCTCTTCTAGCGTCTTCCAGCTTTGAGCGTCTTCCAGCTTTTCCGGGACCCTTCCCATTCCTCCGGGACCCTTCCCGTTCCTCCTGGACCCTTCCCGTTTCTCCGAGCCCCTCCTGGCCTCGCCTGGCGCCTTTCTAGCCCTTATGCCCCCTCCTGGCCTCTGGTGACCCCTTCGAGCCGGGCTCGCTCGAGCGAGCACTCCGAGGTCGGCGCTCGCTACCTCGGCTGGCGAGTGTCGTAACTGGACTGGAATGCGCGGTGCCCGTAGCCGTCCTTGAGCATGACGACGAGGGTCGCGGTCACTCCGGCGACGACGATGGTGGCGACGACGATTCCTGTGATGATGAGCGTGATGAGTTCCATGGGGCCACCTCCGTGACGATCGACAAGTGCTGCGGATAAGCACATCCAATCGCCACATTGGCCTGGCCGTCGCGGTCCACTTGGCGCATACTGGACCCATGGAGTCGACATCTGGTTCTCGCATTTCCGCACGCACGCTGCTCTCCTTGGCTGGTGAGCTTCGTGACGACTCGTCCGCCTACGAGGCTCTCGCCGAGCGCATCCGCCTGTTGATCGTCGATGGGCGCATTCCGGTCGGGACGCGCCTGCCCTCGGAGCGCGAGCTGGCTGTGCAGTCCGGGCGCAGTCGCACGACGATCGTGGCCGCCTACCAGTCGCTGCGCGACAGCGGGCATGTGCTGAGCCGGCAGGGTTCGGGGAGCCGGGTGACGCTCCCCCGCCTCGGCAGGCAGGACCACCGCCCGAGTGGCGAGGGGGAGAACTTCGGGGTCGATTTCGCCCGCGCAGTGCCGCCGCCCGTCGAGGGGCTTGCCGAGATCATCGCCGACGCCGCGAGCTCGATGCCGCTTGCGCTCGGCGCCCCCGGGTTCGATCTCCTCGGCACCCTGTCGCTGCGCTCGGCGATCGCCGAGCGCTACACGGCGCGCGGGCTGCCGACGACGCCCGACCAGATCATCGTGACGATGGGCGCCCAGCACGCGATCTCGCTGACGGCCCACACGCTCCTCACGCGCTCGGATCTCGTCCTGGTGGAGTCGCCCACGTATCCGCACGCCTATGAGGCGATGCGCCGCGCGGGTGCTCGACTCATCGCGACTCCGGTGACCACCGGCGGCTGGGAGATCGAGCACCTCATCGAGACGATCGAGCGGATGCGCCCCGCCCTCGCGTACCTCATCCCCGACTTCCACAACCCGACGGGTGCGTCGATGCGGCCGGAAGACCGGGTGCGGGTCACGGAGGCCGCTCGGGCGGCCGGCACGATCCTCGTCGTGGACGAGACGACCGCGGACCTGTCGATCGACCGGCCGTGGGATGACGGCCCGTTCGCTCGTCACGCGCGCGGCGCGTCCCCGTTCTCCGGCTCGGGGGTCGTGACGGTCGGCTCTCTGAGCAAGGCGGCCTGGGCCGGCCTGCGCATCGGCTGGATCCGCGCCGACGCAGCTCTGATCCGTCGCTTCGTGCAGGCGCGTCCGGCCGGCGATCTGGGGACGCCGCAGATCGAGCAGCTCCTCGCGGAGCGTGTCGTGCGGGCACTCCCAGAGCTACTGCCCCGACGCCGCGAGCAGATGCGCCTGCACCGTGACGCCTTGCACGCCGCGTTGAGCCTCCACCTGCCGGAGTGGCACGTGCCGTGGCCCGACGGTGGGCTGTCGATGTGGGTGCACCTCGCGCAGCCGGCGAGCTCCGCGATGACGTCCCTGTCGGAGGCGCGCGGCCTGGCCCTGGTCGCTGGTCCGAAGTTCTCCATCGATGGGAGCCTCGAGCGGTTCCTTCGGGTGCCGTTCACGGCGCCGGTCGCCGATCTGGAGGCGGGCACGCGGATCCTCGCCGAATCCTGGGCGCAACTCTCGGCGCGCGACGTGCGATCAATGGCGGATACGCGTCTGCCTGAGATGGTGTAGTCCATGGTTCTCTTCCTCAGCGACATCGACGGCACGCTGCTCAGCGCTCAGCGCACGCTCTCCCCACGGACGATCGCGGCGATCGAGGCGGTGCGGGCGGCCGGTCATCACTTCGTGCTGTGCTCGTCCAGGCCCCCGGAGTCGATGCGGGTGCTCGAGCGCCTGTACGGCGGCATCGGCTCGCCGCTTGTGGCCTTCAACGGCGGCTTGGTGCTGTCGGGCGACGGCGAGGTGCGGCATGACGTTCCCATCGCGTCCGCAGATGCGCGCTTCATCGCCGATCACTGCGAGGCGAGCGGCTTGCACGCGAGCTTCTTCGCCGGCGAGCACTGGTACGCGTGGGGTGAGGATGAGTGGACGGACCGGGAGCGCACCCACACGTGGGTGTTCCCGGAGCCCGCGTCGACGTTGGAGTTCGTCGCCTCGGGCGGCGTGGATGTGACGCCGCCGCACAAGGTGATGTGCATGGGTGACCCTGCCCTGGTCGATGCGCTGGAGGCGGCCCTCGCGGACCGTTCGGGCGTCGTGACGTACCGGTCGAAGGACACGTACCTGGAGATCGCGAACGCAGCGTGCTCGAAGGGCACGGGCCTGCTCGCGGTCGCTGACCTGCTGGGGGTGGCGCGGGAGGACCTCTACTACTTCGGCGACAACTTCAACGACCTGCCGGCCTTCGAGGTCGTCGGCCACCCGATCGCCGTTGCGAATGCCCGCCCGGAGGCGCTCGCGGTGGTGGAGTCGGTGATTCCGAGCAACACCGATGACGGTGTCGCGGTGTTCCTCGAGGATTGGCTCGCCGGAAGCGCGGGTTGACCTGGCGCGACCAGTCCACTGACCTTCGGGTGGACCGCGACACGCCCGGGCGTCTCCGATTGGATTGCAGTATCCGGCGCCTGCCGGCAGATCACGGAGGTGGACTCATGGAACTTCTTGCTCTTGGTATCGGGGTTGTGGCGGTTGTCGCCTTCGCGGCGGAGACTGTTCGCGCCGTCCGCAAGGATGGGTACGCGCAGCGCCCCACGCGCTTCGGGTACAACACTCGTCAGCCGCAGCTCTAGTCGCAACTCTCATCGCAGCTGTCAGCGCAGCCCTCAATGCAGTGCTGCGCTCTCTCGATTGAGAGGGCTTGGTGAGCAACCGGTGCCGCCCTGGTCTTCGTGACCTCGGCGGCACTTTCGCGTTTGCGCGCCGTAGCGGGGCCCTCTGAGCCGGGTCGCGCCTCTCCGGGCCAGGCGGTGTCTCCCCGACTCAGACTGTGCCTCTCCGGGCCAGGCGGTGTCTCCCCGACTCAGACTGTGCCTCTCCCGGCCAGGCGGTGTCTCCCCGACTCAGACTGTGCCTCTCCGCGACAGCCGTCGTGGCGGTCTCAGGGTCTTCGGTTGACCCGTGGACGGGCGGCCTGAGAATCGTCGGCGCGGGAGGTGGCCGCCCGGGAGGTGGCCGCCCGGGAGGTGGCTGCCGGTGGCGGGTATCCGCGGCGGCGTCCGGCTCTGGGAGGGACATGCTGCCCGAGCGCGGGCACGACGTGCCAGCGCCCATTGCTGTTCCGAGTCAGGGTGAGCCGTTCTCGGTGGACTTCGTGGTGGTGGAAGGAGCACAGCAGGATGCCGTCTTTCGCGTCGGTTGGTCCGCCTTCGCTCCAGGGCAGGGCGTGGTGCACTTCGCACCACCTCACGGGTGCGCTGCATCCGGGTGCGCGGCATTGCCGGTCGCGGGTCGCGATCGCCCGGCGTTGGGCTGTGGTGAAGAGGCGTTGTTTGCGGCCGAGGTCGAGGATCTCGCCGTTGGTGTCGGTGATCGCGATGCGGATGAGTCCGTCGCACATGATCTGCGCGGCGACGCTTGGTGGGATCGGCTCGCCGGTGCGCTCGAGGTGGGGCACGTCTTCGGGGCGGGTGGCTGTGCCGTTGACACCGGCTGTCGTGGCCACGATGACGATCGTGGGTGCCTCGCCGCCGGTGCGGGGCGCGTCGGGTGACTCGGCGTAGGCGCGGACGATCATCGTGAGCGCGTCGATGCGCTGCTGCTCGATCGACCGCGGGTCGACCAGTGGGAGGTCAATGATCTCGTCCTCACCGACGTCGCCGTCGTTGTGACCGTCATCTTCACGCCCACGAGCACCGGCAGCACCGTCAGCACCGTCGTCGCGGTCGTCAGCACCGTCAGCACCGTCAGCACCGTCAGCACCGTCGTCAGCACCGTCAGCACCGGCGTCGCGGTCGGCAGCACCCGCAGCACCGGCAGCACCACCGGGAGCACCGTCGTCACCACCGGGAGCACCGTCGTCAGCCCCGCAAGTACCGTCGGTGCGGCCTGCACCGAACGGGAGCCCGTCGGGTCCGAGCGCTGGGGCGGTCGGTTCCCCGCACTCGGACGCGGCCGGGAACTCCACAGTTCGACGCGGAGAGAGGAGGGCGTCGAAGACTGAGATCAGCTGCTCGCCCTGCTCGGGCATCGCGACGAATTTGCCGGTGATGGCACCATCGGCGCGACGCGAGATCCAGAGCCCGCGCTCCTCGGCGATCTTGTCGGCGCGCGGCTCGTCGCCGTCGGGGTCGAGGTAGGACACCCAGGTTGCGGCCTGCACCTCGAGCACCTTCGGCACCGCCGGCTGTTCATCTTCTGGATTCAGGCCGCACGCGGACGCCACGAGCTCGATCTCGGCGCGCGCGAGCTCGTCGACATCCACCCGGTTGCCGGTGCGGTCGAGCCCCTTCGTGATTGCCGATGCCTGCGCCAGCGACATGACTCCGGAACCCACCGCCTTCGATACTTCCGCGTATCTCGGTGGGATCGGCTCGCCTGTGGCACTCATTCGCTCTCTCGTCACCCCTGCGAGCTGCACGAGGGTCTTCGCCTCGAAGGGCTTCACAGCGAGCACCTGCTCGACCATCGCCGGGAGGTTCCGGAAACCGAACTTCCGCGCAACCGTCTCCGCTCTCGGCGACTCGTCTTCACGCCGCAGCAGCTCGCCCGCGACCTCCACCAGAGCCGCATCCAGCACTCGTCGGCGAGCAGCGAGCTCACGGAGCACGACGACGATCTCAGCGTCCGGGAGACCCGTCAGCGGGCACCGCGCCTCGAGGAGCGCGTCCACGACAGCCGTCTCGCCTGAGGACTGCCTTGACGACTGCCCTGACGACTCGCCTGGCGACTCACGATGCGTCTCCTGCTGAGCCTGCGATGCCACGGTAACCTCCCCCAAGATCACCATCAGACTAGCACTGGACCGAACCAAAAATCTATATCAGGACCAGGTTTTCTTCAAGAAAATAGGAACTAGCTTCGAATGTGGGACCTGCTCCGAATTACCCCAGGTGAGCAGAGGAAATCCACCCGCACTTCGCCACGGGCCGCTTCCGAGCGAGGAGGAGCCGGGCCCCGCCCGAGCGAGGAGGAGCACAGCAGCGTCCTACGCTGACGTGATGACCTACCTCCCCCGGGTCGTCGAGCACTCGGCCCTCACGCCGGCCGAGCTCACGGCCCTTCGTGCACTCTTCGATCGCGAGTACCGCTCAGTGCACGGCGAATGGGACCCCGAGCAGCCCTACGGCTACGCCCCGGCCTCCACGCACGCGATCGTCTTCGACGCAGGAGGTTCCGCCGTGGCGCACGTCGGGTTCCAGCGACGCGAGATCACGGTCGGCCACGCCCAGGTCGCGGTGGCCGGCACGGGTGGCGTGCTCGTCGATGACCGACTCCGAGGCCAAGGCCTTGGCGAACTCGCGATGTCGCTCGCTCGAGGTGCGATGCGAGCCGCCCCCGACCTCGAGTACGGCTATCTGGGATGCCGGGAAGACGTCGTGCCCTTCTATGAGCGGACCGGGTGGCATCGCATCCACGTCGTCGAGCGAAGCACAGCGCGCGCGCTCCCACCCGAGACGATGGGGCGAGCGGAGACGGGCGTCGAGGCAGTCGTCGAAGCAGGCTCTCCGGTGCTCATCTCGCCGATTCGGCAGGGCGTCGATCCCTGGCCTCCCGGTGTGGTCGACCTCCGGGGCAGACCCTGGTAGGGCGGGGCGCGTAGTCGGCAACGGGCACCCGCCGACCGGCGGCGCTAGGGAGCTGGGGTCGGCCCCTCGCCTGCGCCCCCTGGCCCAGACCGTCCGGTTGCGTCTCGCGCCTCGAGCTCGCGGAGGCGCTTGAGCCGCGCCCATGGGACGAATCCGATCCACATGACGGATGCCACTGCCGCTCCCATGATCATCGACGAGATATCCATGCGATCCACGGCACGAAATCCGCCTGGACCGCGCATCGGCTGCGCGACGGAGATCGCGCACGCCGGCAGCCAGGCCGCTCCCGCGCGTCTTCCCGGCCCGCGGCCCCCTGCCCCAACCCCCTGCGCCCTTGGCCTTGCGCCTTGCTCCTTGCTCCTGACTCCTGACTCCTTGCCCCGCCCCTACTCCCCGCTCCAGCGCCGGTCGCTGCGGTCGAGCAGCACGTAGACGGTGCGGATGAAGGCGACCAGGACGCCGATCGCGCAGATGCCGCTCACGACGAGGGACACCCAGAAGATCATCGTGAGTGCCTCCTGCTGCTCGGTGCCGAGCGCGAGCTGGGCAGACGCCAGCGACGACACGACTCCGCTGAGCGCGCCGACGAGCACGAACACCATCCACCACATGAAGGAAGTCGCGGACGACCCGTCGGCCGCGGATCGGAACGAGCCCCTGGAGTGCGAAGTCATGCATCCAGTCTGCCGATCTCGCCCCGCCAAAGAATCCCCGGAGACCCGAGGCAGACCTGGGGCGCCCCGCAGTCGCCGTCCGGCTCAGGCGTGCAAAGATGACCGCATGTCGCGCACCCCGACCGAGCTTCTGAGCCCCGCAGACCAGGAGCGCCGGCGCAGCCTGCGTGTCATGAAGGCGGTGGCGTTGGGGGCCCTCCTCTTCATGGCGGTGGTGTTCGTGATCGCGTTCGCGCTGCAACGAGATGTGCCAGCGTTCGCGTACGTCCGCGCCGCCGCGGAGGGCGGCATGGTGGGCGCGCTCGCCGACTGGTTCGCCGTGACGGCCCTCTTCCGGCACCCGCTGGGCATCCCGATCCCGCACACGGCGATCATCCCGAAGCGGAAGGACGAGATCGGCCGCACGCTCGGCGAGTTCGTGGAGACCGAGTTCCTGCGCGGCGACGTGGTGCGGACGAAGCTGCAGGCCACGTCGATCGCGGCCCGCCTCGGCGAATGGATCGAACAGCCGGAGCACGCCGAGCGGATCGCCTCGGAGGCCTCCATCATGGCGACGGGGGTGCTCGAGGCGCTCAGCGACGACGACGTCCAGGGCCTCATCGAGGACCTGGCTCGCGAGCACCTCGTCGAACCGCAGTGGGCTCCCCCGCTGGGTGAGTGGATGTCGCGCGTCGTCGCGACCGGCGCGCATCGGGGCGCCGTGGACCTGGCCGCCGACAGCGCGGCCGCGTGGCTCGCCGCGAACCAGAGCGCCTTCGATGGCCTCGTGTCGAGGCGTCTCCCCTCGTGGGTTCCGTCAGCGGCGACCAGGCTCGTCGACAACACGGCGTACAACGAGGCGGTCAAGTTCGTCGCGGCGGTGCGAGCGGACGACGCGCACCCCGCCAGGGCGGCCATCGACGGCTACCTGGCTCGCCTCTCGGACCAGCTGCAGCACGACCCGGAGCTCATCGCCCGCTTCGAGGGCGCCAAGGGCAACATCTTCGACAGCCCCCGCATGCGCGAGCTGGCCGCGGAGGCCTGGAACGCCGCGAAGACGGGCCTCCTGCGCTCGCTTGCCGACCCGGCGAGCGCGCTCCGCACCCGCGCCACGGCGGCGCTCGTCGACATCGGGCAGCGGCTGACGACGGATGCGCAGCTCCAGCAGCGGGTGAACACGTGGGTCATCGACGCGGCGGTGTTCCTCGTCGACCGGTACCGGCACGAGATCTCGTCGATCATCTCGGACACCGTCGCGAGCTGGGACGCTGATGAGACGAGCGAGAAGATCGAGCTCATGGTGGGCCGCGACCTGCAGTACATCCGCCTGAACGGCACGATCGTGGGTGCCCTCGCGGGTGTGACGATCTTCACGGTCGCCCACGCCTTCCTCGGCTGAGGTCCCGCGCCCCGCACCCAGCCTCCCGCATCCGGCATCCCGCACCCCGCACGATCTCGAGGCCCCGGTCGCTCAGCCGTAGAGCTCCCGGTAGCGCCTCTGGGCGGCGGGGTGGAGCGCGATGGGCAGAGTGTCGATGAGGTTCGACGCGGTCAGGTACTGCACGCCGAGCGATCCTTCCGGCACGAGCTGCGCGGCGTCTCGGATGAGGACGTCGACGAGCGCCCTCGCCACGTGGTCCGGGAGGTCGGGCCGGGCGAGCAGGTAGTTGGAGACCCCGATCGCGGGCACCGCTTCGGCGCTCCCGTACGTGCTGGCAGGGACCGCCGTGAGCGTGTAGACGCCGGGATGCTCGAGTTCCAGGGCCGGGAGCGCATCGGTGAGGTCGACGAGTTCCACCGCGGTGTCGAGGTCCTGCACGGCGGGAAGCGGCAGCCCGCCCGACCAGAAGATCGCGTCGACGGTACCGGCTTCGAGGGCCGAGACTGCCTCGTCGAGGTACAGCTCGGAGATGACGCTCGCGCCCGGACCCTCGAGGAGGCCCAGCGTGGCGAGGAGCCGCCGGGCGGTGAGCGCCGCACCGGATTGGGGCGCCCCGACCGAGACGCGCCGCCCGGCCAGGTCGCCGATGGCGCTGACGGGTCCGTCTGAGCGCACGAAGCACTGCAGGTAGTTCTGGTAGACGCGCCCGATCGCGACCTTGTTCTGCGCGTCGGTCGCCGCCGCGTCGGCGAGCACGATGGCGAGCTCGGCGTCGCGGGCCTGCAGGAGCGCCAGGTTCTCGACGCTTCCACCCGTCGTGACCACGTCGAGCCCCGTCGTGCCGTCTCGGCGAAGCGCTTCGCGGAGCAGCTCACCGAACTGCACGTAGGTCCCACCCTGCTCGCCGCAGGCCATGCGGATGCGAGGGGACGGCTGCCGGAGGGAGCACCCGGCGAGCGCGAGGGTCGCGGCGGCGGCCGAGGCCGCACCGGCGCCGAACAGCAGGCCGCGCCTCGTGAGGGTCACCACGTCCGCACCAGGCTGATGCGGGCGCGGAGCCCTCCTTCAGGGGCGCGGTCGTAGTCGACGGTGGCGCGGTTGGCGCGTGCCAGCTCCCCGACGATCGCGAGGCCGAGGCCGGTCCCCGGCAGGGATCGGTGGTTCGGCGAGCGCCAGAACCGCGTACCGAGCTGGACGAGCTCGTCCTCGTCGACGCCGGGTCCGTCGTCGCTGATCTCGAGCACCGCGCGTGGGCTGTCTACCTCGAACGCCTCGAACGCCTCGGGCGATTCGCTCCAGCCGTCGAGCGCACCGTCAGGCTCTCCTTCGGCTGGCGCCGCCGCGGACCGCCCGGAGCTGGGCGTCGCTACGAACCGGATCGTGACGGTCGCCCCCTCGCCCGCGTACTTCCGCGCGTTGTCGAGCATGGTCTCGACGATCTCTTCCAGGTCGCTCTTGCGACACGCAACCCTGATCTTGTCCTCGCCGTCGAATCGCAGCAACATGCCCTCGTCGCGAAAGCGCTCCTCGTGGGGCGCCGTGAGCATGGCCGCCGAGGTGAGATGCTCTCGCGCGGCCCCGTCGGCGAAGCCCGTGCGCCTGCCGCTCGCCTCTGCCGTGGCGCGGTGCTCGGCATCGGCGAGCACCAGCATCCGGTCGACGACGTGCTCGAGACGGTCGAGGTCGCCGCCGACGGCTTCCAGCGCCGCCTCCTCCGCCTCGTCGCGCGGGAGGGCGTCGATGCGCAGGCGGATAGCGGCGAGCGGGTTGCGCAGCTGATGCGACGCCTCGGCGACGAACCCCCGCTGCTGCTCGAGTGCATCCTCGACTCCCCTCGACATACGCGCGAACGAGGAGGAGAGGCGCCTGAGCTCGAGGGGACCCGTTGCAGCCGCGAGGTCGGGCTCCCGCTGCTCGGCGAGGGCGTTCGCGGCCGCGTCCAGGGCACGAACGGGACGCAGCACCCAGCTGGTCCAGAACTGCGACGCGGCGAAGAGCAGCAGCAGGAGCAGCAGGCCCGCAAGCGCGACGAGCGCCCACCATCCGGTGATCTGCGCTTTCGCCTCCGCCTGGTTCACTTCGAGGACGACCGCCCCGGATGCGGCGCTCGCGCCGTTCGCGAACGGCTCGGCCACGAGGTGCGTGTCGTCGCTCCACGGGTAGATCGTCGAGATGGAGCGCTGCGGCACCGTGCGTGACGCGGCGAGCACCAGCGACGCGACCTGCGGGTCCAGCTCCAGGCCGCCGACGGAGGACACGACCTGGCCCTCGCTGTCGACGACCATCGCCGCTTCGCCGTACGTCTCGGCGAAGCGCTCGAGGTAGCGCTCGAGGCCGGACGCGTCGTCGGCGGCCACCGCCGTCTCCGCGCGCTGCACGATCTGGTCCATCGAGGTGGCACGCTGCAGGGTGAGCTGCTGGGTGCGGTTCACGGCGATGCCCTCGCTCGCCGGGACGATGATGGCGATGACCGTGAGCAGTCCGAAGAGCATGAGGGGCAGCAGCACCTGCAGCTTCATCGCGCCGGCTTCGTCTCGAGCCGGTAGCCGAAGCCGCGGATCGTGGTGATGGCGACGGCGGGCAGCTTCTGGCGCAGCTGCGCGAGGTGCACGTCGAAGGAGCGCGAGGTGGCGGCGTAGGCGTCGCCCCACACCTGGTCGAGGAGCTCCTGCCTGCTCACGGCCCTGCCGAGCCGTTTCGCGAGAATCGAGAGCAGCTCGAACTCGGTCGGCGTGAGCGAGACCTCGGCCCCGCCGACGACGACTCGCCGCGAGAGCAGCTCGATCCTCGCGTCGCCGAGCTGCACCACCTCGGGCTCCGCGGCGGGCGCGCGACGACGGGCCACGGCGTCGATGCGGGCGAGCAGCTCGTGCATGCGAACGGGCTTCACGAGGTAGTCGTCGGCGCCGAGGCCGAGCGCTCGAACCGTCGAGCGCTCGTCGCCGCGGGCCGTGACGACGATGACGGGAACCTGGCTCACCTGGCGGAGCCGCCTGAGCACCTCCAGGCCGTCCATGTCCTCGAGTCCCAGGTCGAGGAGCACGAGCTCGACGTCTCGGTGCTGGAGGAGCACGTCGCTGCCGCGGGCGACCTGCACGCAGGCGTGATCGGCGCGGCCGAGCACGGCCGCGAGGGCGGCGGAGACGGACGCGTCATCCTCGGCGACGAGCACACGCATACCCCCAATGGTAGGCGCGGGCGGAGATGCGAGGTCCACGTAAAGGGAATGTAAGGATCCGCTCGCGCCCCTTGCCCGGTGCAGAGAGTTGTCCAGTACACCCACACCGAGGTGGGGCCACAGCTCCGCCTGCTGGCAGATGAAGATCAACGACGATGGAGAAGTCAATGACGACGACACAAGTGCCGGGCAGCCTGCGCCGCTCGGTTTCCAACACCCTGAAGGGCTCGGCCGGCAACCTCGTCGAGTGGTACGACGTCTACGTCTACTCGGTCTTCGCCTCGTACTTCGAGTTCCAGTTCTTCGACTCCGAGGACAAGAACTCGCAGATCTACATCTGGGCGATCTTCGCCGTCACGTTCCTCATGCGCCCCATCGGGGCCTGGTTCTTCGGCCGCTTCGCGGACCGCCACGGTCGCCGCCTCGCGCTCACGGTGTCGGTGTCGATCATGGCCGGATGCTCGTTTGTCATCGCCCTCACCCCCTCCGCTGCCGTCATCGGCGCCGGAGCCGCCATCATCCTCATTATCTGCCGCCTCGTGCAGGGCTTCGCGACGGGCGGCGAGTACGGCACGAGCGCGACCTACATGTCGGAGGCGGCAATCCGCGGCCGCCGCGGCTTCCTCTCGTCGTTCCACTACGTGACCCTCGTCGGCGGCCACGTGCTCGCGCAGGCGACGCTCCTCATCATGGTGCTGGCCATGCCGACCGAGGCGATCTCCGAATGGGGCTGGCGCATCGCGTTCGCGATCGGCGGCGTCGCCGCGATCGTCGTCTTCTACCTGCGACGCACCATGGACGAGTCGCTCAGCGAGTCCGCGCTCGAGTCGGTCAAGGACGGCAAGTCGCGCTCCTCCGGCTCGATGAAGGAGCTCATCCTGCACCAGTGGCGCCCGCTGCTGCTCTGCTTCCTCATCACGATGGGCGGCACCGTCGCCTTCTACACGTACTCGGTCACGGGCCCGGGCATCGTGAAGAAGGCGTTCGCGGGCGACGACGTCGTGTCCGGCACGATCCTGAACCTCATCGCGCTCACCGTGCTCATGCTGCTGCAGCCCATCGGCGGCTGGCTGTCCGACATCGTGGGCCGCAAGACGCTGCTCGTGTTCTTCGGCGCAGGCGGCGTGCTCTACACGTGGTTCCTGCTCACCTACCTGCCGCAGCAGACCAACGAGTTCGCGGCGTTCGGCATCCTCGTGGGCGGCTTCGTGATCCTCACCGGCTACACGTCGATCAACGCCGTCGTGAAGGCCGAGCTGTTCCCGACCCACATCCGCGCCCTCGGCGTCGGCTTCGGCTACGCCATGGCGAACTCCATCTTCGGCGGCACGGCGCCGCTCCTCTACACGGCAGCCGGCGAAGCGCAGCAGGTGCCGCTGTTCATCGTCTACGTCACCATCGCGATCGCCGCGTCGCTGGTCGTCTACGTCTTCTTCCTCCACAACAAGGGCGCGAACTGGCTCGACGACGAGAAGGCGATGCGGGCGAGGGACACGGACCGGGACGAGAAGCGCGAGGCGCGTCAGACCGCTGGCGCACGCTGAACCGCCGCTGACTCCCCCGCTCATCCCCGCTGACCGCCGCTGAGGCGGAACGCACCCACACGGCGAATGCAGGCTCGTTTCCGAACGAGCCTGCATTCCTCGTCTGGCTGCGCCGCGGCGGAGGAGACGAGGCGGGGCGGAGGCGGGGCGCAACCGTGGCACAGGCCTGCCCGGGCGTTCACCTCCGAGCCGCGTTCCGGCAGCGGCAGGGAGGGCAGGGCCCACGCGCAGGCTTCCACCGTCGCGCACCCGTACATTGACGGCATGACTTCCCGGATGCTCCCCCTTCGTTTCGGATCCCAGACGGTGCTCATCACGGGCGCGAGCTCGGGGCTCGGGGCGGAGTTCGCCCGCCAGCTCGCGTCTCGCGGCAGCGACCTCGTGCTCGTGGCCCGGCGCGAATCCAAGCTGGAGAGCCTCGCCGTCGAGCTGCGCGACCGGTTCGGCGTGACGGTGACGACGATCGCCGCCGATCTCGGCGACCCGGGCGCCGCGGCCGCACTCAGGACCGAGCTCGAGGGCCGCGGAGTGAGCGTGACGAGCCTCATCAACAACGCGGGGTTCGGCACGAGCGGCGGCTTCCACGAGGAGGACGCCGAGCGGGTGCGCGCCGAGATCGCCCTCAACGTCGCGGCGCTCGTCGACCTCACGCACACCTTCATCGCGCAGCTGCGCGCGGGCGACGGCTTCCTCGTCAACGTCGCGAGCGTCGCCGGCTACCAGCCCACGCCGGGCTTCGCCGTCTACGGGGCGACCAAAGCGTTCGTCCGCAGCTTCACCGAGGCGCTGTGGGCCGAGTCGGCGGGCACCGGGCTGCGCGTTCTCGCGCTCTCCCCCGGCCCCACCGCAACCGAGTTCTTCGAGGTCGCCGGCGAGGACATCGGCTCCGGCCTGCCGAAGATGACGGCCCGCAAGGTCGTCGGCCTCACGCTTCGCGAGCTCAAGAAGCCGAACCCGGGGCCCTCCGTCGTCCCCGGCCCGATCAACACGTCTCTGACGATCGCCTCGAAGCTGGTCCCGCGGAAGCTGCTGCTGCGTGCCATGAGCCGGGCGTCGCGCTCCCGCTGACGACGCGCCCCGCGCTCGGCTTAGCGCAGCAGCTCACCGATCTCGGCGAAGTGCTGGCTGTACCTGTCGACGAGCTTCCGCGCCACCCCGACCGAGTCGACGAGGGGGTGCACGGCGAAGCCGCGCCAGGCGAGCTCGCGGGAGCCGCGCGTCGCGGCTTCGATGACCAGCCGCTCGGCGGACTTCACCTGCACCATCAGCCCGAGCATCTCTCCTTCGACGGGCGCGACTGGCCACGGATGGACGCCATCGGCGTCAACGACGCAGCCGACCTCGACAACCGCGTCGTCGGGGAGCGCGGGCACGAGGGAGCCGTTGCGCACGTTCAGGATCATGGTGGCTGGCCGCCCGGAGGAGAGGGCCGCCATGAGGTCGAGCGCGACGCTCTCGTAGCCGCCGCCCGCGACGTCCTCGACCTCGCGCTCCTCCCCCTCCTCGCGGCTCTCGGCCATGTAGCTCGCCTCGCGCTCGTGGCGGGTGCGCATCCACGACTCGAAGGGGTCGGCGCCGGGGTTCGCGAAGAACTCGCCCTGCTGCGCGTCGAGGTACTCGCCCCTGGTCGCGTCCGCGGCGCGGATGCTGGCGTTGGCTTCACGCGTGAACGAGTAGTAGTACAGGTACTCGTTGGGCAGGGCGCCGAGCGCCCGCACCCAGTCGAAGCCGAGCAGGCGCGCCTCCTCGATGCGCTGCAGCGACGTGTCGGACGCGAGCAGCTCCGGCAGGCGCTCGACGCCGTCGACCTGCAGCGAGCGCAGCCAGCCGAGGTGGTTCAAGCCGACGTAGTCGAAGGCCACCGCAGAGGGCTCGCCCCGACCCTCGGGGCCGGCCGAGAGGCCAGCCCCGGCGACCGCCGCCGCGCGGCGCATGAGCCCGATCGGGGTGTCGCAGATGCCGACGACACGGTCGCCCAGCACGCCCCGCATCGCCTCGGTGACGATTCCGGCGGGGTTCGTGAAGTTGATCACCCAGGCATCGGGAGCGACCCGCTTGATCGTCTCGGCGAGCGAGACCATGAACGGGATCGTGCGCAGCGCGTACGCGAGCCCTCCAGGCCCGACCGTCTCCTGGCCGAGCACCCCCAGCTCGAGGGCGATGCGCTCATCCGCGACCCTGCCGGCCGTGCCGCCCACGCGGACGGCGCTGAACACGAAGTCCGTGCCGCGCAGCGCCTCCTCGAGGTCGGTCGTGACGCTGATACGCGGCGCGAAGCGCTTCTCGCTCGCGATGCGCTCGACGATGACGCGGATGATCGCCAGCCGCTCCGGCGAGACGTCGTAGAGGCTCAGCTCGTCGATGCGCACGGGCGCCTCGTCGGAGGCCACCGCCTCGAACACCTGGGGGACGCGGAACCCTCCGCCTCCGATGATCGTGAGCTTCACGAGAACATCACCTCGACTTTCGCTGTCCGCAGCACGGCGAGCGTCGCCGGGTCCGCATGGTCTTCCGTGACGATCGCAGAGATGGCGGATGCGCCGCACACGCTCAGCAGACCGACCCCGGGGAACTTCGTCGCATCCGCCAGCACGACCGTGCGCTGCGAGGAGGCGATCATCGCGAGCTTCACGGGCACCTCGGTGCCGGTCGTGTCGGAGATCGTGCCGTCTGCTCTGATGCCGCTCGTGCCGAGGAAGCACACGGTCGCGCGGATCTGCGCGAGCGCCTGCTCGGTCAGCACCCCGACCATCGAGCTGTAGTTCTTCCGCACGACCCCGCCGAGCACGATGAGCTCGACGGCGTCGTCGTCGCGAAGCGCGTCCACCACGGCGAGGCTCGAGGTGATGACGGTGATGCGTCGCCCGCGCAGCTGCCTCGCGAGCAGCGCCGTCGTGGTGCCGATGTCGATGAGGACGACGTCGCCGTCGCGGACGAGCGTGGCTGCCCGCGCCGCGATGGCGGTCTTCTGGGCGCTCTGGTGGGTCGCGACCTCGGCGAACGGCACCCGGTCGGGCTCGATGCCGCCACCACCGCGGACGCGGCGAAGCAGACCCTCGGCGCTGAGGGCGTTGAGGTCCCGCCGGACCGTCGACGGCGACACCCCGAACTCGACGGCGAGCTCCTCGACCGTGACCTGACCGTCCGCGCGCAGCGACTGCAGGATGCGAGCCTGACGCGTCGTGGTGAGCATGCGAGGCATCGTAGCAGTCACCAACGAGCACGTCGCAAGCACGAACGAGCGGGACTTGACGCACGAACGATCACCGCGCAGGATGTGTGAGCAACACCGCTGTTGCTACCGAGAGGAGCCGCGATGGCTTCGGCCCATCACGACACACCCCCGACCGACTCGGTCGATGGTGCGCGATTCGATGTGGTCCTCGCGGGCTCCGTCTTCTTCGACATCGTCTTCACCGACCTCCACGGCTCGCCGAGCGCGGGCACGGAGGTGTGGGCAGAAGGCATGGGCTCGACGCCTGGCGGCATCGCCAACCTCGCCGTCGCGGCCAGCCGCCTCGGGCTGACCACCTCGCTCGCCTCCGTCTTCGGCGACGACGTCTACGGCCGCTGGTGCTGGGAGCTGCTGGAGGAGCACGAGGGCATCGACCTCAGCCGTTCGCGGCGCTTCGAGAACTGGCACACCGCGGTCACGGTCTCCGTGGCGCAGGACGGCGACCGCAGCATGATCACGCACGGACACCCGAGCCCCATCTCGAGCGACGCTCTCCTCGGCGACGGCGTCTCGAGCCGCACCGCGCTCGCCGAGCTCGGCGCCATGACGAGCCTCGAGCAGGAGCCGTGGTGGCTGCGCGCGGCGGCGCACGGCACCCGGATCTTCGCCGACGTGGGCTGGGACGACACGGGTGTGTGGGACCGAGCCGTCCTCGAGCCCCTGTCGTCCTGCTACGCGTTCATGCCGAACGAGCGGGAGGGCGTCGAGTACACGCGCACCAGCTCGCCCCTCGCAGCGGCCCGCGCCCTCGCCGAGCACGTGCCCATCGTCGTCGTGACCTGCGGCAAGGACGGTGCCATCGGCATCGACTCCGCGACGGGTCAAGAGGTCCGCGTTCCTGCCGTGCCCGTCCGCGCCCTCGACGCGACCGGCGCCGGGGACGTGTTCGGCGCATCCTTCGTGCTCGGCTCCCTGCGCGACTGGCCGCTCGAGCAGCGCCTCCAGTTCTCGGCGCTCTGCTCGGCCCTCGCCGTGCAGCAGTTCGGCGGCTCGCTCGCGGCCCCCGGCTGGGGCGACATCGCCGACTGGTGGGATGCGACGCGAGCCTCGGGAGACGCCGAGCTCACCGAGCGCTACGGCTTCCTGCAGGACGTGTTGCCGTCGGAGCGCCCCGGCGCGGTCCGCCGCGCGGAGGCCACGTTCCGCCTCGTCGACCACTTCCCCGGAGTCTGACCGGCGCGCCAGAGCCGACCCAGCCGGGCTGTCGGCACCGCATCCGCGACAATTGACCGCTGGTCCCCCATCGCACGAAACGCACCCTCAGCGAAAGAAGGAAGCCGAACATGAACGAGAAGCATCGGAGAACCGCGGCGGTCGCCGGCGGGTTGGCACTCGCGCTCGCCCTCGCAGGATGCGCGCCCGGCACGGGCCAGCAGGCCGCCCCCGATGCCTCCACGGCGGAGATCAGCACGGACATCTCACAGGTCGGCGACGTCACGCTGACCGTCTGGGACCAGGAGGTGCGAGGCGGGCAGAACGAGCAGATCGAGCAGCTGAACGCGGCGTTCGAGGAGAAATACCCGAACGTCACGATCGAGCGCAACTCGCAGGCCTTCGACGACCTCGCGACGACGCTGCGCCTCGCGCTGACCGACGAGAACGCGCCGGACGTCGTGCAGGCCAACAACGGCCGCAACACGATGGGGGCGTTCGTCGAGGCCGGGCAGCTGCGCGCGCTCGACGACTACGCAGAGGCCTACGGCTGGTTCGACCGCTACCAGGAGTCGATCCTCCAGTACTCGACGTACAGTGAGGACGCCAAGGTCTTCGGAGACGGCAACCTCTACGGCCTGCCACAGGTCGGCGAGGTCGTTGGCATCTTCTACTCGAAGGCGAAGCTCGCGTCGCTCGGCGTCGAGGTGCCGGGAACGTGGCCCGAGTTCGAGGCGGCGCTCGCGACGGCGAAGGCTGCAGGCGAGACGCCCATGCAGCTCGGCAACATCGAGCAGTGGCCGGCGGGCCACGTGTTCGGCCCGCTCCAGGGCGAGTACGTGGATGCGGAGACCATCACGAACCTCGGGCTCGGCAACCCGGGGGCGAGCTGGACCACTCCGGAGAACGTCGAGGCGGCGACCGCCCTCAAGGGCTGGGTCGACGACGGCTACTTCAACACGGGTGTGAACGGCACCGACTACGACGCGGCCTGGCAGGCGCTCGCTGAGGGCAACGGCGTGTTCCTCATCGGCGGCTCGTGGCTCGCGGCCGACCTCGAGGCGAGCATGGGCGATGACCTCGGCTTCTTCGTCCCGAAGACCAGCGAGGGGGCGCTTGCGACGACCGGAGGCACTGGACTCCCGTTCGCGATGACCTCCGCGGCAGACAATACGGACGTCGCGGCCGCCTACATCGACTTCCTGACAAGCGACGAGGCTATGCAGATCCTGGCCGACACCGGCAACCTGCCCGTCAACAACTCGGCTGAGCTCGCGCCGGAGTCCGGCGTCTTCGCCGACATCTACGGGGCGTTCGGCGAGGTCACCGAGTCTGGCAGCGTGCTCCCGTACCTGGACTACGCGACGCCGACCTTCGGCGACACCATCGGCCAGTCCTTGCAGGGGCTCATCGACGGGCAGCTCACGCCGGAGCAGTTCACCGAGACCCTCGAGACCGACTACGCCGACTTCATCGCGGCGAATGAGTAGCCTGCGCCCGGTGGCGCCCGCGCAGCCCGAGCGACGCCCCGAATGACGAACTCGAGCGCGACGGCGCGCGAACGTCGCCCGGCGAAGGGTGCCCGCCGCGGCACCCCCGCCTGGGTGCCGTTCGCGTACCTCGCGCCCGCGTTCCTCCTGTACGGCACGTTCCTGCTGTTCCCGCTCGGCCGGGCCGTGCAGTTCTCGTTCTTCGAGTGGGACGGGCTGGGCGCATCCACGTTCGTCGGGTTCGACAACTACGTGCAGATCGTGCAGGACGAGCGCTTGCGGGAGGCGTTCGGGCACGCGTTCGTGCTGATCTTCTTCTACTCGATCCTGCCGCTCGCGGTGGGCCTCATGCTCGCCGCGATCCTCACGCGGGCGCGGGTGCGGGGACTCGGCTTCTTCCGCACGCTCATCTTCCTGCCGCAGGTCATCGCGATGGTCGTCGTCGCGGTCACGTGGCGGCAGATCTACGCGCCGGACGGCCCCCTCAACGCCCTGCTGCGCCTCGTCGGGCTGGAGAGCTGGACGCGGGCGTGGCTCGGCGACTACACCTTCACGCTGCCGGCCGTCGGCCTCATCGGCTCGTGGGTGTCGCTCGGGCTCGTGACCGTGCTGCTCATGGCAGGGATGAGCCGCGTGCCGAAGGAGCTCTACGAGGCGGCCAGGCTCGACGGCGCGGGCCCGGTGCGCGAGTTCTTCTCGATCACGCTGCCCTCCGTGCGGGGCGAGATCACGGTGGCGCTGACGCTCACGATCGTCGCAGCGCTCAAGACCTTCGACCTCATCTACGTCACCACGAGCGGCGGCCCTGGCACGTCCACGACGGTGCCGAGCTTCGAGGTGTACCGGCGGGCGTTCGAGCTCGGCGAGGTCGGGGCCGCCACGGCCGTGGGCGCCGTGCTCACCCTCATCGTGTTCGCCATCAACTTCGTCGTGAACCGGATCGGAGACCGCGCGTGAACGTCTCCGTGTTCGAGAAGGTCGCCAACTACCTGATCCTGGGCGTCTTCGGGCTGGTCATCCTCGGCCCGATCAGCGTCATCGTCACGCTCGCATTCGGGCCAGAGAACGCGAGCGTCGCGCAGGAAGGGCGCATCTTCCACTGGGAGAACTTCCCCACGGCGTGGGAGGTCGCGCGGTTCGGACAGTACATGCTGACCTCGGTCGTCGTCGCCGTGATCGTGGTCGTCGTCGCGGTGCTCGCGTCGATCCTCGCGGGCTACGCGCTCGGCACCATGAAGTTCCGCGGCGCGACGCCCATCTTCTACCTCTTCCTGCTCGGCATCATGGTGCCGACCGAGGCGTTCATCGTGCCCCTGTACTTCGACCTGCGCACCGTGGGCCTCACGAACACGGTGTGGGGCGTCGCGTTCCCGCAGATCGCCATGTCGATCGCGTTCGGCACGTTCTGGATGCGCACCTACTTCCGCTCCTCCAGCCAGGCGCTCATCGACGCGGCCAAGCTCGATGGGGCTGGCTCCATGCGCATCCTGTGGCAGGTGCTCGTCCCCATCGGCCGGCCAGCCATCCTGACGCTCGTGCTGCTGACGTTCATGTGGACCTGGAACGAGTTCCTCATCCCCCTCGTCATGTCGCCGAACGGCAGCGTGCGCACCGCGCCGCTCGGCCTGGCCTTCTTCCAGGGGCAGTACACGCAGGGCACCGCGCTGCTCGCGGCGGGCGCCATCATGGTCGCGCTGCCCGTCGTCGTGCTCTACATCTTCCTGCAGCGGCACTTCATCCAGGGGATGCTCGAGGGGGCGGTCAGGGAGTAGCTGGCCTGCGTGCTCCTGGCACGGCCCGAGTGGGCTCGCCAGTGTAGTCGGCGAGGAGGGGTGGGGGCAGCGGCCCCTTGATGCGCTGCCCCGCCTGCTTCTCCTCCCACGCGTGGGCGAGGATCCCCACGGAGCGGGAGAGCACGAACAGGCCCCGCGCGAGTTCCGGCTCGACGCCGAGTTCCGCGTAGACGATCGCGGAGATGCCGTCGATGTTCATGGGGATGCGCCGCTCCCCCCGTTCGAGGGCCCGCTCCACTGCGAGCCCGGCGGCAAGGTGCCTCCCGGAGATGTCCCCCGCGGCGAGCGCGTCCTCCACGAGCTGCAGCAGCGGGTCGCGTCGTGGGTCTCTGGGGTGGAAGCGGTGCCCGAAGCCCGGCACGAACACGCCGCGGCTCTTATGGTCGGCGATCGCCTCGCGGGCGAGCTGATCCAGCGGTACGCCCTCGGTCTCGTGCCGTTCGACGAGGTCGTTCAGCAGCTGCACGCACTGCTGGCCCGCGCCGCCGTGCGTATCCCCGAGGACGTTCACGCCGTTGGCGATGGCTGAGTTGAGGCCGACGCCGCACGTGGCGGCCATGCGTGCGCTTGCGATGGAGGGCGCCTGCGGGCCGTGATCGACGCTCGCGACGAGGGTCGCCTCGAGGAGGTTCGAGACCGTCGCGCTCGGCAGGCTCCCCGTCGTGAGCAGCCAGATCGTGCTCACGAAGCCGACGTTGCCGATGACCTGCTCGATCGGGTACCCCCGGAGCTCGATCTCCCCCGGGGCGATCCGGGTCACGCTTGTGCTCCACCACGCCGTGGTGTCGGCGACGGTGGGCTGGTCGGCGGGACTGGCGCTGCTGATCATACGGCTCGCTCCTCGTGGAATGCTCGGATCTGCGCGGCGTCGTAGCCGAGCTCGCGCAGGATCTCGTCGGTGTGCTGCCCGAGACCTGGAGGCGGCACGGTTGGTGCGCTCGGGCGGTCGTCGAGGCGGATGCCGTTGCCCAGCACCCGCAGCGTCTCCCCCTCTCGTCCCGGGAACGGGAGGTCGTGCACGAGCTCACGGTCGATGATCTGCGGGCTCTCGAGCATCTCGGGAACCGTGAGCACCGCTGCCGCAGGCACTCCTGCCGCCGAGAGCCGCTCCTCCCAGTAGGCCGTGTCCTCAGCGCCGAGGGCCGCTTCGATCTCGTCCGTGAGCTCGGCCCTGAAGCGCTTGCGGTCCTCCCGGTCGCGGAAGCGGGCATCCGCAGCGAGCTCCGGGCGCCCGATGACCCGCGTGAGGGCTTCGAACTGCTCCTGCTTGTTCGCCGCGATGTTGAGCGCCCCGCTTGCTGTCTGGAAGGTGCCGGACGGCGCGGCAGTGCCGTTGTCATTGCCGAGCGCTCGGGGCACCTGGCCTGCCACGAGGTGGTTGGAGACGACCCAGCCCATGGCGGTCACGGCGGTCTCCAGCATCGACACGTCGATGCTGGATCCCTCGCCCGTGCGCTCGCGCCCGTGGAGTGCTGAGGTGATGGCGAACGCGGCCGCGAGCCCGCCGAGCGTGTCGGCGATGGGGTAGCCGGCTCGGAGCGGGGAGGTCTCCGGCGTGCCGGTGACGCTCATCATGCCCGAGCCGCCCTGGATGATCTGGTCGTACGCGGGCTTGGATCGGAGCGGCCCCGTCTGCCCGAATCCGGAGATCGCGCAGTACACGAGGCGTGGGTTGATGGCGCGCAGCTCCTCCCAGCCGAAGCCGAGACGGGCGAGCACCCCAGGTCGGAAGTTCTCGCACAGCACGTCGGCCTCGGCGACCAGGCGGCGCATGACCTCCTTGCCCCCGTCGGACTTCAGGTCGAGGGTGATCGATCGCTTCTGGGCGTTCTGCGCCAGGAACGAGACCCCCATCAGCTCGCTGTTCAGCTCCGAGTCCGACCCGAGGCGCCGTGCGAGGTCTCCCCCCTTGGGCACCTCGACCTTGATGACCTCGGCCCCCATGAGGGCCAGCTGGTAGCACGCGTACGGCCCGGCGAGGACGTTGGTCATGTCGAGCACGCGCACCCCCGCGAGGGGGCCCGATGTCTTATCCGTCAAACCGTGACTTCCTTTCTGGTGGCGAGCTTCGCGCGGATGACGCGCACGATGACAAACGCCACGGTGATGGCGAGAACGGAGTAGAGGGTGATGGTGATGGGGCTGTCGATCAGCACGCTCGGGTCGCCCTCGCTGACCGCCATCGCGCGGCGGAATTCCGTCTCGGCGAGCGGCCCGAGGATGATCGCGATGAGCATCGGGGCGACCGGCAGCCCGTAGCGCCGCATCGTGAAGCCGATGAGGCCGATGACGACGACGAGCACGAGGTCGAGGATCTTGCCGCTCGTGGCGTAGACGCCGAGCATCGCGAAGAGCGTGATGCTCGCGTAGAGGTAGTGACGCGGGATCTTGAGCAGCTTCGCCCAGAGCGGCGCGAAGGGCAGGTTCAGGATGAGGAGCACGACCATGCCGATGAAGAAGCTTGCGAGGAGCGCCCAGACGAGTTCGCTCGACCGCTCGAAGAGCAGCGGCCCTGGCTGCAGGCCGTACTGCCGGAAGGCGGCGAGCAGGATCGCGGCGGTCGCCGAGGTCGGCAGTCCGAGCGCGAGCAGCGCGCCCATCGCGGTTCCGGCGGTCGCGTTGCCAGCGGCCTCCGGGCCTGCGACGCCCTGGATGGCGCCGAGGCCGAACATGGGCTTCTTGCGACGCTTGTCGAGCCTGCGCTCGGTTCCGTAGGCGAGGAACGTGGGCACCTCGGCGCCGCCGACGGGGATGATGCCGAACGGAATCCCGATCGCAGTGCCGCGGAGCCATGCGGGCATCGCCTGGCGGAGCTCGCGCAGGGACAGCCAGAGGCGCCCCTTCGATTGGATGAGACCGGTGTCGTCGGAGTAGCCGCGTCGGCCGGCGACCGCGAAGACCTCGCCGAGGGCCAGCAGCCCGACGGTGATGACGACGATGTCGATGCCGTCGAACAGCTCCGGGATGCCCGCCGTGTAGCGGGAGGCCCCCGAGATGGAGTCGATGCCGACGACCGAGATCGCGAGGCCGAGCACGAGGGCGGCGAGGCCGCGGATGATCGACTGCGTCACGACGGCGGAGATGGCGATGAAGGCGAACACGGCGAGCGCGAGGTACTCGGCAGGGCCGAACAGGGTCGCGAGCTCGGCGAGGCGAGGCGCGAAGAACACGACGAGGATCGACGCGAGGATGCCGCCGATGAACGCTCCGATGGCCGACGTCGCCAGCGCCTGCGCCGCTCGACCGTTCTTGGCCATGATGTGGCCCTCGATGGAGCCCGCGATGGCCGTGCTGTTGCCCGGGGTGTTCATGAGGATGCCGGCGATGGAGTCGCCGAAGAGCCCGCCGAAGAGGACACCCGCGAACATGATGAACGCGCCGATGGGGTCGAGGGAGAAGGTGACGGGGAGCAGGAGGGCGACGGCCATCGCGGACCCGAGGCCAGGGAGGACGCCGACGGCGGTGCCGAGCACCGCGCCGATGAGCACCCACAGCATGTTGATGGGGGTGAGGACCGTCAGGAACCCCTCCCCGAGATTGGCGAGCGTATCCATCAGAGGACTCCTACGAAGATGCCGGGGGGCAGGTTGAGGCCCAGCCCGATCGAGAACGCGATCTGCACGATGGAGGACATCGCGAGGGCGAGGAAGATGTCGAAGAACGGGCGCCGGCTTCCGAGCGCCCGGGAGATGCCCCAGAAGAGGAAGGCTCCGGAGAGCAGCCAGCCGAGCGGGGTGAGCGCCGCGATGAACACGATGGTCGTGCCGAGGGCGCCGAGGAGCGAGCGCACATTGGTGCGGGGGCGGATGTGCTCGGCCTGCAGTTCGCGGTCCTGGGCGACGGCGAGCTCGTCGAGGTCGTAGTCGGGATCCTCCTCGATCACTCGCCGCTCTCCGCGCAGCTCGGCCTGGTCGGGTTCGGCGACCCGTTCCGGCTCCGGATTGCGGATCACGTCGATGGCCAGCAGCACCGCGATCACGAACACCGCGACCGTGACGATGGCCGGGAAGACCTGCGGCCCGGGCTGCGAGACGTTGCCGGGAACGTCCATGGTGATCGTGCCGATGGCGAGGCCGATACCGGTCAACGTGAGGATGCCTGGCACGACGAGGCCCGTCCGGCGACGCCACCAGCCTGGCCTTGAAGTGGTGTCGTGCTGCGTCCACGCGGAGGTGGGGATGACGCCGGTCATAGTCCGAGCTCCTCGATGATCTGGTCGACTCTCGCCTGGTCTTCCTCGATGAACGCGGCGAAGTCGTCTCCCGTGAGGAGGGCCGGCTCCCAGCTGTTCCGCTCGAGGGTGTCCTGCCACTCCGGCGTCGCGGCCATCTCCTCGAAGATGGCGACGAGCTGGTCTCGTTCGGCGTCGGTGATGCCGGGAGGCGCGACGATGCCTCGCCAGTTCGGGAGGTGCACGTCGACGCCCTGGTCGATGAGCGTCGGGACGTCGATGCCATCGATCGGCTCCTCAGCGGAGACGGCGAGGGCACGGAGGTTGCCCGCCTCGATCTGGTCGCTGAACTCGTTGTAGCCGCTGACCCCGATCGCGACGGTGTTGGAGAGCAGCGACGTGAGCACTTCTCCGCCTCCCGCGTAGGAGACGTAGTTGATGTCGCCCGGATCGATGCCGGCTTCCTCGGCGACGAGCCCGGCGAGGAGGTGGTCGGTCCCGCCGACGCCTCCCCCGCCGATCGCGACGGAGTGCGGGTTCTGCTTCCAGTCGGCGATGAAGTCGTCGAGCGTCTCGTATGGCGAGTTCGCGGGGACGATGAAGACCTCGTAGTCCTCGGCGAGGCGCGCGATGGGGGTCGTGTCCGACAGGTCGACGGTCGACTTGTTGACGTTGATGGCGCCCATCATGACCGTGCCGGTCATCATGAGGTTGGTCGGGTCGGCGCCGAGGCCGACGAACTGGGAGAGGCCGATCGTGCCGCCAGCTCCTGGCACGTTGACGACCTGCACGTTGTTCACGATGCCGCCGGCCCGGAGCGCCTGCTGCGATTCCCTGGCCGCGAGATCCCAGCCGCCGCCCGGGGCGGAGGGCGACATGAAGGTCAGTTTGGTGCTGGGGTCGGTCCCCGTCGTCGATTGGCTCGCGTCGAACGCGGCCACTCCGACGAGCACCATGGTCGCGGCGATGCCCACCGCGCCCATGAGCTTCCGTTTTGCTGTCACGATCACTCCCTTGTGATTGACTGTCCACAGAGCGGACATATCTGTCCACCAGATGGTACGCTAGTGTGACCGGGCAAGCAAACGATCCGAAGCCGGAGACCCCATGACAAGCGCCGACGACGCACCAGCCCAGCGGTCAGAACCGGGCGGCATCCGCGCCGTGAGCCGAGCCCTCGATGTCCTCGACTGCTTCGAGAACGAAGGCCAGTCGCTCGCCATCGCCGACATCGTCCGCCGCTGCGAGCTCCCGCGAACGACCGTGCTGCGCCTCGTCGACACCCTGGTGGGCGAGCGGATGCTGCAACTCCTCCCCGACGGACGCGTGAGCGTTGGCCCCCGCATGATCCGCTGGGGAGCATTCGCGAAGGCAGCCTGGTCGGCTCCGGCCCCCACACTTGAGCGCCTCCGCGAGCTCGCCGAGCAGACGGGCGAGACAGTGAGCCTCTACGTCCGCCGCGACCTCAAGCGCGTCGCCATCGCCCAGGCCCCCGGGCGACACACCATCCGCCACGTGGTCCAGGTCGGCGACGAGCTCCCGATCTGGCTGGGCGCCGCATCCACGACGCTCCTCAGCGGCGAACGCCCGGAGATGCTCGACGCCGTGCTCGCGAAGCTTGACGCGGACCGGGCGATCGACGTCGACACCGCCGCCCTCCGGCGCAGGGTCGACGAGATCCGCGAGCAGGGCTGGGGACTCAGCCACGGCGAGCGGGAGTCCGGCAACAGCGGCCTGGCGATGCTCGTCCCCGAGAACCCCGAGCGACCGCACCTGCAGCCCGTCGTCGTCGTGCTCGGCGGGCCCACCGCGAGATTCGTCGACGCGCGCATCCCCGAGTTCGTCGACGCGCTGCGCGCCTGCGTGCGCGACGTGCCGCGCACCGGGCTGCCCCCGGCACTCGAGTGAGCCGGCGGCGCGGCCGAAGACGGCCAGCGCCCCAGCAGAGCTGGACCAAGAACCTTGAGCAGGACCTTGACCAAGACCTTGAGCAGGACTGTGAACCGACGAAGGAGACGGTGCGATGAGCGCAACGGTGTTCGTGACGGCCCCTCGGCTCGGCGAGTCGGGGGTGCGTGCCCTCGCCGAATCCGGCAGCAGGGTGATCTACCTGCCGGAAGGTGGCGGGCGCGCTGAGGTCGAGGAGATCCTGGCGCGCGAAGCGGTCGACGCCGTCATCTCCCGCACCGTCGAGCTGTCGGCAGGGGCGATCGAGTCGTGCCCGTCGCTTCGAGTCATCACGAAGCACGGCGTCGGCGTCGGCAACATCGACGTCGAAGCCGCGACTCGGCGCGACATCCCAGTGCTCACCACGCCGGGGGCGAACGCCCAATCCGTTGCCGAGCTCACGATCGCGCTCATGTTCACCGCCGCCCGCCGGGTGTCCTGGATGGACGCGGAGATCCGGCAGGGCCGCTGGAGCCGAGCGCAGGATGGACGGCAGCTTGCGGGCGCCACGCTCGGCCTCGTCGGGGCAGGCCAGATCGGGCAGCGGGTCGCCCGCACCGCGGCCGCGACGGGCATGCGCGTGCTCGCCTTCGATCCCGGGTTCGGCCTCGACGCCCCCTCCCCCGAGCTCACGATGGTCGGCAGCCTCGAGGAGCTGCTCGGCCAGGCCGACGTGCTGAGCCTCCACGTGCCACTCAGCGAGCGCACGCGCGGCCTCATCGGGGCCGCCCAGCTCGCCCTGCTGCCGACAGACGCCATCGTGCTGAACACGGCCCGGGGAGAGATCGTCGACGAGCCAGCCCTCGTCGACGCACTCCGCAGCGGACGGCTCTTCGCCGCGGGCCTCGACACCACCTGGGCTGAGCCCATCGAGCCGGGCAACCCGCTGCTCACCTGCCCGAACGTCGTCATCACGCCGCATGTCGGCGGCTCGACCCCGGCGGCGCTCGAGGCCATGGCCCTGGCGGCCGCACGCAATGTCCTCGGCTACCTCGACGGCGCCATCCCTGACGTGCGCTCTTGCGTGAACCCCACCACCCTCTCGGCCGAACGGAGCACCGCATGACCCAGCAGGACCCCACCGAAGCCCCCGCCTGGCCGACCGGCTACTTCATCGGCGAGCGCGCGCCAGAGCTGCCAGCGGCACTGATCGAGGCGTTTCGCGCCATCCCGGTCGCCGTCGCCGGTGACTGCCTCGGACGCTCCGTGGGAGCGGTCGGACTCACCGCCTACCACGGCGACGCTCCCCTCTCGGGGCAGGCCGTGACCGTCAAGATCCGACCGGGCGACAACCTCATGATCCACAAGGCCATGATGGACGCCCACCCCGGCGATGTCATCGTGATCGAGGGCGGCGGCGACCTCAGCCAGGCGGTCATCGGCGGGCTCATCCGCACGACCGCGCTCGCGAAGGGCCTCGGCGGCTTCGTCCTCGACGGAGCCCTGCGCGACGTCGCCGAGTGGCGGGAGGGCGGCATGCCCGCCTACGCCCTCGGGCACACGCACCGCGGCCCCACGAAGGACGGCCCCGGCCAGATCAACGTGCCCGTCTCGATAGCCGGCCTCGTCGTGAACCCGGGCGACCTCATCCTCGGCGACCTCGACGGGGTGCTCGCCGTCTCGGCGCAGCGCGCGGAGTCGCTGCTGCACGACGCGCGTCGGCACCTGGAGCGGGAGGCACGCATCCGCAAGCACAACGAGGACGGCACCTCCGACCCCGAACGGTTCAACGCGCTCCTGCGCCAGAAGGGCCTCCCCGTCTGACCCGGTGCGCCGCCGACCGCCCGCGAGTGGGGCTTGTCAAGCGTCGCGGCCTCCCATGTGCGCCCGCGTACAGTGATCCGTCGGTCGCCGCGGCACTCCTGATCCGCGGCAGAAGAGAGGCTCCCCCCGTGCGACGGTTCGACTGTGATGTGTGCGAGAACGAGGTCTTCTTCGACTCGGTGTCCTGCGAGCGATGCGCGTCCAAGCTTGGCTACGTGCTCAGCCTCGACGACGTGCTCGTCGAAGGGGGCACAGCCGCGGAGGATGCCGGCCTGCGGCGGTGCAGCAACGCCGAGCTCGCCGGATGCACGTGGTTGACCGCGCAGGCCGGCGGGCTCTGCGAGAGCTGCCAGCTCACCCGCACCCGTCCCAGCGACGCCGACGCGAAGGGCCTGCGCCTCTTCCCGATCGCGGAGGAGTCGAAGCGGCACCTGGTGCGCGACCTCACCCGCCTCGGGTTCGCGACGCGCCCCAAGGAGAGCGGCGAGCCCGCCACGGTGGGCCAGACGCCGGTCTTCGACCTGCTGTCGAGCGTGTCGGAAAGCGTCACGATCGGCCACGCCAACGGCGTCATCACGATCGACCTCGCGGAGGGCGACGACAGCTACCGCGAGCAGGTCCGGCAGCGACTCGCCGAGCCGTACCGCACCATGCTGGGGCACTTCCGCCACGAGAGCGGCCACTACTACGAGTGGCAGCTCGTCGAGCAGACGTCCCGCATCGACGAGGCCAGGGAGCTGTTCGGTGACGAGCGCGCCGACTACCAGGCCGAGATCGACCGCCACTACGAGGAGGGCCCGCCGGAGAACTGGCGCAGCGACTACCTCAGCAGCTACGCGACGATGCACCCGTACGAGGACTTCGCGGAGACCTGGGCGCACTACCTGCACATCCAGGACACCCTCGAGACGGCCGTCGCCTTCGAGCTGCTGCCCGCGCCAGAGCCAGGCGCGTCCGCCCGCGACGTGGTCGTCGACAGCTGGATGCCGTTCGCGACCGCCATGAACGTCGTCAACCGCTCGCTCGGGCAGCGCGACCTCTACCCGTTTGTCCTACCGGACAAGGTCATCGAGAAGCTCGCATTCGTGCACTCGCTGCGCGAACCCGCGAGCACCTCGGGCTCGGCCGACTGACGCATCCGCCGCCGACGTCGACGACGCCGCCGCCGATAACGCCGCCGCCGAATGGGTCATTTTCACCCCATGTCAGAGGCCGCTACGGGGTGAAAGCGACCTATTCGGCGACGATCGCGGCGTGCGGGTGGGCCTTCGAAGACCCCGACGAGCAGGTCCGTGTCCTCGCGAGCGCGCCGAGCCCAGGCCCGGACGGCCTCATCGGCGCTCATCGGCGCTCATCGACGCACCTCGAAGTGAGCGCCGAGTCGTGTCGTTTCAGCTACGCGGCGCTCAGCGGGTGATGGCGAGCTGACCGATCGCGGTCACGGGGGCGACGCGGCCGTCGGACAGCTCATACTGGCAGCCGACGATGCTCAGCGCGCCGCTCGCGACGGCGTCGCTGATGACGCGCGAGCTGCGCACGAGCGAGTTGATGGTCGAGTACAGGTGGCGGCGGCCGACGGCTTCCACGTCGATCTGCGCCTCGTCGACGTACGGGGTCGACTGGTCGCTCGTGAACCACTCCTCCTGCACGGAGGGCTGGATGCGCGCGAGCTCGTCCTTGATGGCGGGCGTCACGTCGCGCGGGTGCGCCGTGGTCTGGTTGATGGCGGCCTTCACGGCGCCGCAGGAGCCGTGCGCGAGCACCACGATGAGGGCCACGCCGAGCTCGGCGACGGCGAACTCCATGGTCGCGGTCGTGTTCTCGTTGGCGATCTGCCCCATGTTGCGGGCGACGAACAGGTCGCCGAGGCCGCAGTCGAAGAGGATCTCGGCGGCGACACGCGAGTCGGAGCAGCCGAGGAACGCGGCGTTCGGCGCCTGACTGCCCGAGATCTCGGTGCGCCGCGCCGCGCTCTGCTGCGGGTGGAGGAGGTCACCCTTGATGAAGCGCTCATTGCCCTGGACGAGGTCGTCCCACGCTTCCTGGGGAGTGACTCTTGCTGCCGTCATCGTTGCTCCTTCGTGCTGAAACCTGTGACTGCCGACGCGCATCCGGTGCCGGATGCACGTGCCCCGTTCGAGGGTGCGGCGCCGTCCAAGCGTACTCACCCTCGAGCCGTCCCTCTGCGCCGACTGGGACGCCCGGCGTCGACGCTCCGCACCGGATTCGATCACGAAGGTCCGCAGCCGGCCTGAAAATGTGAGAACGTCAGTTCCCAAGATCAGGGTTGATGGGAGGTGGCGCATGCGACGAGGACACAACCTGCTGGCCGTCGGCGAATACAACCAGGCCGTCATCCTCGACTTCATCCGCCGGGCCCCGGACGGGGTGAGCCGCGTCGAGGTCGCCCAGGCCAGCGGTCTCTCGGCCCAGACCGTGTCGAACGTCACCCGCCGCCTCATCGACGGGGGCCTCGTCCGGGAGGGCGAGCGCCTCATCACCGGGCCGGGCAAACCCCGCACCAGGCTGCGCCTCGACGCGACGAGCCGCTACGCCGTCGGCGTGCACCTCGACCCGACCGTCATCACCTACGCGGTCCTCGACCTCGCGGGTGCCGTCGTCGTCGACCACCGCACGCGCACCCCCACCGAGCCGGACCCCGGCGTCGTCATCGCCGACATGACGAGGGAGATCGCCGCGATCCTCGCACGCGCCGGGATCCCCCGCGACCGGGTGCTCGGCGTGGGGATCGCTGCCCCCGGCCCGCTCGACTCGGCGCGCGGCGTTGTGCTCGACCCGCCCATGCTCGACGGCTGGGAGTCGGTGCCGCTGCGCGACGCCCTCAGCGAGGCCACGGGGTTCCCCGTGGTGCTCGAGAAGGACGTCACCGCCGCGGCCGTCGCCGAGCTCTGGCTCGACTCCGGCCCCCGCCGCGACAACTTCGCGTTCCTCTACTACGGCACCGGCATCGGCATCGGTCTCGTCGTCAACCACGAGGTGCTCCGCGGCGCGAGCGACAACGCCGGCGACCTCGGACACATCATGGTGCAGGCGGATGGCCCCGTCTGCTCGTGCGGTCGCCGCGGCTGCGTCGGCGAGCTCGTCGTCCCGCACCGCCTCGTGAAGCACGCCATCCGCATCGGCGCGCTCCCGGGCGAGGAGAGCGTCGACCGGTCCGACTTCGACGAGGTCGACCGGCTCTTCACGGAGTTCGCGGCGGCCGCCGTCCGCGGCGAGCCCCGCTCGATGGAGGTCATCGAGGCGGCGGCGACGCAGATCGCGCGCGCCCTCGTGAGCCTCATCAACCTGCTCGATATCGACACCGTCGTCTGCGGCGGGCCCTTCTGGCGGCGCATCGAGCCAGCCCTGCGCTCACGCATCGAGGAGCTCGTCAACGCTGACGCGGCCCTCATCCCCCACCACCCGATCTTCGTCCCGAACTCGACGATCGGCGAGGACGTCGCCGCCGTCGGCGCCGGCTGCCTCGTGCTCGACCAGACCCTCGCACCCCACACGTCAGCGCTCCTGATCTCGCGCTGAGCGCTGCCGGGTTGCTCCCCGGACGCAGGTCCGGCGCAGGCACCGGCCTCATGCCCCGAGGCCGTTCACCCGTGCCGTCGTCCGTGCGGTCAGCCTGCCGTCAGCCGTGCCGTGAACCCTCCCAGCCCCGGCCGCCGCGTGGCGGCAAGAAGCTCTTGACATGAGTTAGTCCAATCGGTTTACTTATGGCAGGCCGAAGGCGCGACACCGATGTCGAGCCGCACGGAGAACGGTCGTGGAGCAAGGGAGCACCATGAAAAATCGCACACTCGGGGTCGTGGCACTCGCCGCCGCCTCTGTGCTCGCACTGTCCGCATGCGCTGGCGGCGACTCGGGCGGAGGCGACTCGAACACCATCAAGGTCGCCTACCAGAAGTTCGGGCAGTTCACCCAGATGGACGACCACATGCAGAAGGTCAAGGCCGAGTACGAAGCGGCCAACGAGGGGATGACCGTCGAGCTCATCCCGATCGAGGCGCAGGAAGCCGACTACTTCGCGAAGCTCGCCCTCATGAACCGCTCCCCCGCCACCGCGCCGGACGTCATGTACGAGGACACGTTCATGGTCAAGACCGACGTCGAGGCCGGCTACCTCGCCCCGCTCGACAACTACGTCGCGAACTGGGCCGACTGGGAGCAGTTCCCCGAGAACGCCCGCCAGGCCGGACTCGGCGACGACGGCAAGGTCTACGGCATCCCGATGGGCACCGACACGCGCGCCCTCTGGTACAACCATGACATCCTGGAGGCCGCCGGCGTGCAGGTGCCGTGGGAGCCGAAGACCTGGGACGACATCATCGCGGCCGCGGAAGCCGTGAAGGCGCATGACCCCAACATCCGCCCCTTCAACATCTACTCGGGCAAGGCCATGTCCGAGGGCGCCTCGATGCAGGGCTTCCAGATGCTCCTCACCGGCACTGAGGATGAGCTCTTCAACACCGACGAGCAGAAGTGGGTCACGGGCTCGCAGGGCTTCATCGACTCGCTCTCCTTCGTCGGCGACATCTACCAGGGCGGCCTCGGACCGACCCCGCAGGAAGCGCTCGACAAGAACGTCGGCACCAGCATCAACACCGAATGGATCCCGAACGGGCAGCTCGCGATGAGCCTCGACGGCTCCTGGGTGAGCGGCACCTGGCTCGACTCCGGCTCGAAGCCGTGGCCGGAATGGTCTGACGTCATGCAGGTCACCCCGATGCCGACGCAGGACGGCCAGGACCCGGGTGTCACGAGCATGTCCGGTGGATGGACCCTCGCCATGGGCGCCGGAACCAAGAACCCGGACGCGGCCTGGGACTTCATCAGCCTCGCCCTCAACCAGGAGAACGCGCTGAGCTACGACGTGGCGGCAAGCCAGGTGCCGGTGCGCACCGACGTCGCCGAAGCCCCCGAGTACACGGACGCCAACCCGACGTTCGGCTTCTTCGCGGACCTCGTGCCCGACACGAACTTCCGCCCAGCGAACTCCGACTACTCGCAGATCTCCGCCGCGATCACGGTCGCCATGGAGGCCGTCATGACGGGTCAGCAGACACCAGAGGAAGCCGCCGCCGCCTACGACAAGGCCGTCATCGGCATCGTCGGCGAAGAGAACACGACGTCGGCGTCGAGCTGATGACCGCCACCCTCTCCCCCGTCTCGGGAGCGCCCCGCGCTCCCGAGACGGGGCGGCCCGCCCCCAAGAAGCGGAAGGCGCTGCAGCGGGTCACCCGCGGCGTGCCGCTGATCCCAGCGGTCGGCCTCCTCGCCGTCTTCCTCCTAGGTCCCGTCATCTCGTCGTTCTACGGCTCGTTCACCAACTCCACGCTGAGCGGCGTCGGCGCCTCGAGCGCGGAGTTCGTCGGGTTCCAGAACTACCTCGACCTCTTCGCGAGCCCCGACTTCCCGAAGTCCGTGCTCATCACGCTCATCTTCCTCGTCGCGTCCGCGATCCTCGGGCAGAACGTGCTCGGTCTCGGCCTCGCCGTGCTCATGCAGTCGTCGAACAAGGTCGTGCGCAGCACCGTGAGCACCATCGTCGTGACCGCCTGGGTGCTGCCGGAGATCGTCGCCGCGTTCGCGGCCTACGCGTTCTTCAGCGACGCGGGAACGCTCAACACGATGCTCGCCGCGATCGGCATCACCGGCCCCAACTGGCTCTACACGCTGCCCCTGCTGAGCGTGATCCTCGCCAACACGTGGCGCGGCACCGCCTTCTCGATGCTCGTCTACCGGGCAGCCCTCAACGACGTCCCGCCGGAGATCACAGAGGCGGCCGAGGTCGACGGCGCGAGAGGCTGGCAGCGCTTCACGCTCATCACGCTGCCCATGATCCGCCGCAGCATCTCGACGAACCTCATGCTCACGACCCTGCAGACGCTCTCGGTCTTCGCGCTCATCTTCGTGATGACCAACGGCGGGCCAGGCACCGACAGCACAACGCTGCCGCTGCTCGCCTACCAGGAGGCGTTCCGCTTCGGTCAGCTCGGCTTCGGCACCGCCATCGCCACCATGCTGCTGCTTGTCGGTGCGCTGTTCTCGGTCGCCTACATCAGGGCGCTCAAACCGGAGGTGGACTGATCATGTCAAGCAACACATCCGTGGCCGCGGCTGACCCCGCCGTCACGACCAGGTCCATCGCGACGGGCGGCCACCACGTCGAGACGAGCATGGCGGCCCCTCGGGGGCGCGCGATGCGCTGGTTCGCGAACATCGTGCTCAGCGTCATCGGCGTCATCTTCCTGCTCCCCCTCGTCTGGCTCCTCCTGGCGTCGTTCGACTCGACCGCGACCCTGTCGGTGAAGTGGCCGGAAGCACCGTCGCTCGACAACTTCCTCGCCGTCCTCACACCGGAGATCTCCCTCATCCCGCTCTGGAACAGCCTCGTGCTGTCCGGCGGATGCGCGATCGTCACGGTGCTCGCAGCGATCCTCGCCGCGTATCCGCTCTCCCGCTACAAGTCGCGCATCAACAAGCCGTTCCTGTACGGGGTGCTGTTCGGGACCTGCCTGCCGATCACCGCGATGATGGTGCCCGTCTACGCCCTGTTCGTGGCGTTCAACCTCATCGACAACATGTTCGGCACCATTCTGTTCCTCGCCGCGACGTCGCTGCCCATGGCGATCTGGATGATGAAGAACTTCATGGACTCGGTGCCCGTCTCCCTCGAAGAGGCGGCCTGGACGGACGGCGCCTCGGCCATGGCGACCCTGCGGCTCATCGTCGTGCCGCTCATGCGCCCCGGCATCGCAGTCGTGTTCATCTTCGTGTTCATCCAGACGTGGGGGAACTTCTTCATCCCCTTTATCCTCCTGCTGAGCCCCGACAAGCTGCCCGCCGCGGTGAGCATCTTCTCGTTCTTCGGCCAGTACGGCGCGGTCGCCTACGGCCAGCTCGCCGCGTTCTCACTCCTCTACTCCCTGCCGGTCCTGGCGCTGTACGTGCTCGTGTCCCGCCTCGGCGGCGGCTCGTTCGCGCTCGCCGGCGCCGTCAAGGGCTGACCTCCAACTTCCAACGTTCCCTTCAACGCAGAAAGGCGCTTCATGCCTGACCCCACGCAGTTCGTCGACCTCCGCATCCGCCGGTTCGTGTCCGAACGACTCACCCCCGCCATCTACCGCGAGCGCGAACAGCTCACCGTCACCTCCTGGGACGTTCCGGGCGAGCCCGTGCCGTTCTCCGAGGCGGTCACCCAGCAGTTCACGCCCTTCCGAGTCGGTGACGAGTGGAGCCGCCCGTGGGGAACCACGTGGTTCCACATCACCGGCACCGTCCCAGCCGACTGGGAGATGACGGATGCACGCGTCGAGGTGCTCGTCGACCTCGGCTTCGTGAGCGGCCACCCGGGCTTCCAGGCCGAGGGCCTCGTCTGGACCCCGGAAGGCCACATCCTGAAGGCCATCGAGCCCCGCAACACGGCGGTGCCGCTGAAGATCGGCCCAGGCGACCGCATCGACCTCTACATCGAGGCGGCGTCGAACCCGGACGTGCAGGGCGAGTCGGTCTACGCGCCCACCCCCATGGGCGATCTCGCCACCTCCGGCGACGCCCCCATCTACCGCACTCGGGTGCTCGACATCGGCCTGCGCGACGTGCCCGTGTGGGAGCTGGCGCAGGACGTGTGGACCCTCGACGGCTTGTGGCGCGAGCTCGGCGAGGAGACGCCCAGGCGCGCGGAGATCCTCCGCGGGCTCGAGCGCCTCATCGACACCCTCGACCCCGACGACATCTCCAGCACGGCGAAGGCCGGCCGCGAGGTGCTCGCTCCGCTGCTCGCCTCCCGCGCCTACGCGAGCGCCCACCACGTGGTCGCCGTCGGCCACGCGCACATCGACTCGGCCTGGCTGTGGCCGGTGCGCGAGACGATCCGCAAGTGCGCACGCACCTTCTCCAACGTGCTCTCGCTCATGGACGAGAACGACGACTTCCTCTTCGCCTGCTCGTCGGCGCAGCAGTTCGCGTGGATGAAGGAGCACTACCCGGACCTGTTCGAGCGCATCAAGGTGCGAGTCCTCGAGGGGCGCTTCGTGCCTGTCGGCGGGATGTGGGTGGAGTCGGACACCAACCTGCCGGGCGGCGAGGCCATGGCCCGCCAGTTCGTGGCGGGCAAGGGCTTCTTCATCCGCGAGTTCGGCATCGAGCCGCCCGAGGTGTGGCTGCCCGACTCCTTCGGCTACTCGGCCGCGCTCCCCCAGATCGTCAAGGCCGCCGGCTCGAAGTACTTCCTCACGCAGAAGCCGTCGTGGAACGAGACGAACGTCATGCCGCACCACACCTTCAACTGGGAGGGCATCGACGGCTCGCAGGTGTTCACGCACTTCCCGCCCGTCGCCACCTACAACTCGGTGCTCTCGCAGGAGGAGCTGCACAAGGCGCAGCGCGATTACAAGGAGAAGGGCGAAGCCAACTCCTCCCTTGTGCCGTTCGGCTACGGCAACGGCGGCGGCGGTCCGACCCGCGAGATGATCGCGGCCGCGGAGCGCACCCGCGACCTCGAAGGGTCTCCCACGGTCGAGATGACGAGCCCGCAGGCGTTCTTCGAACAGGCCGAGGCCGAGCTCGAGCAGCCGCCCGTCTGGTCAGGCGAGATCTACCTCGAGTTCCATCGGGGCACCTACACGTCGCAGGCGCGCACGAAGCGCGGCAACCGCCGCAGCGAGCACCTGCTGCGCGAGGCGGAGCTGTGGGCGAGTGCGGCGACGATCCGCACGGGCGCCGCGTACCCGTACGCGGAGCTCGAGTCGGCCTGGCAGACGGTGCTCCTGCAGCAGTTCCACGACATCCTTCCCGGCTCCTCCATCGCCTGGGTGCACCAGGTCGCCGAGGAGCACTACGAGCGGGTCGCGGGTGAGCTCGAGACGCTCATCTCGTCGGCGCTCGGCTCGCTGACGGGCGCCGGAGAGACGGCGCTGCTCGCGAACGCCGGACCGTACGCGGTGGACGGCGTGCCCGCGCTCGGTGGTGGCGCATCCGGTGCCGCCTCAGGTGCCGCGCCGCACGGCGCCCCGGTGACGCTCACGCGCTCCGGTGACACCCTCGTGCTCGACAACTCGCTGGTGCGCGTGACGATCGACGCGGACGGTCTCGTGTCGTCGCTCTTCGACGTCGCCGCGGATCGTGAGCTGGTTCCGGCCGGCGAACGCGCAGCCGAGCTGTGGATCTACCGCGACACCCCCGCTCAGTGGGATGCGTGGGACATCGACGTGCACTACCAGCGCCACGGCCGCCCGATCCGCTCGGTCGACTCGATCGAGGTCGTCTCGGAGGACGCCGACCGGGTCGTCGTGCGAGTGTCTCGCTCGCACGGCTCGAGCACCTTCGTGCAGGAGCTGTCGCTGAGCGCCGGGCGTCCGACGCTCGACCTGACGACGGATGTCGACTGGCAGGAGCGCCAGAAGCTCCTCAAGCTGGCGTTTCCGCTGGATGTGCACGCGGAGCGGTCGTCGTCCGAGATCCAGTTCGGGCACGTCAACCGCCCCATCCACCGCAACACGTCGTGGGACGTCGCACGGTTCGAGACGAGCGCGCACCGTTGGGTGCACGTCGGCGAGACCGGCTACGGGGTGGCCGTCGCGAACGACTCGACGTACGGGCACGACGTGACCCGCACGACCCGCGAAGCCGGCGGCACGACCACCCTCGTGCGGGAGTCGCTGCTGCGGGCTCCCACCTTCCCGGACCCGCACGCCGACCAGGGCCGACACGTGCTCCGCACCTCGGTGCGAGTGGGAGCGGATGTGCTGGACGCGGCCGCCGAGGGCTACCGACTCAACGTCGCACCTCGCGCCGTGACCGGCGCCGCGGCCATCGAGCCGCTGCTGACGGTCGATGACCCGGCCGTCGTGGTGGAGGCTGTGAAGCTGGCCGAGGACCAGAGCGGCGACGTCGTCGTCCGCTTGTATGAGGCTCGCGGTGCGAAGGCTCGGGCAACGGTGACGCCCGGGTTCGCGTTCGAGTCGGTCGCTGAGACCGACCTGCTCGAACGTGACGTCGACCAGACGGCGATCGTGGATGCGGAGGGGGCCCTGGCTCTTTCGGTGCGCCCGTTCCAGCTGGTCACGCTCCGCTTCCGTGGGGTGTCGGCGCTGCGCTGACGACTGGGGAGACCGGGCGGGCAGACTGCGCTGCCCGCCC